>CAYQXR010000021.1:0-39180 GCA_964421625.1 uncultured Gemmatimonadaceae bacterium | reverse complement strand
TGAACCCGAATTGCTGGAAGAGCGTCTCCGCCGGAGCGGAGGCGCCGAAGTGGTCAAGGCCGATCATGATGCCGCGGGCACCGAGCCAGCGGGCCCACCCGAAGGAGGTACCCGCCTCGATGCCGACCCGGGCGGTGATGGCCGCCGGCAGGACCCGTTCCCGCCAGGCCTCGTCCTGGGCGGCGAAAAGCTCCCACGAGGGCAGCGAGACGACCCGGGTCGGAATGCCCTCGGCGTCGAGCTGTTCCGCAGCCGCCACGGCGACGGCAACCTCGGAGCCGGTGGCCACGACGATGGCGCGGGGCGTCGTCGCCGGTTCCCGCAGGATGTAGCCGCCCCGAGCCACCGCCGCCACGCCATCGGCGTCGCGGGTGAGCGGGGCGAGTTTCTGCCGCGTCAGGATCAGGGCCGTAGGTCCATTGCCCCGGGCGATGGCGGTCCGCCACGCGGCCACCGTCTCGGCCGCATCGGCCGGGCGCAGCGTGACCAGGCCCGGGATGGTCCGCAGCATGGCCAGATGCTCGACCGGCTGGTGCGTCGGACCATCTTCGCCCAGGCCAATCGAGTCGTGCGTGAAGATGTAGAGCGTCGGCAGAGCCATCAGCGCTGCCAGACGGATGGCCGGCTTGGCGTAGTCGCTGAAGACCAGGAAGGTGGCCCCGTACGGGCGGATGCCGCCGTGGACGGCCATGCCGTTCATGATCGAGGCCATGCCGTGTTCACGGATGCCGAAGTGAATCCGCGCCCCGCTCCGGTCGGGCCCGAAGAACTCGCCAGCCACCGCCGTGCCGTTGCTGCCCGCCAGATCGGCGGAGCCACCCGTCAGGCCGGGCACCGTGACGGCCAGTGCGGCCAGCGCCTGCTGCGAGGCCTGCCGGGTCGCCAACGCTGCCTGGGACAGATCGGGGAGTGACGCATCCCAGTCCGGCGGCAGGGTGCCAGCCAGTTGCTGCTGGAAGGCCTCGGCGTGCGGGTGCACTGCGAGGCGGCCAGTCCATTCGGCCACCGCGGCCTGACCCGCGGCCACGATCGGATCCCGCATGGCCTGGTAGGCCGCCTCGGGCACATGGAACGGCTCGCTGGGCCAGCCGATGATGGCCTTGGTCCCGGCGATCTCGTCGGCACCGAGCGGCTCACCGTGGGCCTTGGGGCTGTCGCGTCGGGTCGGAGCGGGATCGCCGATGATGGTACGCAGGATGATCAGGGTGGGGCGGTCGGATTGGGCGGCGGCGTCGGTCAGGGCGGCGTGGATGGCGTCGAGGTCGTTGCCGTCGTCGACCCGGAGGACGCGCCACCCGTAGGCGGTAAATCGCCCGCCGACATCTTCCGACATCGAGAGCGTCGTGCGGCCGTCGATGGTGATGTCGTTGGCGTCGTAGATGACCGTCAGCTTGCCGAGTCGCAGGTGACCTGCGAGCGATGCGGCTTCGCTGGCGACCCCCTCCTGAATGTCGCCGTCCGAGGCCAGCACCCAGGTCCGGTGGTCGACCAGCCGACCCTCGCCGTTCCAAGTCTCCGCAAGTCGGCGCTCGGCCATGGCCATGCCCACCGCGTTGGCAATCCCCTGACCCAGCGGGCCGGTCGTGGTCTCGACTCCGACGGTGTGGCCACGCTCGGGGTGTCCGGGAGTGCGGGAGCCCCATTGGCGGAACTGGCGGATGTCGTCGAGGGAGAGGTCGTAGCCGGAGAGGTGGAGCAGCCCGTACAGGAGCATCGAGGCGTGGCCGCAGGAGAGCACGAAGCGGTCGCGGTCGGCCCAGAGCGGTGCCGTGGGCGCATGCTTCAGATGGTGTCGCCAGAGCACGTAGGCCACTGGCGCCAGCGCCATCGGCGTCCCGGGGTGCCCGGAGTTGGCCTGCTGGACGGCGTCCATGGCCAGGACCCGCAGCGAGTTGATGACCTGCCAGGCGGCGGGCGTGGACACGGAGACGGGGGTGGAGGCTGTGCTCACGGGCTCGCGTTCGGGTTCGGGGTCGCGGATGGGCCGGTCATCGGCAGCGGGGAAGATAATCGTCTCTCCCGATCCGTCGGTCGGCGGTCTATTCTCCAGACCATGTCAGGTATCCCCAGCGCCCTCCTGGAGGCCAATGTCCCCGTCTGGGCCGATCGTCCGCCGCTCGACCTGCCGGTGCTGCGGGGCGAGCAGGTCGCCGACGCCTGCGTCGTGGGATTGGGCGGCTCCGGCCTCTCAGCGGTCGCCGAGCTGCTCGATCTCGGCCTGCGGGTCATCGGCATCGATGCCGGGGTGGTGGCCGGTCGCGCCGCCGGCCGCAATGGCGGGCTGCTGCTGGCCGGGGGCGCCGAGTTCCATCACGATGCGGTCGCCCGGTGGGGCCGGGAACGGGCCTGCCGGATCTACCAGCAGACCGTGGACGAGATAGCCCGGATGGCAGCCGATCCTGCGACCCACGCGCGCCCCACCGGCTCGCTGCGGATTGCGACCACGCCGGAGGAGGTGGCCGACTGCGAGGCCCAGCTCGCCGCCATGCAGGCCGACGGCTTCGAGGGGCAGTGGTACCAGGGGCCGGAGGGAGTCGGCATTCTGGTCGAGGGCGATCACGCCTGCCATCCCTACGCCCGGTGCCGCGCGCTGGCGGATCGGGCCCTGGCGCGTGGAGCGCAACTCCACCAGTACTCGCCCGCCCTGGTGCTCGGGCAGGGGCGGGTGGTGACACCACAGGGCAGCGTGACCACACCGCGGATTCTCGTGGCGGTCGACGGCAATCTGGAACTGCTGCTGCCTGAACTCCGGGGCCGGGTGCGCACCACCCGCCTGCAGATGCTGGCCACGGCGCCGACGTCGGCCGTGCGCTGTCCGCGCCCGGTGTCGTCCCGCTACGGCTTCGAGTACTGGCAGCAGCTCCCCGACGGCCGGATTGCCATGGGTGGGCTGCGCGATCGTTTCCCGGCCACCGAATGGACCAGTGAGCCGACCCCGACGGCGGACTTGCAGGAATTGCTGGAGCGGACCCTCCGTGACACGCTGGGCGTCGAGGTCCCGGTCACCCACCGCTGGGGGGCATCGGTTGGCTACACGCCCGACTACCTGCCGGTGGCAGAGGAACTTGCGCCCGGTCTGTGGGTCTGCGGTGGGTACAGTGGAACCGGGAACGTGGTCGGGGCGATCTGCGGGCGGGGCATCGCCCGGTGGTCGGCCACGGGTGACCGTTCGGTCCTGGGCGGGTTCGCGCCCCCGGACTCAGGCCCCGGGGTCTGACGGCAGCGGCCGCGCCGCCGTGACTGAGGGGGGGAGCGGGACACCAAGCATCAAACCGACCTGGTCGACCGCTGCTTCCGCCATGCTCCGGTAGGTGGTGAGTTTGCCGCCAGCCACGGTCAGTGCCCGCCCCTCCCGGAGGAGCAGATGCTCCCGGGTGCGCCGACTCTCGGCGCCCTGCTGGCGCAGGAGCGGACGCACGCCGACCCAGCGGTCGCTGATCTCCTCATGGTGCAGGCCGTGGGTGGGGAAGAGGTGCTGCGCGGCGCGCAGGAGGTAGTCCTCGTCGACGGCATCAATGGTGAGTGCTTCGGGCGCCTCGTCCGTGGCAGTGTCGGTGGTGCCGAAAAAGACCCGCTGCCGCGAGGGCTCCGGAATGGCAAACATCACCCGCTGGTCCGTCGGATGGCGCAGGGCAATGGCGCAGCGCAGCGGCAGCCGGGCCCAGGGGAAGGCGATGTGGATCCCCTTGGTGCCGCCCACCAGGTGCCGGGCGGGCAGTCCGACCGCCGCCCGGGTCGTGTCGGTCCAGGGGCCGGTGGCGAGGACCAGCGCATCGGCGCGGAGGCTCGTCCCGTCGGGGAGGCGGGCGGTGACGCCGGCGTCGTCCAGGTGTACGGTGGCCCGCGCCCGCTCGATGATCCGGGCGCCGGCGGACTTGGCGTCCATGGCATTGGCCCGGACCAGGCCCAGATCGTCGCACTGGGCATCCTGATAGATGGCACCGCCCAGCAGCGGCGCGTCCGCAAGCAGAGGCTCCCGGTCGAGGAGGCCCTGCCGGCTGAGGGGATGATGTGGCCCCAATGCCTGACGACCGGCCAGGAGGCGGTAGGCCAGGACACCGACTCCGGTCCGCAGCCACTGCCACCAGGCTCCGCGGTCGAGCACAAAGAGAAACGGAACCGGCTGGACCAGATGCGGGGCGATCCGCAGCAGGGTGGCGCGTTCCCGGAGGGATTCACGGACCAGCGCCACGTCGCCCAGTTCGAGGTAGCGGATCCCACCGTGAATCAGCCGGGAGGAGCGGGAGGAGGTGCCGCAGCCCAACGTCTCCTGCTCGAGCAGGGTGACGTCGATCCCGCGCAGCGCGGCGTCGCGGGCCACCCCCGTGCCGACGATGCCACCGCCGAGGATCAGGAGAGAGGGCATCCTGCAAGGTAAGGGGGCTGGTCGGGAGCGGCGCGGTTACGTTTGAGGTGGCTGCACCCTCAGCCCGGATCGCCGGGGTTGGGCGTGCGGTATTCCGGTCATCCGTCGTCAATCCTCCATGAGTGGGGCTGTGCAATGCGTGGTGATGGCAATCTCTCCTGGGGCGGCCTGGCCGTCCGGCTGGTGCTGGCGATCGTGCTGGTGTACGCCACCTGGAACCCCTGGGGGCATTCGTTCATCGACTGGGCCGTGATGCCCATCCTGCGGGGTACCGACGGAGCGGGGCCGGCGCCGCTCCGGTTCCTGCTGGGGATCACCCTGCTGGTGGGCTGGGTGCTGGCGCTCCAGGCCACCCGGCGGTCGCTCGGGCTCCCCGGCGCGCTGCTGGTGATCGCCTTCTGCGCCGGTTTCGTCTGGCTGCTGGCCTCGTGGCAGGTGTTTGCGGTGAAGGGGGCCGTGCTGATTCACGCCGCGCTGCTGGTGGTCAGCATCGTCCTGGCCGTGGGGGTGAGCTGGTCGCATCTGTCCCGGCGCTTCAGCGGGCAGGTCGATACCGACAACGTCGCCTGAGCCGATGAGCGCCCCACCCGGAGCAGACCGCTGTCTCTGCTCCGGGATTGCCGCTAGATTCGACGGGTTGTTCTTCTTTTCCGGGGTTCCGTGACCGACGACACCTTCGAGCGCCTCAAGACCGCGCTGGCGAGTCGCTACCGGCTGGATCGTCAGATCGGGCAGGGTGGCATGGCCACCGTCTATCTGGCCCTCGACCACAAGCACGGGCGGCAGGTGGCCATCAAGGTCCTGCGGGCCGACCTGGCGGCCACGCTCGGGCCGGAGCGGTTCCTCCTGGAGATCGAGCTGGCCGCTCGGCTGCAGCACCCCCACATCCTGCCGGTGTACGACTCGGGCCAGGTCGACGGCATGCTCTACTACGTCATGCCCTTCGTCGAAGGGGAGTCGTTGCGGGATCTGCTGCGCCGGGAGGGCAAGGTCCCGGTGGAGCGGGCGGTCGAGATCGTCCGGGCCGTGGCGAGCGGCCTCGCGCACGCCCATGGCCAGGGCGTGGTACACCGCGACGTGAAGCCGGAGAACATCATGCTCTCCGGTGGCCTGGCGGTGGTCACCGACTTCGGCATTGCCCGCGCGGTGAATGCCTCGCGCCAGGTCGATGCGGCCCTGACCGGGGTGGGCATGGCGGTGGGCACGCCGGCCTACATGAGTCCCGAGCAGGCCACCGCCGACGATGTCGATGGTCGTGCCGACCAGTATGCGCTGGCCTGTGTCTTCTACGAGATGCTCTCGGGCAATCAGCCCTTCACCGGGCCGACCATGCAGGCGCTGCTCACGTCGATCCTGACCGCGCCACGCCCGAAACTGGTGGCGCCCGGCGTCACGCCCGGGGTCGACGCCGCCACGCAACGCGCCCTGGCCACCGATCCGTCAGATCGCTTCGCGACCATCACCGACTTCGCCGAGGCGCTGGCCCGTGAGAGCAGCGGTGCGGCGGCGGCCACGCGGGAGTCGCGCCGCTGGAAACGGCTCGCCATTGCGCTGCCCCTGCTGGTGGCGGTCGTGGCCGCCGTGATCTACGGCACCACCGGGAGCGAGCCCACCAGTTCGGTGGTGTCGGGCGCCGAGACCATCGCAGTGGTGCCATTCGCCGCGTCGGGCCCCGGAGTGGAGGGATTGGGCGAGGGCATGGTCGATCTGCTCACGGTCAATCTCAACGGCGTCGGCTCAATCCGCACGGTCGATGCCCGCGTGGTCCTGCGCGAATGGCGGCGGCGGGTCAAGGAGCACGACGCCGGGACGCTGACTGAGGCCATCGCCGTCGCGCGCGCCTCGAAGGCTGCCTCGGTGCTGATGGGTAGCATCATCTCGACCGGCGGATCCACCCGGATGACCGCCGAACTCTACGATCTGACCGGACGGCAACTGGCAACAGCCCAGGTGACCGGGACCGGCGATGCAGTGCTGGGCCTGACTGATTCACTGGCCGTGCAACTGGTGCGCGAGATCTGGCAGTCGCGACAGCCCATCCCCTCGGCGTCGGGCGGCATGATCACGTCCACCTCGATGCCCGCCATCAAGGCCTATCTACGTGGTGCGGCCTTCCACCGCAGCGGCAACTGGGATTCGGCCCAGGTTGCCTTCGAGGCAGCGGTGGAGGCCGATTCGACCTTTGCCGTGGCGTGGTACCGCCTGGCGAACACCCTGGGATGGCAGGGACAGTATCAGAGCATCCCGATGCGGATGGCGGCCGAACAGGCCGAGCGGCATTCGGTGGGTTTCCCGCCGCGCCTGCGCTCGCTCATGGTCGCCTACAGCCTCTTTGCGCACGGCGATGTGCGCGCCACCGATTCGGCGGTGGCGTATACCCGCGAGTATCCCAACGATCTGGACGGCTGGTTCCTGCTGGGCGAGGCGCAGTTCCATACCGTTGCCTATCACCCGCTGTCGCCGGAGGCGCTGCGGAGCCCGTTCGACCGGGTGCTGGCGCTCGACTCGTCGCTCACGTCGGCGGCCATCCACCCGATTGAACTCGCCATCGGCGAGGGCAACACCGACCTGGTGCGGCGCTACCTGCATGTGCTGCGCGCTGGTGGTGATACGGCCGGGGTCGCCCGGACCGAGGTCGCGCTCGATTACCTCGCCGGCCAGGACTCCCTCCTGGGTCTGCTGGCCAAGCCGACTCCGTTGCTGCCGAGCCTGTTGTTGCGGGCCTACGGCGGTCGCGTGGGACGGGAGCGGATGACCGGCGACTCACTGGCGGCGATGGCGGAGGCGCTGCGGACGGGAGCGTACCCCGAGGCGCTGCGGGCCCAGCTTGCGATCACCGGCGCTCAACTCCTGCTCGGCGCTGGTCGGGAGGCGGCGGCGCGGACCTACCTCGCCAGTGTCACGGTACCAGGCAGCGATCTGGCGACCTACCCCGATGTCTTCCCCGTGATGGCCGGCATTGCCACGCCTGCCCAGCGGAGCGCCTTCGATTCGCTGGTCCGCAGTGTGATGGCCCAGCACCAGGGAGCCACGGACCAGGGCATTCAGTCGTCGCTGGCCATTCAGACCTACCTGCGCGGACTGGTTGCCCTCGATCAGGGCGATGCCAATCGGGCGGGTGAGCTGGCGCGGACCGCCCGGACCATGCCCTATGCCCCGATGGCCGGGTGGTTCCAAGGGGCGACTCAGGTGCTCGACGGGCTCGCACTGGTCGCGTCGGGCGACACGCTGCGGGGCATGGTACGCGCCGACAGTGGGCTGCGCCGGATCGGCGAGGGCGGCCGTTCGCCAGTGTCCATCAGCGCTCAACTCCGGATGGCCCGATTCGAAGTGGCCCGGCCGTCGACCCGTCCGACGGGCATTGCGCGGTTCCGTCAGACAGCCGCCACCGACCCGTACCTCGACGCCATCACCGCGCTAGAGATCGGCCGGGCCTTCGAGGCCGCCGGGTCGCCAGATTCCGCGGTGGTCCACTTCCGCCGCTTCCTGCAGCGATTCGATCGTGCCGACGAGGTCTACCAGCCCCTGGTGCGCGAAGCGCAGGCTGGCATGCAACGCCTCCAGCGCGACCGCGCTCCCGTCACTCCAATCGGAGGCGGGGGCTCGTGAGCCAGGCCGCTCTCCAGTCGGCTGTTCCTGCTCCTCACTCCTCTCTCTCAACGGTGCATGCCATGCGTGTCTCCCTGCTTGCTCTCCTGACGTTCGCCGCCGTGCCGCTCGCGGCTCAGACGCAGGCGTCCCGCCTGCCGGAGCGTTCCATCCGCGGGACGATTCCGATGACCAATTCCATCCGCCGCGCCCACGAAGCGGGCACGCGCGACTCCACCGGGCGCCCGGGGCGCAACTACTGGCAACTCCGCACCGACTATAACCTGCAGGTGCGGATCGATCCGCAGACCTCGGTGCTGCACGGCAGCGGGACCATCACGCTCTGGAACCGTTCGCCCGACCAGCTCGGCGCGCTCGGCTTCCGACTCGACCCGAACATCTTCCGGCCGCGGGCCTATCTGGCCTCGTCCTGGCTGCCGGCCGAGACCACCGACGGCATGGTGATCACCAAGCTGTCCGTCGATGGCGCCGCGGCCAGTCTGCCGGCGGGGTCGGGTGTGCCGCCCGGCATGGGTGCGACCGCTGGCCCGCGGCTGAGTTCGACCACGACGACCAACCCGACCGTCTCCCTGGCGACGCCGATTCCGGCCGGCGGCAAGGCCGTGATCGCCGTGGAGTGGCACTACAAGCTGCCCGGTGGGCCCGGGTCGGGACATCGGATGACGCAGCGCTGGGGCGATTCGGTGTATCAGCCGACCCAGTGGTATCCGCGGCTTCAGGCCTACGACGACCTGCGCGGCTGGAACCCCGACATGTACCTCGGGCCGTCGGAGTTCTACAACAACTTCGGCACCTGGGATGTGGCCATCGAGGCGCCGGCGGGCTGGCTGGTCAGCGGCACCGGTGTGCTGCAGAACCCGGCCGAGGTGCTGACGCCGATGGTGCGGGAGCGGCTCGCGACGGTGCTGCAGACCGACGCCGAGGTGACCATCGTCGGTGAGAATGAGCGGGGCGCGGGGCGCGCCACGATGGCGGGCAACCGTCTCGTCTGGCGCTTCCATGCCGACACGGTGAACGACTTCGCTTGGGCCACCTCAGCGCAGTATGTCTGGAAGGCGCTGCGGGCCAACATCCCGACCAAGGGCTACGTGCCAATTCACATGCTCCACCTGCCGTCGCGGGCGTCGCTCTTCGCCAGCGCCGGGGTGATCTCGCGGCACTCGCTCGAGTACTACTCGAAGCTGATCTTCCCGTACGAGTTCCCGCAGCTCACCCTGCAGGATGGACCCAGCGCGGGGATGGAGTATCCCATGGTGATCAACTCCAACGCTGGGGCGGCCGACCACGAGGTGGCCCACCAGTGGTGGCCCATGGTGGTGGGGACCAACGAGACCTGGTATGGTTGGCTTGACGAGGGCTTCAATCAGTACATGAACATCCTCTCGAAGGCCGATTCGATCGGCGTGCCGGCCAACTTCAACCGGATGGGGCTCAGCTACGGCAACACCAGCGGCAACGAAGCAGAACCGCCACTGATGTGGAACGCCAACTTCGGCGGCACCATGTATTCCTTCCAGACCTATCAGAAGACGCCGCTGATGCTCTCGATGCTCGGCGGGATCGTCGGCGATTCGGTGGTGCAGCGGGTGATGCGCGAGTGGGGGGTCACCTGGAAGTACAAGCATCCGTCGCCGTGGGATGTCATGTTCTTCGTGAACAACGCCGTGAAGCAGGACCTTTCCTGGTTCTGGTATTACTGGCTGTTCACCACCGAGGCGGTGCACGGCAAACTGGCCAGCGTCACGCCGACAGCACAGGGCGCCCGGGTGGTGGTGCGGCAGGACGGGGAGATGCCGTCGCCGGTGGTGCTGAAGGTGGTCTTCGAGCCGACCGGACCCGCCATCCGTCCGATGGCCAACGCGGTGATGCGCGACTCGGTGACCGCGGTGGTGACCTGGCCGGTTGACGTCTGGTTCGGCGGCAGCCGTTCGTTTACCGCCGACCTGAATTTCGGGGGGCGGAAGATCACCCGGATCACGCTCGACCCGGGCTGCCGGTTCCCCGATCGCAATGCGGCCGACAATCTCTGGACGGTTGAGGGCGGCATCCCGACCACGCCGTCGAGCACGGGGGCGACGCTCACGCAGGTCTGCACCGGCATGTGATGACGGACAGCAACTCGGTCGGGACCGGGGTTGTGGTCCGGCTGGCCGCTGCGGCGGGAGGTCTCCTCCCGCCGCAGCAGGTGCCGCCGGTGACGCGTTCCGACGCGGAGTGGCGGGCGATCCTCTCGCCCGCCCAGTTCCGGATCACCCGGGACCACGGCACCGAGCCGCCTTTCTGCGGCACCCTGCTCGACAACCACCGCGACGGCCGCTATCACTGCGTCTGCTGCGGTCTGCCCCTCTTCGCCAGCGCGGCCAAGTTCAACTCCGGCACCGGCTGGCCCTCCTTCGCGACTCCGGTGGCGGAGGAGAACATCCGGCGCCTGGTCGACCGCGGCCACGGCATGGTCCGCGTCGAAATCCGCTGCACCCGCTGCGACGCCCATCTCGGCCATGTCTTCGACGACGGCCCGCCACCCACCGGCGAGCGGCATTGTCTCAATTCCGAGGCGCTGGTGTTTGTGGATACGGCGCTGCGGTGACACGGGAGGTTCATCCGCCGACGGATTGGGGTGCCCTGCGCCGCTGGTATGCTGCTGGTGTTGCGACCAGTGTGATGGCCGTTCTGCTGGTGGAGACCCTCTCTGGCGCATGGTCCGGATCGGACATGCCCCGTTTCTCCTCGCTCATGGCAATTGGTCTGTTCGCTGCGATGGTCTCCCTGTTGGCTCTGCCCGGCGCGATATGGCTCTGGCTGACGTTGTCCCGCAGGTTCCCGTCGCTGGAGCAGCACTCCACCACACGCCTGGTTGGACTGGCCGTGTTGTCCGCGGTCCTGGCTCTGTTGATTGTGACCGGGTGGGCGGCCCTGTTCCTGGAGAATGGGGAACGATCGGCGTCCGGGCTGCGGGAGGCGCTGCGCATGAGCCTCCCCGCCGGCTATACCATCGCCTTTGTTCTGCTGGTGTCTCTGGTTCTGCCACGGATGACCCGGAAGGATCTGCGGAGACCGTTGTCTTGAGCGTGTCTTCCTGCCGCGCGACTGCCCAACAGGCAGGGCGACCGGCCGGTCGCCCCTACGCCGCAGTTCGATTGCGTTGGTACGATCCCGCCAGACGATCGACCCGGGGCTTCAGCCCCTCAGAGCGAGCGCCAGCGAGCGAGACCGCCGAGCCGCGGCTTCAGCCGCGAGCTCGCGTGGGCAGGCGTCAACCAACCGCACCCTTCGCCGCGCAGCGCACAATGCTCGCAGAACAGCCCGAACCGCTCAACGCTCTCACTGCTTCACCACCCCCGGCGGGGCGGCCTCCCCCACCATCCGGTACCGCATGACCACCATGCTGTCCTCCGTCTCCACCACCCGGTGGTACTGATCAGAGCGGGCAGCTTGATAGTAGAGAGCCCCTTGACTCACCGCATCAAGCATGGTGTGTCCAACGATCGCCCGGTGCCGAAGATCCACCAGCAGGTAGTGCAGATCATACAGGCTATCGCGCAACGACGCTGGCATCTCGATACGCTCCGCCGAGCGGGGTGTGGGGCGCCAGCGCGCATCACTTGCCTCCAGGGCCAGCAGAATCCTCCCACCCCCCAGGTCAAGCAGATTCAGCACCTGTCCCGCCACGCGCGTGTCGCTGCCATAGTAGGACGCGACAAAGTCCAACTCTCCCCCGTCGAAGAAGGGGGCTTCCACCCGGAGCTCCACCGAGCGATCCGCAGTCGGATCCCAGAACACCAACGTTGCCTCTCCTTGCCGCCGATCCCGATCCGCCACCATGATCCCGTACCCACCATCCGCCCCGCACCGCACCTTGAATTTGGCGGTACTCCCATTGGGCCAGAAGAAATCCGGGTGCCGAAACGTCTTCTGCGTCGTAAAGGCGGTGTCGAGCAACTCCACTCGACGATCCGCCCCATCCCGAGGGGCTATCAGTAGCCGTCCATCCGCCAGGCGGCAGGTCTGCCCTGGCAGTCGGCCCACCTCACCCGCGGGACGCTCGCCCACCAACCGGTTGTCCGGCGTCACCGCCCGCCACTGGCGTCGATTGTCCACCAGATAGGTCGTATCGTTGACCCCGCCCTGAATCGGATAGAACCCGACTCCGAACTCCCCCGGTCCCTCGCCCTTCCACGCCAGCACAGCCAGCCGACGCTCCACCGGATCCAGACTGAGGAGCGCATGCGGGGAGGCAGACCCGATACCCGTGAGCATGGTCCCATCCGACCGCACCGCTGCGATGATTCCCACCTCCGTCGCCAGCGGCTCGTCCGCCCCGAAGGCCACGACCTGGCTACTGTCGATCCGCAGGGCACAGCCGAGTGAGCCCGGGGCATAGCGGATCCGGACGGTATCGCCCGAGGCCACATCCGATGGCCACGACGAGACCGTCGACAGCGTCAGGTCGCAGTCCTCCGGCGTCGGTACCCACGCCACCGGCTCCGGGGCGCATCCCGCCGCCAGCAGGGTCAGAATCAGCGGGGCACCTGCCCAAGCCGTCGGCCTCACTGCTTCACCACCCCGGGCGGGCCAATCTCCCCCACCATCCGGTACCGCATGACCACCATGCTGTCCTCCGTCTCCACCACCCGGTGGTACAGATCAGTGCTGGCACCTTGATAGTAGAGAGCACCTTGACTCACCGCATCAAGCATGGTGTGTCCAACGATCGTCCGGTGCCGAAGATCCACCAGCAGGTAGTGCAGATCGTACAGGCTATCGCGCAACGACGCTGGCATCTCGATGCGCTCCGCCGAGCGGGGCGTCGGGCGCCAGCGCGCGTCACTTGCCTCCAGAGCCAGCAGAATCCGCCCACCCCCAAGGTCAAGCAGATTCAGCACCTGTCCTGCCACGCGCGTGTCGCTGCCATAGTAGGACGCGACAAAGTCCAACTCTCCCCCGTCGAAGAAGGGGGCTTCCACCCGGAACTCCACCGAGCGATCCGCGATGGGATCCCAAAACACCAACGTCACCTGTCCTGGCTGCCGGTCCCGATCCGCCACCATGATCCCGTGCCCACCGTCCGCTCCGCACCGAACTGTGAATTTGGCGGTACTCCCATTTGGCCAGAAGAAATCCGGGTGCCGAAACGTCTTCTGCACTGTGAATGCGGTGTCGAGCAGCTCCACTCGACGGTCCGACCCGTCCCGCGGCGCCGTCACCAGCCGCCCATCCGCCAGACGACAGGTCTGCCTGGGCTGTCGGCCCACCTCACCGGCAGGGCGCTCGCCGACCAGCCGATTGTCCGGCGTCACCACCCGCCACTGGCGTCGAGTGTCCACCAGGAAGGTCGTGTCGTTCACTCCCCCATGGACGGGGAAAAATCCGACTCCGAACTCCCCCGGCCCCTCGCCCTTCCAGCCTACTACCGCGAGCCGACGCTCTGCTGGATCCAGGCTGAGGAGCGCATGGACTGGCGTGGCCCTTCCATTCACCAGCATGGTCCCATCCGACCGCACAGCGGTGATGGTTCCCAGCTCAGTCGCCAGCGGCTCGTCTGCCCCGAAGGCCACGACCTGGCTACTGTCGATGCGCAGGGCGCAGCCGAGTGAGCCCGGGACATAGCGGATCCGGACAGTGTCTCCCGAGGCCACGTCCGAGGGCCACGACGAGACCGTCGACAGGGTCAGATCACAATCCGCGGGCGTTGGTACCCAGGCCACCGGCTCCGGGGCACATCCGGCCGCCAGCAGCAGAGCCACTGCCACCGTGCCGCCTCCGAACTGTGTGCGGTGCCTCATACCACCTCCAATGGGGAACTGCGAAGATAGCAGGACGGTGGCGGCGGTGTCACCCAAGCTGGGCGACTCAAGTCGCGCGGGCGGCGGGTTACGCCTGCTGTGCGGGCGTTGAGCGGCTGAAGCCGCGTCTCGATCACGCTGTCGAGCTTTTTCGTTGAATGACCTCGGTCCGCCGCGGACCCCACTATCTTGAAGGTCTCCTCGCTCACCTCCTCAGGATCCCGCCATGCACGACCATCTGCCCGACCCCCGTCCCAACATTTTCCCGGTCTTCTTCTACCGCGATGCGTCGGCGGCCCAGACCTGGCTGCAGCAGGTCTTCGGCTTCACGCTCCGGATGTCGGTCCCCGGGCCCGAGGGCACGGTGATGCATTCGGAACTGTCGCTGGGGGCCGGCGTGATCGCGGTGGCCTCGGCCAAGCCCGATCGCGGCTGGGTGTCGCCCCGCGACCTGCCGGGAGTGACTCAGGCGGTGTTCGTGTACGTGGATGACCCCGACGCGCACTACGCCCGCGCCCGGGCCGCCGGCGCGGAGATCCTCTACGAGATCGCCGACCAGGACTACGGCTCGCGCGAGTACATGGCGCTCGACCTGGAAGGGCACTGCTGGAGCTTCGGCAACTACCGTCCCGGCGGGTACTGGGGCAAGCCCACCGACGAGGCCCCGACTCCCGACGCCCCGGCTTCCTGATTACCCTTCAGTCATGACGATCACCTACTGTACAGGAGAGTTGTGACACGTTCCCGACGTCGCGGCACCACGACCAGTGCCGCCCCACAGGCCGCTTCGGTCGAAACCACCCCCAGCCGATATGCCGCCCGCCGTTCGCCGGGCCGCTCCTACAGCGCGCACCGCGAGTGGCTGCTCGAGCAGCACGGGCCAGTCTGCGCCTACTGCGGCACCCGGGTGCCCGCCGATACCATCACGCTGGATCATGTGCGCCCGCGCCGGGGCCAGTCGGCCTATGACCGCCCCGACAACCTGGTGCTGGCCTGCCGTCCCTGCAATGCCGCCAAGGCCGACGCGCCGCTGCTCGCCTTCCTGATGGCCAAGCGCGCGCGGGGAGTCTTCCTGCTGCACTACGGCGAGCATCTGTCAGAGCCGCTCAAGGAGCTGGCGCGCAACGCCAGCGAGCGTCCGCTGCTGCCGCCGGATTGAGGGGAGTGGCTCATGTCGAGACCAAGGAAAATCCGTTCATGAAATGCCATGCGATGTTCTCGCTGCTGCTCTTGGCAGTGGCCGCCCACCTTCCAGGGCAGGCCCGCCCTGACTCAGCCCAGCAGCACGCCATCGATGAAGTGGTTGCCCAGCAGTTGCGATCGCGCCTGTCATTTCCCGGCAAGCAGATCTTGATCGATCCGGCCTATCTTGGGGTGTCCCCTGACAGTGGCCGGAGATCTTCGGGCAAGCTCGCCTCGTTGGCTGCCGTGCTCGATGCCCGGGTGGCCGCCGACTCCCAGGTGCGGCAGTGCGTCACAATCCCCGGCGAGCGCCTGGCCTCCTGTTCCATGGCACGCCCCGGTACCGCAGTGGTCAAGATGGGAAGAGCGAGGATCACTGGAGAGGGTGCCACGGCGATCATGCTCGTGGATGTTCTGCATGATCGCCATGATGTTCCGGACGGCTACCTGTTCCATCTCCAGCGTGATGCGGCCGGGCAATGGAGCGTGACCAAGGTGCAAGTCGCCATACCCTGACGCGCCACCCCTCACCCCTCCCCGCCCAGCGCCTCCTGCAGGATGCGCTCGTGCGCCTGATCCGAACTGCGGGCATACCCCTCGGCCGGTGAGGCGCGGTCGGGCCGCCCGATGTAGCGCAGTGCCACACCCTCGGGCAACAGCTCGCGCAGGCACGGCGCCATGTAGTTCCAGGCGCCCATGTTGCGCGGCTCCTCCTGGACCCACACCACTTCGGTGAGCGCGGGGTAACGACCCAGCAGCTCGCGCAGCGCGTCTCCGGGCAGGGGGTAGAGCTGCTCGACCCGCGCGATGGGCGGCAGGACGCGACCGGCCTTTTCCGCTCCCTTCAGCAGCTCGAAGTAGACCTTGCCGCTGCAGAGCAGCAGGCGGTGGGCGGTCGCCGCCCGATCGCCGATCTGTGGATCATCGAGGACGGTGTGGAAGCGCCCGTGGATCAGCTCGTCCAGCGAGGAGCCTGCCAGCTTGTCGCGCAGCATCGACTTGGGCGTCATCACCACCAGCGGACGGATCAGGTCCCAGTGCGCCTGACGGCGCAGCAGGTGGAAGTACTGGGCCGCCGTGGTGGCATTGGCCACGCGGATGTTGCCTTCGGCCGCCAACTGCAGGAACCGCTCGACGCGGCCGCTCGAGTGCTCCGGGCCGCCGCCCTCCTGGCCGTGCGGCAGCAGGATGGTCAGACGAGAGGTCTCGCCCCACTTGCTCAGCGAGGAGGAAATGAACTGATCGATCATCACCTGCGCCCCGTTGACGAAGTCGCCGTACTGGGCCTCCCAGATCACCAGCGCCTCCGGCACGGCCACGCCATACCCGTATTCGAAGCCGATGCAGGCCAGCTCGGAAAGCGGCGAGTTGTGGATCTCGAAGGTGGCCGCCGCCCCCGGCAGGTGCTGGAGCGGAATGGCCCGAGCGCCGGTGGTGGTGTCATGGAGCACCGCGTGCCGGTTGGCAAAGGTGCCGCGACCCACGTCCTGACCAGTGAGACGGATCGGCGTGCCCTCCGTCACCAGTGAGGCGAACGCCAGTGCCTCGGCGTGGGCCCAGGCAATCCCGCCCGACTGATCAAGCGCATCCCGCCGAGCGTCGAGCACCAGCTTGCCCAGCTTGGGATTGATGGTGAACCCCTCCGGCAAGGTCAGGAGTTGTTCGTTCAGCGCCCGGAGCCGCTCGTCCGGCACTCCAGTGGAGACATCCGACTCGGCCTGCACCACCGGCGGCACCGGCGCGCGGGGCGGCTTGTCGGCCAGCGCGCGGCGGAAGCCGTCCTGGATGCTGATGAACTGCTGGTAGACCCGCTCCGCCAGGGCGTCCACCTCGGCGGCGGGCAGGGTGCCGCGCGCCGCGAGCTGCTCACCGTAGAGCTGACGGATGGTCGGATGGGCCTTCACCAGTGCGTACATGGTCGGCTGCGTGAACGCGGGCTCGTCGCCTTCGTTGTGGCCGTGGCGACGGTACCCCACCAGATCGATCAGCAGATCGGCATGGAACTGCTGCCGCCAGGCGAAGGCGAGGTCGGCCGCGGCCAGGCAGGCTTCCGGATCATCCGCGTTGACGTGGATGATGGGGATGTCGAAGCCCTTGGCCAGATCGGAAGCGTAGTGCGTGCTGCGCCCGTCGACCGGGTTGGTGGTGAAGCCGACCTGGTTGTTCGAAATGATGTGGATCGTCCCGCCGGTCGTGTAGCCCGCCAGGTTCGCCAGATTGAGCGTCTCGGGCACCACACCCTGTCCCGAGAAGGCGGCGTCGCCATGCAGCGTGATCGGCAGGGAGGCGCTGGTGTCGTAGGCCAGCGCACCCTGACGCGTGGTCTGAGCCGCCCGTGCGTGGCCGACGACCGGGGCGCCGATGAACTCGAGGTGACTCGGGTTCGGCAGCAGCGTCACTGTCGTCGTGGCCCCGGATGGCGCCGAGTAGGGGCGATGCGCCCCCAGATGGTACTTGACGTCGCCGGTGCCGCCGTCGGGAATCATGCCCGATTCGGCCGCCGTGCCGCCCTCGAACTCGGCGAAGATGGTCTCGTAGGGAAGCCCCACGGTGTGCGCCAGCACGTTGAGGCGGCCGCGATGGGCCATGCCGAGGACGATCTCACCGATTCCCGCGTCGGCCGCGCGCTCCTTGATGAGTTCCAGCATCGGGATCTGGGCGTCGACGCCCTCGCCGGAGAAGCGCTTGGCCCCCAGGTAGGCCTTGTGGAGGAACTGCTCCAGCCCCTCGGCGCGGGTCAGGTTTTCCAGCAGCCATTGCTGCCGCTCGGGGGACAGCGGCTGGCGGAAGCGCCCGCTCTCGATGGCCTGCCGCAGCCACTGGCGCCGCTCGGGCGAGGCGATGTGATCGATCTCGTACCCGATGGTGTCGCAGTAGGTCCGGCGGAGCATCGGCAGGGCATCGGCCAGCGAGCCCGGGGCGTCGATGCCGAAAATGTCGGCCGGGAGGGCGGCGAGCTGCTCGGGCGTCAGGCCGTGGCTGGTCGGGTCGAGCGACGGATCACCCACCGGTGTGCTGCCGAGGGGGTCCAGTCGGGCGGCCATGTGACCGCGGGAGCGGATTGCCTTGACCAGTGCCATGGCCGCCGCAACCTGGCGGGGATCGACGCCGCCAGCCGTGGAGGTGGCCACCGACGCGACGGGCAGGGAGGCGGCCGGGGTCGGCAGCGCCGCCGGGGTGCCCAGGCCGAGGGCGGTGTAGATCCCCTCGTAGAAGCCTTGTTCGCCCTGGAGGAACTGGTCGAGCAGGCGCAGGAACGAGCCCGACTCGGCGCCTTGGATCACCCGGTGATCGTAGGTGCTGGTGACGGTCATCACCTTCGACAGCCCGAGCTGCTGGAGCAGCGCGGCCGGGGTCGCGGCGAACTCGACCGGCCAGGCGATCGAGCCGGTCGCGATGATGGTCCCCTGACCCTGCATCAGCCGCGGCACCGATCCGACCGTGCCCAGGCCGCCGGGGTTGGTCAGCGTGATGGTGGCGCCGGCGAAGTCGTCGGGCATCAGCTTGTTGGTCCGCGCCTTGGCGACCAGGCCCTCGTAGGTGGCCAGGAAGGCGGCGAAGTCGAGCGTATCGGCCTGCTTCAGGACCGGGACGACCAGGCCACGGCTGCCGTCCTTCCGCTCCACATCGACCGCCAGGCCGAGGTTGAGGTGCGGCGGCACCAGCTTGTAGGTCTCGGCGCCGCTGTGCAGCACGGCGTGATTCATGACCGGGAAGGCCCGTCCCGCCTGGACCAGCGCCCAGGCGATCAGGTGCGTGAAGGACAGCTTCTCGCTGCGGCCGGCGGCCTTCAGGCGGGCGTTGAGGTCGGCCCGGCGCAGTTCGAGAGTCCGGACCGGGAGGTCGCGGAAGGAGGTCGCCGTCGGAATGGCGAGGGAGGCCTCCATGTTCTGCGACAGCTTGAGCGCGGGCCCCTTGAGGAGCACGGCTCCGGGCGGGACCGGCACGGTCGGCGCTGCGGTTGGCTGGGTGGGGGCCGGTGCGCCGACGGGTGTAGCGGTCGCGGCGACGGGAACGGGGTGCTGCGCGGCGAGCAGGGCCTCGAACACCGCTTCGGCGGGTATTCCAGTCTCGGGCTCGGATTCAGACGAATGCACGGACATCTCCACACAGGGCGAGGACGCGAAAACAACCGCGGAAGATAACCTCGCGCCCGGTACAGGCCCGGGGTACCTTTGGGGATGCTCTCTCCCTCGTCAGGACGCCGTCCGGTGGTCGTTGCCGGGCTGCGAACACCCTTCGCCCGTGCCGGGACGGTCTTCCGCGACGCCACCGCCAGCGCGCTGGCACGCCACTGCACCCGCGAGCTGCTCTACCGGACGGAGCTGTCCGGCCGCGAAGTCGACGAAGTGATCTACGGACAGGTGGTGCCCTCGCCGCTGCTGCCGAACGTGGCCCGCGAAGTGGCGCTGCTGCCGCAGCTCCCCCCGACGGTCCCGGGCTATACGCTCAACCGGGCCTGCGCCTCGGGGGCTCAGGCCATCACCAACGCCGCCGACCAGATCCTGCACGGCCATGCCGACGTGATTCTGGCGGGCGGGGTCGAGGTGCTGTCCGATGTGCCGATCCTGCACACCCGCAAGTTTGCCCAGGTGCTCTCGGCGGCCAGTCGGGCCCGGTCAGTCGGGGAGCGGGTCGGGCTGCTGGCGCAGGTGCGCCCGCGCGATCTGAAGCCGGTCGCCCCTGCCATCGCCGAGCCGAGCACCGGCGAGACCATGGGGGAGTCGGCCGAGAAGATGGCCCAGGAGAACCACATCGCCCGTGAGGCCCAGGACGAACTCGCCCTGCGGTCGCACCAGCGGGCCACCGCCGCCACCCGCGACGGCCGCCTGGGACAGGAGATCGCCCCCTGGTTCGGTGGTCAAGGCATGGATCAGGTCGTCGAGAGCGACAACCTGATCCGTCCGGACACCTCGCTGGAGGCCCTGGCCAAGCTGCGTCCCGTGTTCGACCGCCGCCACGGCAGTGTGACGGCCGGCAATGCCTCGGCGCTGACCGACGGGGCCGCCACTACCCTGCTCATGAGCGAGGCGAAGGCCCGTGCCCTCGGCTATCGCCCGCTCACCACCATCCGGTCGTATGCGGTGGCGGCGGTCGATCCGGCCTGGCAGCTCCTGATGGGACCAGCACTGGCGGTACCCCAGGCGCTGGCGCGGGCCGGGATCACCTGGCAGCATCTGGGCCTGGTCGAGATTCACGAAGCCTTCGCGGCACAGGTGCTGTCCAACGCCCAGGCCTGGGCATCGCCCGCGTGGGCTGAGCGGCTCGGCCTGCCCGCACCGCTGGGCGAGGTCGACTGGTCGATCACCAATGTCATGGGCGGCTCCATCGCCCTCGGACACCCATTCGCCGCCACCGGAGCGCGACTGGTGAACTCGCTGAGTCTCGAAATGGTCCGGCGCGGAGTGCAGTTCGGTCTGGTCTCCATCTGCGCGCAGGGCGGCATGGGGTTCGCCATGGTGCTGGAGCTGGTGCCATGAGCGCGTTCACGGTCCGGATGCAGGGCCACGTGGCCATCATCACCTTCGATGCGCCGAACACGCCGGTCAACATCATCCATCGCACCGTAGGCATGGAGCTGGACGACCTGCTGCGCAGCCTCTTCACCGAAGAGGTGGTGCAGAGCATCGTGCTGCGGTCCGGCAAGGCTGAGAGCTTCATCGCCGGGGCCGACATCAAGGAGTTCGTGCAGTTGCAGAGTGTGGCCGACGCGGTGGCGCTGTCCCGCGATGGCCAGCGCCTGATGCAGCTTGTGGCCGATGCACCCAAGCCGGTGGTGGCTGCCATCCACGGCACCTGCCTGGGCGGCGGTCTCGAACTGGTGCTCGCCTGTCAGGCCCGCGTGGCCTCCGATCATCCCAGCACCATGCTGGGGCTTCCGGAAACGCAGCTCGGGCTGCTGCCGGGGGCCGGTGGGTCCAATCGGCTGCCGCGACTGATCGGGCTGCCGGCCGCACTGGACCTGATCCTCCAGGGCAAGAGTGTCCCGGCTGCGAAGGCCCGGCGACTGGGCCTGGTCGATGAGGTCGTGTCGCCGGCCATTCTGCTGGAGGTGGCCTGCCAAATGGCCGAGTCGCTGGCGCGGGGCGAACGCCTGCGTCGGCGGCGGCGCCCCCTGGGTGAGCGACTGCTGCAGGCGCTGCCGCCGGGTCGCAGCCTGATCTTCCGGCAGGCACGGCAGGCGGTGCTGGACAAGAGCCACGGGCACTATCCCGCGCCGTTGCGCGCCATCGAGGTGATCGACCAGTCGCTGTCGCGCGGAATGACCCGGGGACTCGAAGCCGAGGCACAGGCCTTCGGGGAACTCGCCATGACGACGGTCTCCCGTCGACTGGTAGAGATCTTCCAGGCCACCACCGCGCTCAAGAAGGACGACGGCGTGCCGCCGGGGATGGGCGTGGCACAGCAGGTTCGGCGTCTCGGTGTAGTGGGCAGCGGGTTCATGGGAGCCGGGATTGCAGGCACGGCTGCCCTCACGGCCAAGGTGGAGGTGCGGCTGCGTGACACCGACCTGGCGCGCGTCGGGCGGGGTCTCCGGCAGGCCTCCGGCATTCTGGCGGAGCGGCACCGTCGCGGGCGGCTGACCCGGATGGCCTTTGAACGTCAGCAGGCTCTGCTCAGTGGCACTGCCGGGTTCGAGGGTTTTGCCGGGGCACAGCTCGTCGTCGAGGCGGTCTTCGAGGATCTGACCGTCAAGCAGGACGTCGTCGACCAGCTCGAGAACGTGGTGGCACCGGACGCCGTGATCGCCACCAATACCTCGACCATTCCGGTGCATCAGATCGCCGAGCGGGCGCGTCACCCGGAGCGGGTGCTGGGCATGCACTTTTTTTCACCAGTCGAGCGGATGCCGCTGCTGGAGGTGATCCCGACCGAGCGGACCTCCGCCGATGCCGTGGTCACGGCGGTCCGGTTCGGTCGACAGCTCGGCAAGACGGTGATTGTGGTGGCTGATTCGCCCGGCTTCTGGGTGAACCGGATTCTGCTGCCCTACCTGAACGAGGCGGGACTGCTGCTCGAACAGGGCGTGCCGATCGCGCTGATCGATCAGGTGATGACGGAATGGGGCCTTCCGGTCGGGCCGATCACCTTGATGGACGAGGTCGGTCTCGATGTGGGCGAAAAGGCCGGCAAGAGCATGTACCAGGCCTTCGGTGAACGCCTGCGCCCGTCCCGGGTGAT
The DNA here is from genome assembly GCA_964421625.1 of uncultured Gemmatimonadaceae bacterium. Lineage (GTDB taxonomy): Bacteria > Gemmatimonadota > Gemmatimonadetes > Gemmatimonadales > GWC2-71-9 > Palsa-1233. The sequence continues at coordinate 17,058 of CAYQXR010000021.1, read as the reverse complement.
CAGCGTGATGCGGGCCGATGACCGCCTGGGACGCAAGAACGGCCGGGGCTTCCACTTCTACCGCGACGGCGAGAAGGCCGGCGTCGATGCGTCCGTCTACCAGCTCCTGGGTGTGCGGCAGCAGGGTGATGCCGACCCGCGCCAGGTGCAGGACCGCCTGGTCATGGCCATGCTCAACGAAGCCGCGCTGGCCATGAGCGAAGGGGTCGTGGGCCAGCCGCGCGACGGCGACATCGGCGCGCTGTTCGGGATCGGCTATCCACCCTTCCGCGGTGGTCCGCTGCGGACCATTGACACGCTGGGCGCCGGCGAAGTGGTGACGCGACTGGAGCGGCTGGAGAGTGCCTGCGGACCGCGCTTCCGTCCCGCACCCGTGCTCGTTGAGATGGCCCGCATCGGCGGTCGCTGGTATCCCGCCACCGAGGGCTTCTGAAGGCGCCCCAGCGGGTCGGCGGACTGATCTTTCTGGCCGTGGCGGCTCTCACCTGGTGGCGCGCCGACCTCGGCGGATACTTCGTTCTGCTCGGGCTGCCGGAACCCTGGTCCGAATGGCTCGGGCCGCTGCTCCCGGCGCTCTCCGCCGGGCTGAGTGCCATGTTGGTCTTCTCTCTTGCGGACATTGCGGTTGGACGCTGGACCGGAGTGCTGGCGGTGCTGGCTATGCTGGCACTGCCAGTATTCCTGCCCGTACACGTCCGGTCACTGGTCGGTCCACCGCTGCTGGTGATTGTGCTGCTCCAGCTCGCGGTGATGCTGCATGCCCCGCGCTTTTCCATTGCCTACGGCGGGCTGGCGGCTGTGGCGGCCGTGGCGGTGTCCTCCGCCGCACTGGGTCTGCCCGTGGCCGCAACCATCTGGGCGGTCCTCAAGGGTGGGCGAAACGGTGACGCGGGGCCGCGCTCGCCCCAGCGTGCGGTGCTGGCCCTGGCCACACTGGCCGTAGTCACCCTGCTGGCGCACTGGACTGGCGCCGTCTGGCTCCCGGAGGAGCCGCGCGTCCGGCCGGGCTGGCTCGGCGATGGCCTGATGCTCGGCGGCATGACGCTGCTGGGACAGCTCGTGCCCGGGCATCCGATGCAGGGGCCCTGGCTGGTGCTGGCCGTCGGCGCGGGTCTGGCGCTCCTGGGTGTGGGCGTCGCGGCCTGGCGGCAGGTCGCAGCCCAGGCGCCCGGCGAGAGTCTGCGCCGCGATCTGTACCCGGCGGCCGGACTGCTGCTGCTCTCGCTGGCGGTCGGGCTGGTGCTCCGGCTGCTCTGGAGCGGCGGCGGCGCGTTGCCGGACGCTGCGGCACTGCTGCCGCTGGTGGCCATTGCGATGCTGCTGACGGTGGTGTCGATCAGTCTGTTCTGGCGTGACTGGTCGCCGCTGGTGCGCGGCAGCGTGATGGCCGCCGTGGCGGGCTGGCTCCTGCTGGGGGTGTTGCCATGACGCTGCTCTCGGCAGCGGTTCTGCTGTTCTTCGTGATGGATCCGATCGGCAACGTGCCGCTGTTCCTGACCGCACTGCGCGATGTCCCGATCGAACGGCAGCGCCGCATCATCGTGCGCGAGTTGCTGATCGCCCTGGTGATCCTGGTCGCCTTCCTCTTTCTGGGGCGGTTCCTGCTCGGCATGCTGCATGTCTCGCCGCCGGCGCTGACCACGGCCGGTGGGGTGATCCTGCTGCTGATTGCGCTGCGGATGATTTTCCCGAGCGCCGAGCACTCACTGCGGGAAGAGGTGCGGGAGGAACCGTTCATCGTCCCACTGGCGATTCCCTATACCGCAGGGCCCTCGACGCTCGCCACCGAGCTGCTGCTGATGAGTCGCGAGCCGGACCGGTGGCCGGTCTGGCTCGCGGCGGTGTGCCTGGCCTGGGCGGCCTCGGCGGTGATTCTCTCCGCGTCGGGCGGTCTCCGCCGTCTGCTGGGTCAGCGCGGCCTGACGGCGCTGGAACGGCTGATGGGCATGCTCCTGATCACCGTGGCCGTCGAGATGCTGATGAGCGGCGTGGCGGAGTTCCTCGCCCGCTGAAGGTCAGAGCCCCCGCTCGAGGATGTCGCGGACGACTTCGAGCTGCTTGGGCAGCGGCAATCCAGCGACCTGCTGCCGGATCTCGTGGGAACGCCGGAGTGCGTCGCGGTCGAGCAGCAGTTCCTCACGACGCGTGCCGGTGGCCGCCACATCGATGGCCGGAAAGACCCGGCGCTCCGCCAGTTCGCGGTTGAGCACGATCTCGGCGTTGCCGGTGCCCTTGAACTCCTCGAAGATCACTTCGTCGCCCCGGGAACCGGTATCGACCAGCGCCGTCGCGATGATGGTCAGTGATCCGCCGCCGTAGCGCGCATCGACCGCCCGCGCACTGCCGAAGAACCGCTTGGGGCGCTCCAGTGCCTCGGCGCCGATGCCGCCCGAGAGGGTGCGGCCGGAGCCCTTGTCGATGGTGTTGTAGGCGCGGGCCAGACGGGTCAGCGAATCGAGGATGATGACGACGTCTTCGCCCAGCTCGACCCGGCGGCGGGCCCGCTCCAGCGTCATCTCGGCGACGGCGACATGCCGCGCCGCCCCGTGGTCGAACGACGAGGCAATCACCTCGCCGGCCCGTGCCATCTCCATCTCGGTGACTTCTTCCGGGCGTTCGTCGGCCAGCAGGATGTAGAGCGTGATGTCCGGTGTGTTGGCCAGAATGCCGCGGGCGATGTTGGTGAGCAGCGTGGTCTTGCCGGCCTTGGCGGGGGCCACCACCAGCGCGCGCTGGCCCTTGCCGAGGGGGGCCAGCAGGTCGATCAGCGCGCCGGTCACGTCGATGTTGCCACGCCGACGGGGTGCAGTTGAGGTCACCTTCAACTGCTGCGTGGGGTGGCTCGCCGGGAGACGGGAGAACTCGCGCCGCTGTTCCCAGGTGGTTGGGTCCTGTCCGAAGACCGAGATCACCTTGTCAACCGTGGGGCCGCGCCCGCCACGTCCCGGCAGGGCTTCGCCGACAACCTCATCGCCGGGCCGGAGCTTGAGGCGCTGCAGCAGCGCCTGGGGTATGAACGGGTCGTTCGACGTGATCAGGTAGGAGGATTCGATATTGCGGAGAAAGCCACCCCGCTCACTGAGTTCGAGTACCCCCGCCACCTCGATGCGGGTCTGATCGCCGGCGCTGCGCTCGCCCTGACCGTTCGAGTTGTCGCCGTTGTTGCCGTTGTTGCCGCCGCCTCCACGTCGTCCCCGCGAGCGGCCGCGCCGCCGGGCCGGGCGCACCGTGCCGCTGGGGGCGCCGCTGGACTCGTCGTTCCCCGGCATTTCATCCTCGGACATGGCAGCACTCCGGGAGCAAGGAGACGCACGGCGCCGGGCGCGATGGCCGGGACGCAGGACAGGCAATGGAGACCAGGAGGGACATGGGAACTCGGAGCAGGTTGCGGAAACCGGATGGCAGCACACCACCGGAATGGCGAACAGCGTGGCACGCCGGAATGGACAAAGGCAGAGCGGGGGGCAACGTGGTGCTTCCTGGATGTCCCGTCGCTCCACCGACACGAATCAGGTCGTGTGTCGGGCATACCGTCCGGAGGAGACAACGCCTGGCGGCGTGACCGATGAAATCACGCAGGATGACGCCGTTTTCGCCAGTCCCCCCCGCCCGGGGGGGCCGGAGTCAGTCGTCGCGCCAGAGGCGGTCGATCGGGGCCAGCCGGGCCGTGAAATGTCGCAGGGCAGGCGGCTGTTCAATGATCCGCATGCCCCCGACCCGGTCGCGCCGGGCACCGACATATGCCAGCACTTCGGCCAGATAGTCCACGTGACTCTGGGTGTAGACCCGGCGCGGGAAGGCGAGCCGGACCAGTTCCATGGCCGGGGGCCGCTCGGTGCCGTCGGGCTGCAGGCCGAACATGACCCCGCCGATCTCGACCGACCGGACGCCGCCCACCAGGTAGAGGGCACACGACAGCGCCCAAGCGGGATACTGTGACTGGGGCAGGTGTGGCAGCATGGCCTTGGCGTCGATATACAGGGCGTGACCGCCCGGCGGCAGCACCAGGGGGATGCCCTCCGCCGTCATCCGATCCCCGAGGTAGGCCACCGACCGGATCCGGTAGCGGAGATAGTCTTCCTCCAGCACCTCTTCCAGGCCCACCGCCAGGGCTTCGAGGTCATAGCCCGCCAGACCGCCGTAAGTGGGGAAGCCCTCCGTCAGGATCAGGTTGTCGCGGCAGCGGCGTGCCAGGTCCGGGTCGTTCATGGCCAGGAAGCCACCGATATTGACCAGGCCGTCCTTCTTGGCACTCATGGTGGCGCCGTCGACTTCGGCGAAAAGGTCCCGGGCGATCTCCCGAGGCGTCCGGCCCTGCTGCCCTTCCTCCCGCTCGCGGATGAACCAGGAGTTCTCGGCGAAACGGCAGGCGTCGAGGAACAGCGGCACGCCGTGTTTGCGGCAGATCGCCCGGGCCCCCCGCAGGTTTTCCAGCGAGACCGGCTGGCCCCCGCCCGAGTTGTTGGTCACCGTCATCATCACCAGTGGCACCCGCCCGGCATGCTCGGTCAGCGCCCGCTCCAGCGCCGCCAGATCCATGTTCCCCTTGAACGGGTGCAACGTGGCGGGCTCGCGGCCCTCGGCGATGGGCAGATCGAGCGCGGTGGCGCCCCGGGCCTCGATGTTGGCCCGGGTGGTATCGAAGTGGGTGTTGTTCGGGACCACATCGCCGGGCTGCACCATGGTGGTGAACAGGATCCGTTCGGCGGCCCGCCCCTGGTGGGTCGGGATCACCTGAGCCAAACCGGTCACGCCCCGCACCGCCCGCTCGAAGCGGAAGAACGACTCCGCGCCCGCGTAGGACTCGTCACCCCGCATCATCCCGGCCCACTGGCGGGAGGACATCGCGCCGGTGCCCGAATCGGTCAGCAGGTCGATCAGGACATCCCGGGCCGGCAGTCGGAACAGGTTGTAGTCGGCGGCCTGCAGGGCGACCTGCCGCTCAGCGGGCGTGGTCTGCCGGATGGCTTCGACGCTCTTGATGCGGAAGGGCTCGATGATGGTCTGGGGCTGGAACATTCAGGGGACCGTGGCGCGTCGACGCCAGTGGAAGTAGATCGGGAGGCCCAGCAGGAGGAGGCCCGCGCCGAGGAGGGCGTTCTCGACATTTGAGATCACCGAACCCGAGACAACATAGATCGCTGCCAGAATGAACGCGACCGTCGAGACCGGGTGCCAGGGCACCTGGAAGGGCGTGGCCCGTCCGCCGTCGTGCCGCCGCAGTACGAACAGCGTGGCCGCCGTGAGACCGAAGAAGATCCAGTCGGCGAACACCACATAATCGAGTAGGGCGCCATAGGTGTTGGAGAAGAGCAGGACGATCGCCCACACCCCCTGGACGATGATGGCGTTGACGGGCGTGTGCGTGGTCGGATGGATGTCGGCGAAGGACTGGAAGAAGAGTCCGTCCCGCGCCATGGCCTGGTAGACGCGCGGCGAGACCATGATGACCAGGTTGAGGAAGCCGAAGGTGGAGGCGACAATGCCCGCCGAGATCAGCTTGCGGCCGGTGTCGCCGGCCAGCCCCGCCATCACTTCCGCCGCCGGTGCGCTGCTGCGGGCCAGGACGTTGAGCGGCATGGCGCGCAGGTAGGCGATGTTGACCAGCATGTAGGCGGCCACCACGATCAGCATGCCGAGGATCAGGGCCCGCGGCAGGTTGCGCTCGGGGGCGATCAGTTCCTCGGCCATGAAGTTGGTCTGCTGCCACCCCCCGAAGGAGAAGAGGACGGGGGTCAGCGCGGCGGCCAGGGCCAGCGCCACCGAGCCACTGGGAACCGTCGGTGGCGGTGCGGCCGCCACGGCCGGGTTCACCGGTGCCAGGAAGACGGCGCCGATCAGTACGGCGATGGCGGCCAGTTTGAGAATGGTGAAGACGTTCTGGGTCCAGGCGGCCGGCTGGACCCCGGCGATGTTCACCAGGGTCAGGGAGATTATCGCTAACGCCGCGAGCGGTTTCTGCATGACCTCGGGGAGGCCCAGCAGGTCGGTGGCGTAGCCGGCGCAGGTCATTGCGACGGCGGCGATGGCCCCGGTCGCGATGATGAGCAGGAGGCCCCAGGCATAGAGGAAGCCCGCCAGCGGGCCGAAGGCCTCGCGCAGATAGGCGTAGCCGCCACCGGCCGCCGGGCGGCGCTGCCCCAGTTCGGCGAAAATGAAGGCGCCGATCAAGGCAATGACCGCGCCCAGCCCCCAGGCGGTCATCGTCAGCTTGGCGGTACCGACCCGCGCCACCACGTCACCGGCGTTGCGGAAGATGCCTGAGCCGATGATCCCACCGACCACCAGCATGGTGGCGGTGAAGAGGCCCAGACGGCGGACGTATCCGGAAGGAGGCGTGGCGTGGCTCATGGGTTCCGACCCGGGTTGAACGGTGGCCGGAAAGGTAACGCGATCGAGCCCACCGGCGGGCTGCGGTGGAGGATCCCGGCTCGGGGCGCTACTTTTCCCGCCGTCCGGCCGCGTCGTTCCGTCTCCTCTGTCAAGGATCTGCCCGCCATGCGCAAGGCGTTGCTCTGGTTGTCGAAGCGTCAGTCGATCTTCAACTTCGTGCGCAGCAACCGGTTGGCCAAGCGGTTCGCGTCCCGGTTCGTGGCGGGGGAGACCCTGCCGGAGGCCATCGCGGTCGCCCGGGAGCTGCAGGCCAAGGGGATCACCGTCTCGCTTGATCTGCTGGGGGAGAGCGTCACGCAGGCGGCGGAGGCCGTGGCCGCGAAGGACGCCTACCTCGACATCCTCAACGCCATGCGGGACGCCGGCCTGGAGGTGAACGCCTCGCTCAAGCCGACCCAGCTCGGGCTCGACATCGACGAGACGCTCTGTGTCCAGAACGTGCGCGAGGTGCTCGACCTGGCCCGGGAGTACCAGGCCTTCATCCGGCTGGACATGGAGGGTTCCGACTACACCCAGCGGACCCTGGACTTCTTCGAACAGCAGCTCTTCGGCACCCACGGCCCGCAGGTCGGTGTCGTCATCCAGACCGCGCTGCGCCGCTCCACCGCGGACATCGCCCATCTGAACACGTTGGGCGCCCGGGTGCGCCTCTGCAAGGGTGCCTATCTCGAACCAGCCGAGGTGGCCTTCCCCGACAAGCGCGACGTCGATGCCCAGTACCGCACCCTGTTCGAGGCCCTGCTGCGGGAGGGTACCTATCCCGGCTTCGCCACCCATGACGAAGTGATCATCAACCAGATCAAGGCCTTTGTGGCGGCCCAGGATATCCCACGGGACCGCTTCGAGTTCCAGATGCTCTACGGTGTCCGCCGCGACCTGCAGGACGCGCTGGTGCGCGACGGCTACCGGCTCCGGGTCTACATTCCCTTCGGCACGCAGTGGTATCCGTACCTGATGCGCCGCCTCGCCGAGCGCCCCGCCAACATCGTGTTCATCCTCGGCAACATCATCAAAGAGGCCACGTCGCGGTCGTGAGCGAGATCACCCTGGGCGGTTACATGGCCAAGCACGACCGTGCGGCCGCCTTCGGGGGAAGTGATGGCACGCCCTACAGTGTGGCGCTGCTGGTGGACGACGAGCCCGATGCCCGCGGGCGCTACCCGGGGGCACTGCTGTTCATTCAGTGGGGCGCCGCCGGCGATGCCCCGGTGGGCCACTTTGAGACCGACTGGCTGGTCTGGGGCGAGACGCCCGACCAGGCCCGCGAACGGCTCGGCGCACTCTCGCTCTACGATGTCAAAGCCCATCTCGACGAACTGCTCGCCATCGGTCGGCCCGACCTGGAGTCGGTCTGACCCCTCGCCGGGGCGTGGTGCTGGCCCGGGAGGGGGGGAGTTACCGTGTCCTGGTCGATGGCCGGGAGTACCAGGCGGTGCTCCGCGGCAAGGCCCGGCGCGGCGCCGATCGCGCCGTGGCCGGCGACCGGGTGCTGCTCGACCCCGCAACAACCGACGATGGTGTGCTGGCGATCGAACAGGTGGAGCCCCGGACCTCACTGCTGGCCCGACGGGTGCCCGACGGTCGCGGCACTCGGCCAATCGCCGCCAATGTCGACCAGGTGGTGGTCATGGTTGCCGCTGCGGCCCCTGATCCCGTGTTGCAACTGATCGACCGGCTGCTGCTGGTGGCCGAGGTGAACGATCTTCCCGCCTGCGTGCTGGTCAACAAGGTCGACCTCGCACCCCCCGATCCAATTTGCGATCACCTGCACGCAGCCGGGTATCCCGTGCTGCCGCTGTCGGTGCGGAACGGCGATGGTCTCGCGGCGGCGCGGGCCCAACTGGCCGGGCGCGAGTCGGTGCTGGCCGGGGCCAGCGGGGTGGGGAAGTCGTCGCTGCTCAATGCCATCGAACCAGGCCTGGGGCTCCGGGTTGGTGCGCTGTCCTCACGGATTGCCCGGGGACGCCACACCACCGTCACGGCCACCATGGTGCCGCTGGCCACCGGAGGGTTCGTGGTCGACACGCCCGGATTCTCGGATGTGGGGGTCTGGGGTATCGAGGCCACCGACCTGAGCGCCTGTTTCCCCGAGATGCGCGAGGTGGCCCCCTGCCGCTACGGCGACTGCCAGCACCGGGAGGAACCCGGCTGCGCCGTGCGCGAGGAGGTCGCATCCGGTGGGATGCCCCCCTCGCGATACCAGTCCTACCGGGCGCTGTGGGAGGAAGTGCGTGCCCTGCCTCCCGACTGGGACACTACTCCGTCTCGGGGACTCGGGCGCCCAGACGACAGTTGAACGCGCCGTCGCCGGCGGCTGCGCACGCCTCCCGGCGGCGCCCTTCGTCGGTGGGCCAGAGGACTGCCACCTGCTCGCCCACGGCCACCCAGCAGTGGATCTGATTCGGGCCGGCGGCCACTTCCCGACAGAAGCCGATGCCATCCTCGGGCAGTCCGGTCACATCGATGTAGTTCTTCACGATGCCCACGAAACAGTGCGGCTGGTAGGCGGGGTCGCCGTGGGAGCAGTGGGCGATCGCCTGCTTGGTGTTGCGTGCGGTGATGCCGCTGGCATTGGTGCCGAGCGACAGGTAACACTGGCTGCGGGGGAAGGGCGTGGCCTTGTCGCAGGCGGCGGCCGCCTTGGCGAAGTCGTTGCGCACCGCCGCCAGGAGGATGCCACCCTGGTTCTGGTAGCAGGAAAACAGGTAACGCTCGCCGACGGCGGTGCAGGGATAGAGCGGGTCGTCCGGGTCGCGCATCTTGAAGGTGATGGTCGCGGGATCGGGTGCGGGATGGGTATGCCCGCCGCCGCCGTCGCCATGACCGGCGTGCGGGTCGGCACTGCCCTTCGCCGCCACGGCCAGGGCCGTCGCTGAGGTGTGGTGACCGCCGGGCTGTGAGGCCACCGCGTTTTCCATGAAGGCGCCGCCGTAGCAGGAGAGGCGGTCCCAGTCGGTGTGCAGCCAGTCGCACTGCTGCAGGGCGGTGGGGAGGTCCCAATTGTTGGCCATCTCAAGGCCGTGCCCGAGGCCGTGTACGCACTGGAACCGGAGCCACTGCTGATCCGCCCGGGGGGCGATCAGGTCGCAGAGTCCCACGGTGCGGATCGAGTCGACGGTGGCCGAGGTCAGATAGGCCTGGATCACCCCGTGATAGCAGCCGGACTGGAACAGCATGCTGCAGGAGGCGAAGGCCTCGCCCACGTCCTCACCAGGCTTCCAGGCCATGATGCCGATGATATGGGCGAAGCCGTGGGCTTCCAGCTCCAGGGCTGGCCGCTGGGCCACCAGGGCCGCGAGGGCTCCGAGGGAGGTGGCGGCTCGGCCCCCTTCGGCCAGCGAGGTGAAGGCGGCCTCATAGCAGCCGGACCGCTCACTGGCCGACTGGCGCTGGCACTGCTCGTCGATCAGCGTGGCCAGGGCGGTGGTGTCACGGGCGGCCGCCAGCGTGTCGATCCGGGTGACGAGGTCGGTCTGTGAAAGCGCCGGGCCGCGCGGGCCACAGGCCAGCAGGACCAGGACAAGCCCTCCCCACAGGGTCGATGGGCGTGGTGTCGTCATGCGGAAGTCTCCTTGCGGGTCCAGCGGTTGGCGTCGCGATGTTCAACCTTGGTCATCATGCGGTCGAAGGCGTCCTGGAGGTCGATGCCCTCCCGATTGGCCAGGCAGATGATCACGAACAGAATGTCGGCCATCTCCAGGGCCAGGTCGCCCTCGGGCTCCTCCGGCTTGCGGGTTTTCTGCCCGTAGCGATGGTTGAGTTCCCGGGCCAGCTCGCCGACTTCCTCGGTCAGCCGGGCCAGGTTGGTGAGCGGGTGGAAGTACCCCGCCTCGAACTGGGCGATCCAGGCGTCGACCCGGGCCTGGGCAGTAGTCAGCGACATCGGCGTTGGGCGGGAGGAAGTGTGGGAAAGGAACCGCGCCTGGCGTACCGGACCAAGTCTAACGCGCCACCGACGGGATGTCAGCCGCAGTGCGCCGCGTTATCTTGCCTGCTCCCCTGTCCGCGGCCCCGTCCCATGCGCCCTCGTCACGACATCCTCGAGAATCTGGAAGAGATCTACCGGGAGTCCTACACCCGGGCCCGGGAGGTGGGAGACGCCACCCGCATGAGTGACCTGGACAGCGGCTTTGTCCGCGACCAGCTCACCCTGGAGATCCTGCTCGACATCCGGGACCTCCTTGCCGCGAGCCCGGTGGCCGGTACGCCGGCCCGGGGTGTCCTGGAACGTCTTGAAACACTACGGCGCGTCACAGGTCGTTAGTTTTCGGCGGTGCTTCGGGGAACCCCGTCACCGTGCACCCATCACCCGATCCGAGAGCGAACCGTGTTCAAGTCGATTCTCCGCATCCTGAGTCTGGCCCTGCTGCTCCCGGTCGTGGCGAGCGCCCAGGGCAAGGTCGAACTGGGGGGGAAGTCCCTTGGCGACCTTCAGAAGGTCGTCCAGGAAGATCCCAACGAGCCCATTGGGCATTACTTCGTCGCGCTGGCCCAGTGGAACGCCAAGAAGTGGGATGAGGTCGAGAAGTCCCTGAAGACGGCTCTCGAACTCAACCCGCGCTTCGCCCCGGCCCACCTGACGCTGGCCGCGCTGCCCTACGCCAAGCGCACCCGGCTCTGGACCGAGGCGGCGAGCCCGGCTGGTATCCCGACCGGTGCCCAGGCCGAGGTCGATGTCTCCGACTATCACTACCGGATGGCCTTCTTCACGGACCCGGCCACACCGCTCCACATCCTGGCCACTGTGGCCATCGGGGTGGAGACCAGCAGTGACTTCGGCAAGGCGGTGGCCTTCTGTAACGAGGGTGAGTACGGCAGTTGCAACGTCTCGATCAATCAGTATCTGTCCAAGCAGCGGGGCACCTCGGTCACGGTCATTCCGCGGGCCTCGCTCTGGTATGCCGTGCTCGCTGCGATCCAGACCAAGGACTTCGCCAGCGCCTCGGGCAACCTGAGCACGCTCAGCAACCGGGTTGAGGATGACACCCGGGTCCTGGCCACGAGCGATCTGGCGCGGATCCCGCTCAAGTCCAGGGACATGGAAGTGGTGCTCGCCGTCATGCTCGACAAGGTGGCCAACCAGAAGGCCGAAGCGCTGAGTTCCTATCAGCGCATGGTCCGCGAAGGTACCGACAACTACCTGGTGCATTCTTACCTGGCCACCCTGCTCCAGGCCAACCGCAACTTCGATCAGGCCATCGAGGCCCGTCAGGCTGCGCTGAAGCTGACCCAGGACGACCCGATGCTGTACTACGAGTACGGGGTCACGCTGGCGCAGGCCGGCAAGATGGCGGAAGCCGTCGGACAGTTGACCACCGCCACGGAGAAGATGCCGAGGAACGCATTGGCGTGGTACATGCTCGGGCAAGCCAAGGCCCAGTCTGGCGATGCCGCTGGTGCCAAGGACGCCTACACCAAGGCGGTGGCCACCGCGACGAAGGCGCAGGCCGCCCTGGCGCAGAACGCGCAGCGCCAGCTCGGCAACTGACGGTTCCGGCGTCCGGGCAGGGGCCCGGGCGCCACGCCACGCCACGCGGAGGGTTCCGGATCCCCGCGTGGCGTGTCCGTTTCACCCCGGTCCCACAGCCCAGGTCTATATTGCCCCCATGGCTACCTCGACCCGATCCCGCCCGAAGGCCGCCGCGAAGCTCGACAAAAGCGACCTCCTCGACCTCTATCGCGTGATGCTGCTCTCCCGCCGGTTGGACGACAAGGAAGTCCAACTCAAGCGGCAGAACCGGATCTATTTCCAGATCTCCGGCGCCGGCCACGAAGCGGTTCTGGCCGCCGCCGCCCTGGTGTTCCGCCCGGCGCACGACTGGTTCTATCTCTACTATCGTGACCGGGCCCTCTGCCTCGGCCTGGGCATGACGGCCACGGAGCAGCTCCTCTCCGCCGTGGCAGCCGCCGACGATCCCAACTCGGGTGGTCGGCAGATGCCCTCGCACTGGGGGCACCAGGCGCTCAACATCGTGTCGGTGTCGAGCCCCACGGGCACCCAGTTCCTGCAGGCCGTCGGTGCCGCCGAGACCTGGCTCCGGGCCAGCGCCGACCCCCGGATTGAACACATGACCCCCGGAGACGAAGTCGTCCTGGTCACCACCGGCGACGGCACCACCTCCGAGGGCGAGTTCTGGGAAGCGCTCAACACCGCCTGCAACCTGCAGCTCCCGGTGGTGTTCCTGGTCGAGGACAACGGCTACGCCATCTCAGTGCCGGTCGAAGTGAACACGGCCGGCGGGTCCATCTCCCGTCTGGTGCGCTCCTTCCCGCATCTGCTGGTCGAAGAGGTCGACGGTTGCGATCCGCTGGCCTCCTACGATGCCATGCTCCGGGCCCACGACTACGCCCGGCAGCGCAAGGGCCCGGCGCTGGTGCACGCCAAGGTGATCCGGCCCTACTCCCACTCGCTGTCCGACGACGAGCGGCACTACCGGCCGCAGACTGAGCGCGAGGAAGAGGCGGCCCGCGACCCGCTGGTGACCTTCCCGCAGCGGCTGCTGGCCGACGGGGTGGCCACCGAGGCTGAGCTGGAGGCCATTGCCCGGGCGGTCGACGAGGAAGTCCTGGTCGCAACCGACACAGCCCTCGCCTCGCCTCAGCCCGGCCTCGACACCATCCATCAGTTCGTCTATTCGCCGGATGTCGACCCGACCAGCGCCGACTTCGATACCGAGGATGCCCCGGTCGAGACCGGCGAGCCGAACAGCATGGTCGATCTGCTGAACGCCTGCCTGCGCGATGAGATGCGCCGCGACCCGCGGATCGTCCTGTTCGGGGAAGACGTCGCCGACTGTTCCCGCGACGCTCACCTGGAAGACGTCAAGGGCAAGGGCGGCGTGTTCAAGGTGACGGCTGGGCTCCAGCGGGAGTTCGGCGGCACCCGGGTGTACAACTCGCCGCTGGCCGAGGCCAACATCGTGGGTCGAGCCATCGGCCTGGCGACGCGCGGCATGCGCCCGGTGGTCGAGATTCAGTTCTTCGACTACATCTGGCCGGCCTACATGCAGCTTCGCGACGAACTCGCGCTGATGCGCTGGCGCTCGAACAACACCTTCGCCGCCCCGGTGGTGGTGCGGACCACCTACGGCGGCTATCTCCGGGGTGGCGCGGTGTATCACTCGCAGACCGGCGCGGCGATCTTCACGGGGGTGCCCGGCCTGCGCGTCATCTGCCCCAGCACCGCCGTCGAGGCGAATGGCCTGCTGCGCACCGCCATCCGGTGCGAAGATCCAGTGCTGTTCCTCGAGCACAAGCATCTCTACCGGCAGCCGTACAACATGGGGCGCAATCCCGGCCCCGACTACATGATTCCCTTCGGCAAGGCCCGGGTGGCTCGGCCGGGTCGGCACGCCACGCTGATTACCTACGGCGCCGTGGTGCAGCGGGCCGTGCAGGCCGCGCGGGAACTGGAAGAGGCTACCGGCCAGCAGGTCGAGATCATCGACCTGCGCTCGCTCAGCCCGGTCGACTGGGACACGATTACGGCTTCCGTGCGCAAGACGTCCCGGGTGATCGTTGCCTACGAGGACTCTCTGTCCTGGGGCTACGGCTCGGAGATCGCCGCGTGGATTGCGGATCATCTCTTCGCCTGGCTCGATGCTCCGGTACGGCGCATTGCCAGCACCGACACCTTCGTGGCCTATGCCCCGGAGCTGGAAGACGTGATTCTGCCACAGGTTGCCACGTTGAAGCGGGGCATGGAAGAAATTCTGCAGTACTGACGGGCTGGCCGCCGGGGTTACAGGTCCCGGACCTCGGCGGCAGCGCCCAGCGCATTCTCGACATCGCGGCTCATGGCCCGCGCCTGCTGCGTGGCCTCGTTGAGCCCGCTCATTACGGCGCCGATACCACGATCCTTGATCCGCAGCGTGTCGAGGCGCAGTGTCTGCATCATCAGCGTACAACTCTCCAGATGGTCCAGGCACTCGGTGCGCCGCTGGATCAGATCCGCGTGAACGCGCTGCTTGCGCTCCAGGAGTTCGAGCTGCCGGTCCCGCTCGGGCGACTCCGGACGGGCGCGCAGATCGGTGAGCCGCTGCGCATCGTCGGCGGGATCTTCCTGGGGGAGGCCCTCATCCAGCGCCTGGAGCATGTGACCGAGCTGCTGGCTCCGCTCGTAGAGGGAGTCGATGGTCTGGACCATGTCGGGCAGGAGCATGCGGTCGGCGTCGCTCAACTTGTCCCACAGCGAAAGGATTGCCTGGCGATCCGACCAGACATTGCGGATGGTCTGGTGGTAGCGGCCGAATTCCTCGGGGGCGGGTCGCACCAGCGCCTTCGCGGCGATGGCACGCCGTGGAGCACCGCCGGATGTGACGGCGTCCGGCGCGCTGGGCCGGTTGAGCACATCCCGCCACGAGTAGCCCGCCTGCCAGAGTTCGGAATAGCGCCGGAAAATGCCGAACGAGAGCACCGCCCAGACGAAGAGGAACCAGGGACCTGATCCGGTGGCGACGTTGACCATGAGCAGACCACCCATGATCGCGCCCGACCGCACGAACTCGGCGCGGGCCCGGCGGACGACCAGCGGTTCGCCAGTCTCCGGCAATGCGGCGTCCTGCACATCCTGGCGGCGAGCCGGCAGGGGCTTCGCGGGGCGCTGTGGCCTCGGGGCCAGAACGCCCCGACGGCTGCTACCCTGGTCGCTGCGGTCTTCCCAGGGGCGCGGGCGTGAGGTCGGCGCGCGTTCGCGCCCGCGGGTAAAGGTCCGGTCGTCGGACGCACGGCCGGGCGTCTGGCGGGTCGGTCGATCGGCCAGAGGCTGCCCCGGGCGCGCCGCCGGAGACCGCGACGGGGCGGTCCGACTGCTGGTCGCACGATGCCCCGATTCGGCACGCCACCCGAGGCCGGTCGGCCGGTAGCCCGCGACACTGCGCGACTCGAGTGCCCGGCGCAGGGTGTCGGCCGAGGGCCACCGGTTGGCGGGATCCTTTTCGAGGCAGCGGGCCACCGTCAGCGACAGATCCTCGCCGATGTCGGGATAGCGCTCGTGGAGGAGCGGCGCGGGCTCGGTGATGTGCTTCATCAGGATGCCGGCCACGCTCGGTGCAGTGAACGGCAGCTCGCCAGCCAGCATCTGGTAGGTGACGATGCCGAGCGAGTAGATGTCGCTGCGGCCATCGATCTCGCGCTCGCCCGCGGCCTGCTCCGGACTCATGAACGACGGCGTCCCGATGGCCATGCCGACGCTGGTGAGCGTGTGCCCGGTGGTGGCCGACATGGCCTTGGCAATGCCGAAATCGGTCACCATCACCCGGCCGCGGGACCCTTCCAGCAGGATGTTGTCCGGCTTGATGTCGCGGTGAATCACCGAGAGGGCGTGGGCGGCCGAGAGGGCGTCGGCCGTCTCTTTCATGATCCGTCGAGCTTCTTCGGCCGGGAGACGCCCGCGTCGGCGCAGACGGCCCGCCAGCGACTCACCTTCGATCAGCCCCATCACGAAGTAGACGATGCCCTCTCCCTCGCCGACATCGTGGATCGGGACGATGTGAGGATGCGCCAGACGTGCGGCTGTCTGTGCTTCACGGGTGAAACGTTCGCGGATTTCGCGTGAGAAGGCCAGCTCCGGCGGGAGCACCTTGACGGCGACCCGCCGATTCAGGCGCGCGTCGCGGGCCCGGTAGACCACACCCATGCCGCCCCGTCCGATCTCGCCTTCGATCGTATAGGCATCGCCCAGGGCTTCCTTGAGAAGCTGGGGGAGTTGCGGGTTGGGCTCGCTCATGCCGGGCCTTCGGTCAGGGTCCGCTGTGGCGGGTCAGGAATACAGGAATGTGCATGAATAACTGTTTGCGAGCAACATGCCAGCACGACCTGCCGCTGCGACAGGTCGCTACGGGATGGTACGGAGCCCTGGTGCAACTCTGGCGGGTCGACTTGCCTGGGCCCCGCCACCCCGGCAGACTTCTGGAGTGTGGCAGTGGCACAGGGGATGCCCCCATCCTCTGCGTTGGGCGACGGGTCCAGTCGGGACCTGACCCCGGACGTCTCTCCACTGGAGGTGGACCATGTCCGAAGTGCTGACTCTGCCAGTCCTGCCGTTGCGGGATGTGGTGCTGTTCCCCGGAGTAACCGCGCCCATCGGCGCCGGTCGGCCGATGACCCTGAAGGCGATCGAGGCCGCCCTGGCCTCGCCCGACAAACTGGTCTTTGCGCTGACCCAGCGTCAGAACGTCGAGCAGGTCACCGTCGATGGCCTGCACGGCGTCGGGGTGATCGCCCGGATCGGTCAGCTCCAGCGCGGGCTGTCCGGCATGCAGTTGCTGCTGCACGGCGAGCGCCGGGCGATGGCCCTGCGCGTGTCCGAGGAGGGCGGCCACCTGCTGGCCGAGGTCCGCCCGATGGAAGACCTCCCGCCGGTCGATGCCGCCGATGCCTCCTTCGTGGCCCTGCACAAGGAACTGCGGTCGCGGGCCGCCGAGCTGGGCCAGAAGTCCGGCCTCCCCGAAGAGGTGGTCCAGCAGGTGCTCAACGGGGTGGAGGAACCAGGCCGGTTCGCCGACCTGGTGGCCGGGTACCTCGACCTCGAGACCGCCACCCGCCAGGAGCTGCTGGAGACACTCGGCATCGAGGAGCGGGTGCGCCGCGTGCTGGTGCATGTCCAGCGGCAGATCGCCGTGCTCGATGCGCAGGAAGACATCAAGAGCCAGGTCCAGGAGGAGC
>CAYQXR010000020.1:0-40989 GCA_964421625.1 uncultured Gemmatimonadaceae bacterium | reverse complement strand
CGGGCCAGCAGCTTGACCAGAGTGGTCTTGCCGGCCCGTCTCTACGATCCCGATGAGGGGCGGATCCTGCTCGACGGCCACGACCTCCGCGACTACGACATCGACGAGGTGCGCGCCAACCTCGGCGTGATCTTCCAGGACTTCGTCCGGTACCACCTGACCGCGGCCGAGAACATTGCAGTGGGTGAGATCAGGGCCCGGGGTGACCGGGATCGGATCCGCGAGGCGGCGGTGCGGAGTCTCGCCGACGAGGTGATCACCCGCCTGCCCGAGGGATACAATCAGAGGATCGGGAAGCGCTTCCGGAGCGGCGTCGAACTGTCCGGGGGCGAGTGGCAGAAGGTGGCGATTGCGCGGGCGTATCTGCGCGACGCCCAGGTGATGATTCTCGACGAACCGACCGCCGCGCTCGACGCCCGCTCCGAGGCCGAGGTCTTCCAGCGCTTCCGCGAACTGATGACCCGGCGGACGGCGGTGCTCATCTCGCACCGCTTTTCCAGCGTCCGGATGGCCGACCGCATTCTGGTGCTGGCCGACGGCACCGTCGAAGCGCTGGGAACCCACGAGGAGCTGCTCGCTCAGCGCGGGCGGTACGCCGAACTGTTCGAGCTGCAGGCGGCGGGGTATCGGTAGGGGGTGAGGGGTTTGCCGGGGCTGCCGCTCACGGAACACACTTCGCATGCGATCCATCGGATGCCACGAGATCCAGTCTGAGCATGCGAATGCTCTCGTCCCCGGCGCTGTCCTGCACGGCGCGATAGCCGATGCGCGAGCCTGCGAACATTCCCTGAGGACTCAGGGTCTGTGGAACGACGATGGAGGCGACCACTGTGGCGTTCACAGGATCGATGACGTCGAGGCGTGTTATAGCCCGGTCAATGACCTGTTCGATGGGGGGGCGCTCTCCAAACTCACCCGGCGGTGGAATCGTCACCACGGTGACAAAGAGCAAGCCACTGCTGTCGACGTGAACTCGACGGATGAAGGGGAACGACGTCAGGCCACGGGCGCGCCATGACGTGTCGGCTTCACCCAGCCACGAAGCCGTCCGCATCAGGGTGTCGAGCAAACGTCCAGCAGTGTCCCAGTGCTCAAGCACATATCCGCGCTCAGCGTCATCGCCGGGAGCAACCCAGAAATCGGTGCCTCCCGCATAGGTCGAGAAGCGCTGGCCGGTTCGACGGGCAGCCAGTGTACGGGACAGAGGGCCGAAGCGGCGCGACACTTCCCCGCTCCGCTCCAGGATCATGATGGCGGAGTCCGATCCGATGGGCCAGTTGACGTGTGTCGCCAGAAGTCGTCCGTCCGCCAGGGGATGGGTGGATTCCTGGCTCACAGACAGGCCCCGTTCCAGGGTCGAGCCGAGGAAGGTTCCCGAAGGGAGGAAGGTGTGCAGCCGCATCCGGTTGTCGCGCACCAGCAACGTATCACCCGGAAGCACCAGGAGTGTCAACGGCCCACGAGCCAGTTCCCCTGGTCCGGCACCCTCGCGGCCGAATCGGGATTCCAGTTCTCCCTGTGCACTCCAGACGAGCACTTCAGCGGCTGACCGGTTACCGGTCACCATGCGACCGTCACTCAAGCGGGCAACAGGTGGCACAGGCGCGGTTTCACCGGTGCTGTCTCCGCGAAGGGCGACACCGGTTGGGACGATCTCGACCGTACAGACGAAGTCGGCTTCACGCGCCATCCCCGATGAGGATCCAACCGATTCACCACAACCCGTCCAGAGGAGGGAGATGAGCAGGAACAGGCCCCCACGGTGGCTGGGCAATGCCCCATTGCCACGGGTCGGGTACTCGGCCAGAGTCTGGAGTGCCTTGAACATGTTCGACCCCCCGGGGGTTAGCTACGGTGAAGATTCGACGTGCTGCTTGCTCTGTTACGGCAATCGCGGCCGTCCGGGTTGGCCAAGGACCCCGCCGACCCCGGCGCGA
This sequence comes from uncultured Gemmatimonadaceae bacterium, assembly GCA_964421625.1. Lineage (GTDB taxonomy): Bacteria > Gemmatimonadota > Gemmatimonadetes > Gemmatimonadales > GWC2-71-9 > Palsa-1233. Next base: position 39,052 of record CAYQXR010000020.1, on the reverse strand, counting down.
CCACCCGTCGTGGTGCCGCGTCGCTTGGCGTCCGACTCGCAATCATTGCGGACCATGTTCCAGGTGTGCAGCACGTCGGTCTGAATCAGGGCCCGGCAGACCAGGGTCCAGGTCCCGTCCGTGCGGCGCAGCCAGGCGGCGTGGACCGAGCCGGCCCGTCCGCCGATCGCCTCGTCGCGACCCACCGTTTCAATCGGTCGGCGGTTGACGACGATGGTCGCAGAGTCGCCGGTGATCCGTGGCTCCCCGATCGCGGTGGCCGTGTAGCTGACGTCGGTCGGCAGGCCGGCGACCGTGCAGATCCAGCGTCGATCCGGGTCGCAGGTCAGGTCACTGGCCTTCACGGCAGCCGGCGCCCCGAGCGCCTTCACCAGCGCGGCAATTTCGGCTGTGTCACGCGGCGGGGCAGGCACAGGACCGCCGCGGTGCAGCATGGTGTCGTACCAGGTGCGGAGGACGGTGGGGTCGAAGAGCATCTTCGGCGCGACCTGTCCCGGCTGGAGGATGTATGTGCCGCCGGTGCCGATGGCGGCGATGGCGAGTTCCTTGATGCGGATGGAGTCGGCGCGACTCTGCGCCGCGAGTGGGAGCGGGAGCACGCCGAGCAGGAGGATGAAATGACGACATGTCGGAACCATGGGGCCTCACGGGCGGTGGCGGGGTTCCTGAAGGGTAACCTCCACGGAGTCCGACCGCTGCCAGCGCTGCTGCTCCTCGGCCTGCTCGCCTGCGGCGGTGGGAACGCTGCGCGGGGGTGAGCGGGGACTCCCTACCCGAACCTACCCCACCAGCTCATAGCTGGTGCTGCGGCCGCCGCTCTGCGACCGCCGGAGCATGCCGAGGTCGATGAGCTGCGTGATGTCGCGCAGCGCGGTGTCCGGCGAGCACTTGGCGATGATGGCCCACTTGCTGCTCGTCAGCTTGCCCTCAAAACCATCCAGGAGCCGGTTGAGCAGCAGGACTTGTCGCACGTTCAGCGAGGTGCCACCCCAGCGCTGCCACCACGATGCCTTGTGCAGCGCCGAGTCCACGACCGACTGTGCGCCGATCATGGCATCGCTCAACGTATCAAGGAACCACGACAGCCACGAGGTCACATCCAGCGTTCCCCGTTGCGTCTGTTCGAGGATGTGATAGTAGTCCCGGCGGCGACGCTGGATCCCCGCCGACATGCTGTAGCAGCGCTGTGGCCGCCCATCCGCCCGGGCGAGAAAGAGGTCTCCGATGGCGCGAGCCATCCGTCCGTTGCCGTCGTCGAAGGGGTGCAGGGTCACGAACCAGAGATGGGCCAGCGCGGCCTTGAGCACGCCCGGCTCATTCGTGTCGCGATTGGCCCAGTCAAGAAATCGGGCCATGTCCGTCGGCAGGCGGTCGGCAGGGGGGGCCTGAAAATGCACCCGTCGTCGCCCGAATGGGTTGGAGATCACCTGCATCGGCCCCAGGGTGTCGTCGCGCCAGCGACCCACCGCGATCCCGTCGCTGGTCGACCGCTCGGGCGGGAACAGGGCTGTGTGCCATTGCCAAAGTCGCTCTGCCGTCAGCGGGTCACGGCACCGCGTGGTGGCATCGAGAACCATCGACACGATACCCTCGACTCGCCGATCGACCGGGGCGACTGCGCCGACGTCCATACCCAGATGCCGGGCAATGGAGGACCGGACCGAGAAGGGGTCCAGGATCTCTCCCTCGATGGCACTGGTCCGGACGACGTCCTCAGTGGTTGCGGAGAGAACGATCTGATCCTGGAGCGGTAGTCCCGCCCCGGTCAGTCGCCCAATCAGGATCCCCTCCGCTCGGCCGACCTCGACCAGCTTTCCAGCGAGTGCCGGGAGGTCGTACCGCCACCGGGGCCAGTCATCGGCCTGCCATATCCAGGTACTTTCACCGCGATTCATGCGGAGAATATGGCCAGATAGGGCTCTGCTGTCAACAAAGTCCGCATGTCGTGCGGAGAATGCCAGCCCTATTCTCCGCGTTACACCTTCCGCACGAACTCCGACTTGAGCCCCATCGCCCCCACACCGTCGATCTTGCAGTCGATGTCGTGGTCGCCGTCGGCGAGGCGGATATTGCGGACCTTGGTGCCCACCTTCACCACCAGCGACGACCCCTTGACCTTCAGATCCTTGATGACCGTCACCGTGTCACCGTCGGACAGGACATTGCCGCTGGCGTCCTTGATCACCCGTGCTGCGGGCACGTCATCGGCCGCGACGGTCGGGGTCCACTCGAAAGCGCATTCGGGGCAGACCAGCAGTGGGGCCTGCTCGTAGGTATAGGGAGACTCGCAGGCAGGGCAGGGGGGCAGGGCGGTCGTGTCAGACATTCGGACAGCATCCTTGAGTGTGTGGCAGTCAGGTCGTGGGCAGCGACTCAGGAAGGGTCACGGCAGGACGGGGTCGTCCCGACCGCGCCGCCACCTTCGCCTTGAGACCGTCGAGCCACACGTAGATCACCGGTGTGACGTACAGCGTGATCATCTGGGAGAAGGCCAGACCGCCCACCACCGCGACGCCCAGGGGCTTGCGGGATTCGGCGCCGGCGCCGATGGCCAGCGCGATCGGCAGCGTGCCCATCAGGGCGGCCATGGTGGTCATCATGATCGGCCGGAAGCGGACCAGGCAGGCCTGGTAGATCGCCTCGGCCGGGGCCATGCCCTGCTGGCGTTCGGCTTCGACAGCAAAGTCGATCATCATGATGGCGTTCTTCTTGACCAGGCCGACCAGCATGATGATGCCGACGAAGGCATAGACCGACAGCTCCATGTCGAACAGGTAGAGCATGAGCAGGGCGCCGAATCCGGCAAAGGGCAGACCGGAGAGAATGGTCAGCGGATGCAGGAAGGACTCGTACAGCACACCAAGCACGATGTAGATGACCAGGATGGCGAGCACCAGCAGCATCAGCAGGCCGCTCTGCGCATCCTGGAAGGCCTGTGCCGTGCCGGCGAAGCGGGCGGTGATGGAGGTCGGCAGCATCTCGCCCCCGATCCGGTTCACCTCGGCCACGGCCTCCCCGATGGACACACCAGCCGCCAGGTTGAAGGAGAGTGTGACCGACGGTTGCTGTCCGGAGTGGTTGACCGTGAGCGGTCCGACATCCTCGCGCACCTGCGCCAGCGCGGTGAGCGGTACCAGCGTCCCGGAGCGGCCGCGGATCGAGAGAAGCGACATGGCGCTGAGGTCGCGCTGGTACTGCGGCAGCAGCTCCATGATGACGGCGTACTGATTGGTCGACGTATAGATGGTCGAGATCTGCCGGGCGCCGTAGGCGTTGTAGAGCGCCTGCTGGATCTCGTTCACCGAGACGCCCACGGCGGAGGCCCGTTCGCGGTCGATGTCGACCCGGACCTGGGGATTGCGGATCTGCAGGTCGGTGGTCACCTCAATCAACTGCGGTACCTCCAGCAGGCGCGCCTCCATGGCCTGGGCGGCGCGATAGAGTTCGTCGATGTCCGATCCCTGCAGGGTGTACTGATAGAGACTCTTGGCCCGTCGCCCCCCGATGTTGATCGGGGGCGGGTTGCTCACGAAGGCGCGCAGGCCGGGGATGGCGCCGAGCTTCCGGCCCAGGTCGCGCGCAATTTCATCGGCCGTCATCTGGCGCTCGGCGCGCGGCACCAGACGCAGGTTGAAGGAACCCTGGTTGCTGGTGCCACCGATCCCGCCACCCAGTGAGGCAGTGAAGCCGCCGATGTTCGGGTCGGCGCGGAGGATGGCAATGGCTTCGAGCTGATGGGTCAGCATGGCGTCGAACGAGGTGCCTTCGGCGGCCTCGACGGTGGCGCGCAACTGTCCCTGGTCCTCGGAGGGGATGAAGCCCTTGGGAACGATCCGCGCCAGCCAGAGGGTCCCGATCAGGATCAGCAGCGAGAAGCCCAGGGTCAGGCCCCGACGCTGCATGACCCAGACCAGTGACCGGTCATAGCCGCGCAGCGTGCCCTCATAGATCCGCTCGGTCATGTCGAACAGGCGGGCCAGCAGTCCCCGGCGTCCGCCCTGGGGCGTGGTGTGGTGCTGCGGGGAGAGGAACCGGGAGCAGAGCATCGGGGTGAGCGTCAGCGAGACCACGCCCGAGATCAGGATGGCGACGCCGATGGTGACGGCGAACTCCCGGAACAGCCGCCCGATCAATCCCCCCATGAACAGCAGCGGGATGAACACCGCCACCAGGGAGACCGTCATCGAGAGAATGGTGAAACCGATTTCGGCGGCGCCGTCGAAGGCGGCCGTGCGGCGGTCCTTCCCCATTTCCATGTGCCGCACGATGTTCTCGAGCATCACGATGGCATCGTCCACGACGAAGCCCACCGAGAGCGTCAGGGCCAGCAGCGTGAGATTGTTGAGGGAGAACCCGCCCAGTGACATGACGGCGAAGGTGCCGACCAGAGACATCGGGAGCGACAGCGACGGGATGATGGTCGCGGAGAGGTTCCGCAGGAACAGGAAGATCACCAGGACGACCAGGCCGAGCGTCAGATACAGGGTGAACTTCACCTCGTGGACCGATTCCTCGATCGAGACCGACCGATCCGCCACCACACCGAGCGAGACCGACGCGGGCAACTGTTCCCGGATCTGATCCAGCTCGGCATGGACCGCCTTGGCGACAGCGACGGTATTGGTGCCCGGCTGCCGCTGAATGGCCAGCGTGATGGACCGGTCGCCGTTGTACCAGGCTGCCGTCTTGGTGTCCTGCACCGAGTTGGTCACCGTGCCGAGTTCACCGAGGCGGATACTGCGCCCATCGCGCGCCGCGATCACCAGGGTACTGAAGGCCTCGGCGTTGTGGAGCTGGCCGTCGGCCTCGACGGCATAGGCGCGGTCGGTGCCCCAGAGAATGCCGGTGGGGAGGTTGACGTTGCTGCTGTTGACCGCGTTCACCACCTCGTCGATGCCGACCCGGCGGGCCGCCAGCGCCTGGGGATCAAGCTGGATCCGGACGGCATACTTCTGGGAGCCGTAGACCTGCACCTGGGCCACGCCGGGTACCGTGCCGAGCCGCTGGGCCAGCACGTCCTGGGCGTAGTCGTCGAGCGTGCGGAGTGGCAGCGTCGGTGAGGTCAGGGCCAGAAACAGAATCGGTGACGACGACGGATCGACCTTGCGCGACGAGGGTGGCAGCATGTCGCGGGGCAGCGACCGCTGCACCTGGGCGATGGCGGCCTGTACGTCGGCGGCGGCGTCGGCGATGTTGCGGTCCAGCGCAAACTGGAGCGTGATGTTGGTCGATCCCTGGCGCGACGTCGAGGTGATGGCGTCGAGCCCGGGGATGGTCGAAAACTGCCGTTCCAGCGGCGTGGCGACCGAGGCCGCCATGGTCTCCGGTGAGGCGCCGGACAGGCCAGCACTCACCGAGATGGTCGGGTAGTCGACGGTGGGCAGGTCGGAGACCGGCAGGCTGCGGTAGGCGACGAGGCCGAACAGCAGCAGGGCCAGCATGGCCAGCGTGGTCATGACCGGCCGTTGGATCCAGGGCGCCGAGATATTCATGAGGAGGGCTCCGCGGGCGTGGTGCTGGTGGCACCGGGTTCACTGCCGCGCACCGCGACACGGGCGCCCTCGGTCAGCCGGAGCTGTCCGTCGGTGACAACCTGATCGCCCGGTGCAATCCCGGATTCGAGGATGGCGAGGGAGTCGGCATATCGCCGGACCACGACGGTCTTTGCCCGGGCCGTGCCGGCCGAATCGATGATCCAGACCACATCATTGTGCTGACCGGTCTGCACGGCCACGCGCGGCACGGTGGTCACGCCGCGCTCGGTGTCGAGTTCGAGCACGGTGCGGACCAGGGCACCCGGCCAGAGCGCGCGATCGGTGTTGGGGAAGGTGGCCTTGAGGACCAGGGTCCCGGTGAGCGTGTCAACGGCATTGTCGAGAAAGACGAGGGTGCCGACCTGTCCCAGGGAGGCGTCATCGACATCGGCCGGATTGGCGTGTACCGGCAGGGATGCTTCGGCGCGACGGCGCACCGCATCGAGGTACTTGGCCGGGACGGCGAAGCGCACCAGCACCGGCGAGATCTGGTTGATGACCAGCAGCGGTTCCCCGCCCGCGCGCACCAGGTTGCCCTCCCGCACCAGAATCTGCCCGGTCCGACCGCTGATCGGTGCACGGATGGTGGCGTGCTGCAGGTCGAGGCGGGCCCGGGTGATGGCGGCGCTGTCGGCCCGCAGCGTGGCGGCCAGCGAGACGGCGGTAGTCCGCGCCTGATCGAGCTGCTGCTGAGTGACGTATTCATGCGCCGCCAGTGCCTCGAACCGCTCGACGTCGCGCTGCGCGATCTGCCACTGGGCCAGATCACGGGCGAGCGTGGCTGTGGCCTGATCGAGCGTGGCCTGGAAGGGCCGCGGATCGATCTCGAACAACACCTGCCCTTCCTGGACATCCTGGCCTTCCCGGAATCCCACCCGGGTCAGGAGACCGCCGATCTGGGCCTGCACGGTCACGGTGCGGATCGGTTCGACCGAACCGGTCGATCGCAGAGTGAGCGGGACGTCGGTGGCGCGCGCCATGGTCGCGCTGACCGGAACGGTGCTGTTCCGCGCCGCAGGGGCAGGTGAGGAGCAGGCGGTCGCGCCGAGTACCAGGACAGCGGGAAGCGCAGTATGAAGCAGAGAGCGGAAGGTCATCGGAGCGAATCGGGAAGGGCCGACGGAATCGGCGTGAGTCGGAGCGGGGCGGAACCGTCGAGCTGGAGCATCCCGGCATCGTGCGCGAGTTGAACGAGTTGTGTCTGCCAGCGCACCTGCGCCTGGATGTACTGTGCCCGCGCGTCGGCGAGGGCCCGTTCGGCGTTGAGGAGTTCGAGCAGCGAGCCCACTTCGCCGCGATAGCGGGCCCGCGCGGCGGCGGCGGATTCGGTGGCGCTGATGAGCAGATCCTCCGAGGCGGTCACCCGCTGCGTCGCGGTCCGCAACTCCTGATAGGCAATGAACACCTCCAGGGCGGCCTGTTGTTCCTGGCGCTGGACCCGCGCCTCCTGACTCTCGGACGCCAGCGCGGCGGCCTGTGCGGCAAACTCCCAACCCCGTCCGTTGAAAATCGGGATGGCGAGGCCGAGTCCGAGCTGCCAGGATGTCCCGCCGGTGCGGCCGCCGATCCAGTCGGGCGTGCCGCTGCCGTTGAGTGTGAGGGCCGGGAAGCGCCGACTGGCAATGCTGCGCGCTTCCTGGCGCCGCTGCTCGGCGAGTGAGCGGGCCGCGGCAAGATCGGGTCGGGTGGCGACGGCCTGGGCCATGAAGACGTTGACCGAATCAGTCAGCGCGCCGATCGGCCCCAGAGTAATGCTCGAGTCGATAGCGAAGTCCGTGGTCGGCGGGAGCCCCGCCAGCGTCGCCAGCGCCCCGCGGGCGGTCGCGACGGCGCCCTCGACGCTCTGGGCGGCGAGGACCGCTTCGGCCACGGCGGTGCGGGCCTGGAGCACGTCGGCGATGGTGGCCACGCCAACCGTGCGCCGGTCTTCAGCGGCCGCCAGATTGAGGCGGGCCTGGGCCAGTGTCGCCTGCTCCGCCGCGAGCAGTGCGGTGGTGCCCGCGTAGGCGAACCAGCCTTGGGCAGTGCGCCGCACCAGGTCGGCCAGCACGGCATTGTGGGTCCAGTCGGCCGACAGCAGCGCTGCCTCCGCCGCGTCACGGGAGCCGGTGCGGCCACCCCGATCGAAGAGCAGCCAGTTGAGCGACAGGGCCGGGCCGATGGCACGGGACGCCGTCCCACCGTCGGATTCACCGGTCAGACCGGCGCCGAGACTGGCCTGAACCGTCGGGAACCAGGCGCCCTGCTGTTCACCGAGTCGCGCGGCTGCACTGCGCGCCGTGAGCCAGGCCGCCCGTGTCTCCGGGTTGCGTTCCAGCGCCAGGGAGACCAGATCGGCAATGGTGACCGCCTGACGACGCTGGGCAAGCGAGTCGGGCCAGGGCAGATAGCCGCCGGGAGTCTGCTGGTCCGTCGCTGGCGGGCGCCAGGGCGTGTGCGGTGCCGGGGCAGTGGCGGCGGTGCCGCGCACGGTCAGTGACTGTGGTGTGCTGCAGGAGGCCAGCAGTGTGAGACCGACCAGGGCCGCAGGAACGTGGCGTCGACTGGTGCGGGTGGGGAGGGGCATCGGCGGGCAACCTTCAAGCCGTGGGTTGGATGGCCAACGGACGGCGTCGGCCCTTGGACCGGCGTCCACTCCTCGCAATATGGTCCGCTCTGTGGTGATCCGGTATCCGGCGTGCGGCACCGCCGTGTTGGCGCCGCCTGCCACGCAGACCGGACTCAGTCCGCGATGGGGTCGATTGGTGGCTCTGATGGTGCAGATGGCGTCGACGCTGCGGGCCGGCGGCGCCGCCAGATACGCCAGATTCGCCAGGTGCGCCAGTTGCGCCAGCGCTGCCACGGCATGGACCGCCAGCCCACCAGCAACGGTGCAAAGAGGTACATCCCGCCCAGCGCCGACGCGAGGACACCACCGGCGGTCGCAATGGCGATGGCCGCAAAGAGGTCGCGCCGCGGGTCGGTGCCGTACGACATCGGAATCAGCGAGGCGATGGTGGTGAGCGTCACCAGCACGATCATCTCGGTCCGGTCGAGTGTGGCGCGGAAGATCGCGCTGGGCGTGACATGCCCGAGGCGCAGCCGCGAGGGCATGGCACCATCGATCAGCAGAATGGCGTGGTTGACGGCCAGTCCCACGACCAGAATGACGCCGACAGCCGCCTCACGTGTGAAGGCGGTGCCCGTCATCCAGAAGGCGGCGACCACGCCACCGAGCGAGATCGGCAGCGAGAGAAAGACCATCGCCGCCGCCCAGGCCGAGTTGTAGATCAGGGCCACACTGAGCAGGACCAGCGCGACGCCGACCAGGAAGACCATGCCCAGCGCCTGATCGCTGGTGTCCTGGTAGCCGTAGTCGTAGCGGTCGGTGACTTCGTAGCCGGGCGGCACGGCGATCGAGGCCATGAAGGCCTTGTGGTAGCGGTCGGACATGCGCGGCGGGCCGCGGAACTCGTAGGTCAGCGTGCGGACGTAGCGCTGGTCGTCGCGCGAGATGGTGCCCATCTCCTGGATTTCGTCGATCCGGCTCACGGTGCGCAGCGGGACGCGCGCGCGCCCGGGCGACTCGAGGACCGCGTCGCCCAGCTCGCTCAGTTGCCGATAGGCTGCGCCGGTCGACTGGAGCATGACTGGATAGGTTGCGCCGCCGACTTGCAGCGTGGTCTGGCTGCTGCCGTCGAGGGCGAGCTCGCGCTGCACGCTGGTCAGAAAGTCGCCCGTCGTGGCCCCGATGCGGGCCAATGCCGACCGGTCCGGCGTGAGGCGGATGGTCGTCTGGGTCCGGTTGCTGCCGTAGTTCTCGCGCCCGAAGTTGAACTGGACGCCCTCCTCCGGCACGCGCGGCGAGAGGATCAGTTGTTCGCGCAGGGAGTGGGCAATGCTCAGGATGCCGGCAAAGGAGTAGCCGTAGATCTGAATGCGTCGCCCGCCTCCGCCACTCGACGAGCTGTTGTAGAACCCCGGGGTCTGCTGCGGTTTGGTGACGCTGACGGCCTGGGTGCCGCCGATCAGCACGGCCCGCTCGGTCAGGGCGTCCGAGGCGACCCAGGGCGCCTCCGTCAGTGAGGCTTCGGGTGAGAAGGCCACCGCAATGGTGCCGGACGTGGCATCGCCGGTGGTGGTGACCCGCGGGTTCCCGGGTTGACGCAGCGCGATCTGCTCCAGTTCGCGGACCAGCGCTTCGACCTGGATCGGATCGGTGCCGAAGGGGAAGGCGACGTAGGCCCGGATGGTCTCGCTGTAGTTCTCGGTGCCGTAGTTGCCCCAGTTGGTACGCGGGATCCGGTTCATGAAGACCCAGCCCATTCCGACCAGCGAGCCCACGGTCAGCACCTGCGCCAGCAGGCGCCAGCGCATCACCAGGCGCAGCACGCGGAAGTGGCCGCGCGCCAGCCTGGGCCAGCGCCGCAGCGGCAGACCGGACCGCGCCAGCGCCGGAACAATCAGCAGCGCGGCCGGCACCGACCACAGGAGCGCCAGCCCGAAGGCCACCGCGAAGGGCACGAACTGCGCACGCGCATTCCCTTGCAGGTAGAGAAACGGCAGCAGCACCACCAGGGTGGTCAGGGTCGCGCCGAGGATGGCGGGCGCAATGCGCCGCGTCGCCTCGCTGCGGGCCATCGATCCAGCCGCCGCAAACTGCAGGCGTTCGATCACCACCAGGCCGTTCTGCACCAGCACGCCGGTGCCCATGGCCAGGCCGGCCAGGGTCAGCATGTTGGCCGGGACTTTCAGGAGATAGAGCGACAGCGCCGCGCCCGCCATGGCGACCAGCGCACTGGCCAGCACCAGCAGGGCACTCCGCGGATTGCGCAGCCCCACCAGCAGCACCAGGAGGACGGCGACACCCGCCAGCGAGCCCCGCAGCAGCAGATCGTCCATCCGGCTGCGCAGGTCAGTGCTCTCGTCGCTCAGAATCCGGAGCTGGATGCCCGGCGGCAGTGACGGCCGAATCGAGTCGACGATCCGCCGCGCCTGGGCCGCGGTCCGGATCGCGTCGGCACCGGGGAGGCGGTTGATCGAGAGGGAGACGGCGGTCCGTCCGTTGACCCGGTGGAAGCGACCCCCCGAGTTCTCCGATGGACGGACCGTCGCCAGCTCACCCAGGGTGTGGACCCGCCCGCCCGGACCGCTGATGGGCAGGGTGGTGATATCCTCGATGGCGACGGGCTCGTTGCGCAGGATGACGGGCCGGATCTGGATGCCGTCGTCGTCAATGCCCAGCGACTGAAACAGACGCGATTGGTCGATCGCGGCGCGCAAGGCTCCGGCGCTGACGCCCATGCGCTGGAGATGATCGGGGTCGTAGGAGATGGTGATGCCGTTGTCGGCACCGCCCAGCGTGACAACCTCCCCGACGCCCGGCAGTGCTGACAGGGTCGGAACCAGCCATTGACGGACGGTGTCGGCGAGGGCGCCCGGTGTGTACAGCCCGGTGACACTGTACGTCAGCAGCGGACGCTGCTGCTCATCGCTCGGGATGAAGTTGCTGACCCGCACCGAGCGCTGTGCGGCCGGCGGCAGATAGTCCCGCAACGCTTCGATCTGTTCCAGGACAGCCAGCCGGGTGAGGGGGATGTCGGCCTCGGGGTCGAGGCGGACCGTGACCCGTGCCGACCCCGCGCCGGATTCGGAGTTGGTCCCGATCACGCCGCGGACGCCCTGGACCGCGCCCTCGATGGGTGAGGTGATCCAGGACTCGACCACTTCGGGTGATGCGCCGGGCCAGGAGGCCGAGACGGTCAGCCGGGGCAGTTCGATGACACTGCGGGTCGACAGCGGGAGCCGCACCGCGGCCACCAGACCGGCCCCCAGGAGGCCCAGCGCCAGCGCCCAGGCCACCACGGGGCGGTTGACCACCCACCGGATCATGCGGCGGTCCGCTCCGCGCGGGCGTCCTTCCAACGTTCCACCAGCGCGTAGACGGTGGGCAGAAGGAAGAAGGTGACCAGCAGCGCGGTGACCGACCCGCCGATGACCCCGGCCGCCAGCGGCTGGTACAGCTCGCCGCCGGCCCCGAGATTGAAGACCAGCGGCAGCACGCCGGTGATGGTGGTCAGCGCCGTCATCGCGATGGCGCGCAGACGCTGATGCCCGCCCAGGACAATGGCGTCATCGACGGTATGCCCTTTGGCGCGGAATCGCTGGATGGCATCGAGCTTGACCACCGCTTCGTTGTCCGCCAGGCCGATCATGACGATGATGCCGATGAGCGAGACCGCGTTGATCGACTGGCCCATCAGCCAGAGCAGGATGATGCCCCCGGCGCCGGCGAGCGGCACTGTCGTCATCACGATCAGCGGTGTGGTGAACGAGCCGAACTCGCCGGCCAGCACCAGGAACATCAGCGCCACGGAGAGAAAGGCGACCAGGGTCAGCTCGCGCGAGGTGCGTCGCTGCTCCTCATCGGCGCCGCTGACATGCCAGGTGACGCCGCGGGGCAGCGCCAGCGATTCCAGCCGGTCGACGGTGGCCGTCGTGGCGGCGCTGATGCCGCCCTCCTCGGCCACGGCCTCGACAATGGTCACTGGCCGCTGGTTGACCCGGACCACGGCAATCGGCACCTGGAGTTCATGGACCGTCACCAGGTCGGCCACCGGGATCCGGTTGATGGTGGTCTGCAGGGCCACCTCGAGATTCTCGCTGGCCGCCCCGGCGTAGCGTATCCGGATGGGTGTGTGGTGATCGGTGTCTTGCAGGTCCCTGGCCGCGACACCGCCCAGGGCGCCCTGCATGGCGCTGGCCACCCGGTTCGGCGCGATGTTGTGGCGGGCCAGCCGGTCCCGGCGGATGGCGATCTCGATCATCGCCTGGGTCTCGCGGAAGGCGTTCTGGACCTCGCTCAGTTCCGGCAGCGAATCCAGTGCGCGGCGCACCTGGCCGGCCGCTTCCTGGGCCAGTTCCGTGGTCTGGGCGCTGACCTCGACCTGGACCAGGCGGCCGGTGCGTCCCACCAGGGAACCGAACTCCGATTGTCCGGCCTGATCGGTCGACAGCATGCCCGCCAGATCGGGGAGGCCGCTGCGGAGCTGGGCCGCAAACCTCGCCGAGGGGATATGATCGGGCACCGGCACCACCAGCATGGCGGTGCTGGCCGAGCCGGGGTCGGCACCGATCAGGATCTCCTCGTCGGTGGCCGCACCGACGCGTGCGTAGATGCCGCTGCTGCCGAGGCGCTCGGCTTCGGCCTCGATCCGGGCCGTCTGCCGGGTGGTTTCTTCGATCGAGGTGCCGGGAGGCAGATGCAGCGCGATGGTGATGGTGCCCTCGTCGACCTGAGGCAGGATCTCACGGGGCAGGCGGGTCAGCAGCACGCCGGTCACCGCCGTGAGTCCCACCGCCATGGTGATCACCGCCACCGGGTGGTGCAGTGACCACCGCATGCCGACTTCGTAGCCGTGAGCCAGCCAGCGTCCGATCCGCTCAAGCGGTCCGTCGCGCCGCTGCGCCACCACCACCTGGTGCCGTCGCCGACCCCACGTGGTGAGAATCGGCATCAGCGTGAGGGCCAGCACCAGCGAGGCCATCAATGTCACGACCACGGCCAGGGAGAGGTCGCGGAACAGCGCGGCGGCAAGCCCGCGCACGAAGACGATCGGCCCGAAGACCAGCGCTGTCGTCAGCGTCCCCGCGATCAACGGACCGGCAATTTCTTCGGCAGCCTGCCGCGCCGCTTCCCACGGTGTGGCGCCTTCGCCGCGGATGCGTTCGGTGGCCTCGGCCACCACGATGGCATTGTCGACCAGCATGCCGACCGCCAGCGCGAGCCCACCGAGGGACAGGATGTTGATGGTGACATCGAAGAGTTGCAGCAGCGTCAGCGAGACGAAGATGGACAGCGGCACCATGATGCCGATGGCCACCGACATCCTCCAGTCGCGCAGGCAGAGGAGAATCAGCAGAATCGACAGCGCGCCGCCGATCAGGATCTCCTGACTGAGATTGGTGAGCGCGTCCTCCACGAAGGAGGCCTGCGAGGTAACGACCCGCGTGGCGATCTCGGGGAACCGGCCCTGGAGGGTGGCCAGGGTGGTGTCGATCAGTCGGGTGACTTCGACCGTGTTCGCACCGGCATCCTTGTAGACCACCAGGCCGACCGCCGGCTGTCCATCGAGACGCACCAGCGTGGTCGGATTGGCCGATGCCGGCGTGATCCTGGCCAGGTCGCCCAGGCGGATGGGCGTCCCACCATTGGGACGGATCGGCAGATCGGCGATTTCACTGGGGTCGCGCAGCTCGGTCAGCGGCCGGACCTGGTAGCGGTACTGTCCCCGGAGAATGGTGCCGCTGGTCGACTGCACATTGCCGTTGTCAATCGCGGCGCGGATCTCATCGACCGTGACACCCAGGGCGCGGGTCCGCTCCGGATCGACATCGACCCGGATCTCGTCGCCCGGGTCGCCCACCACCACGACGCTGGCGATTCCGGGCAACTGTTCGAGCTGACGGGAGTGCACGTCGCGTGCGGTGCGGGCAATCGCCCGCAGTTCGCCCGTGGTCGTGAGGGCCAGCATGGCGATGGGACGCTGGCCTGGATCGGTGGTGAGCAGGTTGGGGCGGTTCGGCAGCGAGCCGCGGATGCGGTCGAGATTCTCGCGGACGCTGAGCAGGGTCCGGGGCATGTCGGTGCCCCAGGTGAAGCGCAGCGTGGTGGTGCCCTCGCCCGCCCGCGAGACCGATCGCATCTCGACCAGGCCGGGTGTCGCGCCGACAGCCGCCTCGATCGGTTCGGCCACGAAGCGGGAGACTTCGGTCGAGGAGAATTCCGGAGCCGCTGTCCGGATGGTGAGGACCGGCAGATCGATGTTCGGGAGCAGGGTGACCGGGAGCTGTCCCAGCGACACCAGCCCGAACAGGATCAGGCCCAGGGTGACGGCAATGGTGGTGATCGGGCGCCGCAGCGCGGCGGAGCTGAGCGACATCCGGGGCTCAGTACTCGTTGTCGCCGCGCGTCCGGACCAGCCGGATTGGCGCCTGATGGATCAGCGTGCGGTGCCCCGCCACCAGGATGGTGTCCCCCGGCTGCAGCGGGATCATGCCAGTGGCGGTGTCCGGCAGGATCGAGACCTCGCGGTGGTTCTGTGGACCGGGCCGGACGTACTGCCAGTGCGCCGTGCTGTCGTGGACCACGAAGACCATCGGGCGGCCATTCCGCTCGCCCATCGCGGCAATCGGCACAATGATCTGATCCGGAATGCGGGCCGCCTCCAGGCGGACCGTGGCGAACATGCCCGGTCGGATGACGCCGTTGCCGGTAAAGCGGATCGAGGCGCGACCGAACTTGAGCACCGAGTCGACCAGCGGGAGAATGGCGGCGATCCGCCCGCGGATCGGCGTGCTGCCAACGGCACCGACCACGATCTCGGCGGTGCCGCCGGTGCGCAGCGCAGCGATGTCGTGTTCCATGACCTGGGCATCGATCCGGAGATGTTCCATGTCCACGATGAGCGCGACGAACTGTCCCGCACCAATCCGATCGCCCGGTACCACACCGATCCGCTCGACCACACCGGCATAGGGGGCGCGGACCTCGGCGTGCTCCAGGTCGTAGAGGGCCCGCTCCAGCGCGACTTCGGAACCGGCCACGCCGGTGCTGGCCCGCAGCATCTCGCGGCGCTCCGGTGTGGTGCGGCGCATGGCCAGGGAGTCGTCCTGCAAGGCACTGGCAAAGTTCAGCTCGGCCGTGGCCAGCGTCGACCGGGCCTGCCGGACGGTGAGGTCCAGCAGCCGCGTCTCCAGTCGCGCCAGCACCTGGCCCGCCTTCACAGTCTGCCCCGGTGTCACGAGTACTTCCTGTACCGTACCGGCGGTTCCGGCCTGCACCGAGGCGATCGCTTCCGACGAGATCTGACCACTGGCATTGACGGTCAGGACCAGGTCGCCCCGGGTGACGGATGCCCCGACCACCTCCAGCGCCAGCGGGGTGTCGTCCACCACGGCGGGCGCGGCGTCCGGTGCTTCGGTGTCGTCATCCTTTGCACCGCAGGCGGCCAGAGCCAGGGAGGCGACCACAGCGATCGACGGGAACAGATGGAGCCGCATGCGCAGGACCTCGATCATGGGGAGCCCGATCCGGAACACGCATCCGGCGGGGGAGGGGCGTCGTTGATTCCTGTTCTTCTCAAACTATAGTGCCGGGGCCACCGGGTGACCAGCGCAACCGCGGTCCGGTGGCTCCGGGGCACATGAGGTGGCCATCAGGCCGACACCCCTCTGTCAGATGATTGACAGGCTACTGGCGTTGCAGTCGATAGACCCGGATGATGGAGCGTCCCTCACTGTCCTCGTCGGGGACGGCCAGCCAGCCGCTGCCCCAGACCCCGCGGGTGGCCTGCGGGTGCGGGGCCGGAACCCAGCCAAGGAACAGGCCGTCGCGGTCGAGCAGGAGAAAGTCCTGGACCTCGCCCTCCTCACCCGGCACCGCGATCCAGAGCCGATCCTCAGAGTCCACGGTCAGGTGCGTCCAGCGGGGCAGGAACTCGGGAAGGTCCTCGGCCCGGGCCACCCGGGCAAAGGGTGAGTCCTCCGGGATGGTTCTCGCCAGGATGCGCTGGCGCCCAGGCGTGGTCAGGGGCCGATGCGGGAGCGGGAAGGTGATGAGGCGCAGCGTGTCGCTGCCGCGACGCGATACCACCCACTGGTGCTGATCCGTCCGGCCCGAGATGATCAGGCCGTCGTGCCGCGGGCTCGAGCGCCGCGTGGTCTGCAGCGGGATGGGCAGCGAGGCTGCCGCAGCCTGTCCGTCGATGCCAACTGTGCCGCGCCAGATCTTCGGTGTGCTGAGATCGGGGTCGCTGGGGAAGGCGATCGAGTCGCGCGCCACGCCATCCGGGCCCATCAGCACCCATCCCGGACCGCGCACCATGCCGATACTGGTGGGTCGTGGGGTGCCGACGCCGGCGCCCGGGAGCCAGGTGCGGTGCAGCGTGTCCGTGATGGTTGGATCGTCCGACCAGCGCCCCACGGCGGGACTGCGGGCGGCCCCGAGCGGCGTGCCGTCGAGGGCGAACCAGGTGAGACGGGACCCCCAGCCCTGGTGGACCAGCAGGGTGTCCCCGAGAACGCCGAGCGTGCCGTGGACAATTTCACCGGGACCGTCACCCTCCCGGCCGATGGTGCGGCGGTAGTGTCCGGTCGAATCGAAGACCAGAATCCGGACCGGTTGCTGCTGCATCACGTACAGCGTGCCGTGACGGTCGAACACCATCGAAGAGAGCCGACCGAGGGCTGCGACGGCGGTGTCGGGCGGATCGATCCGGTGCGTCTCGACGAACCTCCAGGTTGGCGTGCGGTGGCGATCAGCGTGGTCGGGGTGGGTGATGGCTACGACGCCGTTCGCGAGGGTGTCGATCCGGGGGCGGAGGGTGTCGTCGTTCCGGTCGGCGGGTTGGCCGCACGAGGCCAGCAGCAGGGCGAGCAGGCAACGGGTGGCGCGGTGTCGTGCGGCAGGTGTCATGGTGACAATATCGAGAGGCGCCGGGGTGGGGGCCAGCCTGCCGCCACACTGCAGCCCGGGACCCGACCGTTTGGTGTGATGGTCGATCAGGTCCCGGGCCCTCCGCTCAGTGTGTCGGCTTCAGATCTGCGAGGGCTGCGCCGAAGTTGATGTGGAAGGGCATCCCCTCAAGGACCAGCGCTGGGACCGAGACCACCCCGACGGCTTCGGCCTCACCCAGTCGGGCCGGGGACTCTCCCAGGTGGACGATCTCAACATCGTAGCGCGCCGGGTCCAGCGCGGTGGCAACCTGCTGTTCGGCGGCGACGCAGACGGGGCAGCCGGCATGGAAGAACGTGGCGGTGATCTTGGACATTGTAAGGACTCCTAACTACTAGCGGCACGTGAACGCGACGTGCGGCGCGATCCGGGTGGTTCCCGGCACGCAGAAGGCTCAGGCCACCTGCATGGGATGATGGTCGGCGCAGTCGAGCCGCAGCTCGGCGTCGGTGAGCGGGAGATCGACGTAGGCGCAGTGGTGCGGGCCGCCCGTACCGGGCGCGGCCGGTCGGAAGTAGCGGCAGCTCGGGCACATCCGTTGGGCCGGCAGCAAACCCCGGCCAATGAGGCTGCCGATGCTGCGCTGCACCAGACCCAGGAGGAGTTCCCGGTCCTCAGTGGAGAGCGAGGCCACGATAGGCGCGAAGGCGTTGGGCCACTGATCGGTCTGCTGCTCGCCCTCGCGGGTGAGCCGGAGCAGGATGGCCCGACGGTCGCGCGGATCGGGAGCGCTCCGGACCAGACCCTTGCGGCGCAGCGCCGCGACGGCCTCGCTGGCGGTTGGCTGGCTCACGCAGAGCTGGGTGGCCACCGTCGACAGCCGGAGGCCGGCCGGATGGCGGGCCAGCAGGTCGAGTACTTCCCCCTGTGTCGGGGTCAGGCCCACCTGCTCCCCGGCCAGCCAGGTGGTCCGGCGGGCGAGGGCGGCGAGTCGTGCCAGGCCGAAGGCGAGCTGGTCGTCAATCATTGAGGAGTACTATGCAATGTCCGCCCCCTCCTGTCAAGCCTGGCCACAGCCCGATCAGGGCCGCGGGCCACGGATGATCCGGTAGACCGTATTGCCGCTGCACAGATACAGCTCGCCCGCCGCATCCTCCCCGAAGGAAGCGATGGTGCCGCCCGGGGCCAGGGCGTTCCAGGTCAGGGGATGCGTGGCCTGGCCCTCGACGTAGCGGAAGGACCGGACCCAGCCACGGCAGTAGTCGGCATAGAAGTAGGTCCCGCGCAGGTCCGGCAGCGCCGCGCCGCGGTAGACATACCCGCCGGTGACCGAGCAACCCTCCTCGTGCGGATACACGAGGAGCGGTGCCGTCAGACCGGTGGCCGCCGAGCAGGTGGCCGTGCCATCGTTGCAGCGGGTGCCTTCGAAAATCCGCCAGCCGTAGTTGGCTCCACGGCCGCCGCCCGCCGCGGCCGATGCGACGTTGATCTCTTCCAACCGGTTCTGCCCCACGTCGGCGATGTAGAGATCGCCGGTGAGCCGGTCGAAGGAGAACCGCCACGGATTCCGGAGCCCGTAGTCCCACAGCTCGGGGCGGATACCGGCCTGCCCCACGAAGGGGTTGTCGGTCGGGACGCGCATGGTGCCGTCGTCCTGGATTTCCAGCCGCAGCAGCGAGCCGAGCAGTTCGTCGCGGCGCTGGCCGTGGCCGTGCGGGTCGCCGCCGGAGCCGCCGTCACCCGTGCCGACGTACAGCATGCCGTCGGGGCCGAAGGCCAGATGCCCGCCGTTGTGATTGGCATACGGCTGATCGATCGAGAGGATCACCTGCGCGCTGGCTGGATCGGCCCGATCGGGGTCGCCGCCAACCCGCAGGCTCACGATACGGGTGGTGCCGCCCGGATCGGTGTAGTTGACGACCAGGACGCCATTAGTGGCGTAGCGCGGGTGGAAGGCGAGACCCAGCAGCCCCTGCTCGCCACCCTTGGACACGCTCGCCGAGAGGTCGAGGAAGGGCGTGGCCAGGGTGGTGCCGTCCTTGACGATCCGGATTCGCCCTCCCTGCTCAACCACGAACAGCCGCGGGTCACCGGGCGGGGCGGTAACCAGCAGCGGTGAGGCGAAGGTCCCGACCACGTTCAGCCCGAGGATCGGATCACTCGGTGGGGGCGGCGGTGGCGGCGGCGGTGGCGGTGGTGGTGGTGGTGGCGGGGGGATGGTCGTCTCGGCCGGCGTGCAGGCGAACAGCAGCAGTAGCAGCAGCAGGGGCATCGAAGGACCGGGGCGAGGAGGGGAGCCGGGCATGTCGGATGATACCCCGATGTGACCCCGGGCCGCTGGCGGGCTATCTTGGGCATTCCGTCCGGGTCGTTTCTTTCCTCCTCACCGGGATGCCGCTTTGCACCAGACTGCTCTCGATGCCGTTCACCGCGCGCTTGGCGCCCGCATGGTTCCCTTTGCCGGCTGGGACATGCCGGTCCAGTATCAGGGGATCGTGGAGGAGCATCAGGCGGTGCGTCAGGCCGCCGGTCTCTTCGATCTGTCCCATATGGGTGAGCTGCACGTCCGCGGGGCCGGGGCGGGTGCCGCCCTCGATCACGCCCTGGTGACCATTCCCTCCGCACTGGCGGTCGGACGCGCTCACTACGCCATGATCGCCGATGCCACCGGCGCGATTCTCGACGACCTGATCGTCTACCGCCTGGCCCCGGATCACTTCCTCGTGGTGGCGAACGCGTCCAACGCCGCGGTGGTCGCAGCGGCGCTGGCTGAACGGCTGGCCGGGTTCGACGCCGAGCTGGACGATGCCTCGATGCGCACCTCGCTCATCGCCATCCAGGGCCCGAAGGCCGCCGCCATCCTCCAGCCGCTGGCCGACCAGGATCTGACGGGACTCAAGTACTACGCCTCGCTGTCGGCGCGGGTGGCCGGTATCGAGGCCCTGGTGGCCCGGACCGGGTACACCGGTGAAGACGGCTTCGAACTCTTCGTCGCCTGGGACGATGCGGGGCCCCTCTGGCAGGCCCTGCTCGACGCCGGCGCGCCGCACGGCCTGGTGCCGGGTGGCCTCGGCGCGCGGGACACCCTGCGCCTCGAAGCGGGCATGCCACTCTACGGTCAGGAACTCTCCCGCGACATCTCCCCCTGGGAGGCCGGGCTGGGCCGGGTCGTCAAGGTGGACAAGCCGGCCTTCGTTGGGCGCGAGGCCCTGGTGGCGCAGCGGGAGACAGCCACCCGCCGTCTGGTCGGCCTGCGGGTGACGGGACGGGGCATCGCCCGGACCGGTTATCCCGTCTATCTTTCGGGTGCGCCGGAGCCGATCGGAGTGGTGACCAGTGGCACCTCGTCCCCGACCCTCGGTGCCGCGATCGCGATGGCCTATCTCCCCGCCGATGCAGCCGAGGTGGGCGGACAGGTCGAGATCGGGATCCGAAGCCAGCGCGTGGCCGCGGAGATCATTCCGCTGCCCTTCTATCGACGTCCGGTGTGAGCAAGGAGAACACCGTGGAATACCCCGAGCATCTGAAGTACTCCCCTGAGCACGAGTGGCTGGCCGACGACGGCACCGTCGGGATCACCTCCTTCGCCGTCTCCCAGATCGGCGACATCGTGTTCGTCGAACTCCCGGTCGAAGGGGCCATGGTCCACGCCGGCAAGGCGTTCGGTGTCATCGAGTCCGTCAAGGCGGTGAGCGAGTTGTTCGCCCCGGCGACCGGTCGGGTCGTGGAGGTCAATCCGGATCTCGGCGATCATCCGGAACTTGTGGCAGAGGACTGCTACGACAGCGGCTGGCTGATCCGCATCGAGGTGACCGATCCGGAGTCCACCGATGGACTCATGGACAATGAGGAGTACGAGTCGATGGTCGGAACCGACTGACGACTCCACAGACAATCACACGGGGCCCTGCGGGGCCTCGTCGTCGTTGAAGGGGCAGGGGACATGCAGGACGATTTCGTAACCCGGCACTTGGGGCCGTCGCCCGAGGACCTGCGGACCATGCTGGCCGCCGTTGGCATCACCGGCTCGGACGATGTGGCGGTGCTGCTCGACCGCTTTGTCGACCAGGTCGTGCCCGCCGCGATCCGGCTCCGCCACCCGCTGGCCTTGCCGGCCGGTCGGAGCGAGCACGAGGTGCTGGCAACCATGCGTGACCTGGCGGCCAAAAACCGCCCGGCGCGCTCCTATCTCGGCATGGGCTACAGCGGCACGCTGGTCCCACCGGTGATCCAGCGCAACCTGCTCGAGAACCCCGGCTGGTACACCGCCTACACACCCTACCAGGCGGAGATCGCGCAGGGACGGTTGGAGGCGCTGCTCAACTTCCAGACGATGATCAGCGATCTGACCGGGCTCCCGGTGGCGAACGCGTCGCTGCTCGACGAGGGCACCGCCGCCGCCGAAGCCATGGCCATGACGCTGGCCACGGTGCGCTGGGAGGGCACGCCGGTCTGGCTGGTCGACGCCGGCTGTCACCCGCAGACGATTGCCGTGATCCAGACCCGCGCCGAGGCGCGCGGCATCCGGATCGACGTGATGGAGCCGTCGCAGTTCCGCTTCACGGCCTCACCCGAGGCCACGGTGGTGGGCTGTCTGTTGCAGTATCCTGCCACCGACGGCGCCATCCACGACTTCACCGCCGTGACCGAGGCGGCGCACGCCGCCGGTGGCCTGGTGACGGTCGCGGCCGATCTCCTCGCGCTGGCGCTGCTCCCCGCTCCCGGGGAGTGGGGCGCCGACATCGTGGTGGGCAACTCGCAGCGCTTCGGTGTGCCGCTCGGCTACGGCGGTCCGCACGCCGCCTTCTTTGCCACGCGGGATGCCTTCAAGCGGCACATGCCGGGCCGGATCATCGGCGTGTCGCGTGACGCGCAGGGTGAGCCCGCACTGCGGATGGCGCTGCAGACCCGCGAGCAGCACATCCGTCGCGACAAGGCCACCAGCAATGTCTGCACGGCGCAGGTGCTGTTGGCGGTGATGGCCTCGATGTACGCCGTCTGGCACGGTCCCGAGGGCATCCACCGCATCGCCAGCACCGTGCACGGTCGCGCACTCTCACTGGCGCACGCGCTGCGGGCGCGCGGCTGCCGCATCGTCCATGACCGGTTTTTCGATACCGTGTGTGTGGCACTCGAGGCGGCGCAGGCCGATGCGGTCATGCGGCGGGCCGCGGAGCAGGGGATCAATCTGCGTCGTCTGGCGGTGGACCGGATCACCGTGGCCTTCGACGAGACCGTCACCATGCAGGACGTGGCCGATGTGGTCGATTGCTTCGCGGCCGATGGAACATCGGCTGTCAACGTCGGCGACGTGGTGGTTCACGACGGTGCCCTCTCGCTGGGGCGCACGACGCCATATCTGACCCATCCCGTCTTCTACCGCTACCGCTCCGAAACCGCGATGCTGCGCTATCTGCGCGGCCTCGAAGCCAAGGATCTCTCGCTCACGGCCGCGATGATCCCGCTCGGCTCGTGCACCATGAAGCTGAACGCCACGGCCGAGATGATGCCGGTGAGCTGGCCCGAGTTCGGCGGGATCCATCCCTTCGCGCCGCGTGAGCAGGCGGCGGGCTATGCCGAACTCTTCACGCGGCTGGAGGACGCGCTCGCCGAGATCACCGGATTCGCCGGTGTGTCGCTGCAGCCCAATGCCGGATCGCAGGGCGAGTTCGCCGGGCTGATGGTCATCCGCGCCTGGCACCGCGCCCGCGGCGCCACGGATCGGGATGTCTGCCTGATCCCGGTCAGCGCGCACGGCACCAACCCGGCCTCCGCCGTGATGGCAGGCATGCGGGTCGTGGCAGTGGCATCGGACGCGCAGGGGAACATCGATGTGGCCGATCTGCGGGCCAAGGCGGCAGAGCATGCCGACCGCCTCGCCGCATTGATGGTCACCTATCCCTCGACGCATGGTGTCTTCGAGGCCTCGATCCGCGACATCTGCGCGGTGGTGCATGCGCATGGCGGGCAGGTCTATCTCGACGGCGCCAACCTCAACGCGCTCGTCGGGCTTGCGAGGCCGGGCGACCTCGGCGCCGACGTCTGCCACATGAACCTGCACAAGACCTTCTGCATTCCGCATGGCGGCGGCGGTCCGGGCATGGGGCCGATCGGTGTCGCGGCGCATCTGGTCCCGTACCTCCCGGGTCATCCCGTGGTCGAGCTGGGGCATCCGCACGCCTCCGGCGTCATCTCGGCTGGGCCGTGGGGCTCACCGAGCATTCTGCCGATCTCCTTCGCGTACATCGAGATGATGGGCGCGGCGGGGCTGCGTCGGGCCACCGAAGTGGCCATCCTCTCCGCCAACTACATCGCGCACCAGTTGCACGGCGCCTACGACCTGCTCTATGCCGGTGCCAACGGCCGTGTGGCGCATGAGTGCATTCTCGACATGCGCCCCTTCAAGGCCACCGCCGGGATCGAGGTCGAGGACATCGCCAAGCGGTTGATCGACTTCGGGTTCCATCCGCCGACGGTCTCCTTCCCGGTGCCGGGCACGCTGATGATCGAGCCGACCGAATCGGAGCCGCTGGAGGAACTCGACCGCTTCGTGCAGGCGATGCTGCTGATCCGGATGGAGATTTACGAGATCGAAACCGGTAAGGCCCCGCGCGAGGGGAACATCCTGAAGCAGGCCCCGCATACTCAGTCGGTGGTGATGGCCGACACCTGGGACCGACCCTACTCCCGCGAGCGGGCCGGGTTCCCGACCGCCGATCTGCGGCAGCGGAAGGTCTGGCCCACGGTCTCCCGGGTCGACAGCGCGTACGGTGACCGCAATCTGGTCTGCGTCTGTCCGCCGATGGAGGAGTATGTGTGACCGGCGGGGATACCGACCCGTGAAGGTCCGGGTGTCCGGTATCCTCGCGCTGTTGCTGGCAGCGAGTCCGCTCGCTGCCCAGCTCGCCCGCGGTGAACTGTCCCGCGCCTACTGGGGACTGCACCGCGTCAGTGCGCCGCGCATCGCGCCCGATGGCCGGAACGTGCTGTACACCCGCTGGTCGCCGGACTCCGTGGCGGACCGCTGGGTGTCGGCGCTGTGGCGGGCCAGTCTCGACGGACGCCGCACCGATTCGCTGCTGCCGGGTCGGGATGGGGCCTGGTCGCCCGATGGCAGCCGCGTGGCCTATCTGACCGATGAACCGGTGCCGCGCCTGATGGTGCGCCACCTGGCGAGTGGCAACGAGATCGCCCTGACCTCCGATGCGCCCGCACCCGAAACCTTCCGCTGGTCGCCCGACGGCAGCCGGATTGCATTTACCCGGTGGGTGGTCGGGGCAGCGCCTCCCCCGACCACCATGAACGGACTCACGAGGCCGATGGCCACGCTGACCTGGTCGCTCTGGCAGGACGGTGCGCTGCCGCCGGGGAGTCGCCGACATCTGTTTGTGGTGCTGTCCGCTGGTGGCGATGCTGAAGATCTGACGCCGGGGCAGATGCAGGTGGGTACCACCACGAGTGCGGTGGCGGATCAGGCGGCGTTCGACTGGTTCCCCGATGGCCGTCATCTCGTCTTCGATGCCAATCCTTCGCCCGATCTGGAACGCGAACCGTTCACTTCGGAGATCCACTTTGTCCGGGTCGCCGACGGAACGCGCGGGCGCCTGACCGCGGCGCCGGGCTTCTGGCATTCCCCACTGGTCTCGCCCGACGGGAAGTGGATCGCCTATCGGGGATTCGCGGCCGGTGAACCGCGCTGGACACCGGAGGCGCTGCACCTGATGGCCCCCAACGGGGAGCAGGTCCGCATGCTGACACCGGCGCTGGAGCGCGACGCGGCCCATGTCCGCTGGGCCCCCGATGCGAAGAGCCTCTGGTTCAGCGCCGAGGATCGTGGGACCGTCAATATCCATCAGGTGACCATCGCGACCCCGACCGTGGCGCGGGCCGTTACCAATGGCACCCATGCGCTGCTGCTGGGCGATGTGTCCGAACGCGAGGGTGGCGTCGGCATCGCGGTGCGCAGTGGCTACACCATCCCGGACGAACTGGTCCGCTTCACCTTCAGGCGGCCCGCCGATCTCCAGGTGCTGGAGAGCACCGCGCAGGGCGCCGAGGCCCGGGTGTGGTCGAACGGGGTGGAAGAACTTCAGGTGCCGGTCGGGGATCTGCGGATTCAGGCTACGCTGTTCACGACGCTCAGTCTCGAGCCGGAGACCAGGCATCCCCTGATAGTCGAACTGCACGACGGGCCGCATGCGATGTATTCGGCGCGCTTCGATCCCGGTGTCCGCCAGCTCTCGGCGGCGGGCTGGATGGTGCTGCGCGTGAATCCGCGCGGGTCGACCGGCTTCGGCACCGGCTTCGCCCGCGCGCTGGGTCGCTTTCCCGGCGACGAGACGGCCGACGTGCTGGCCGCACTCGACGCCGCGATTGCCCTGGGAGGCATCGACACCACGCGGATGGCGCTGCATGGCTGCGGTGCCGGGGCGATGACGGCGCTGCATCTGCTGACCGCCACGGGCCGCTTTGCGCGCGCCTCGCTCGACTGTCTGGACGGGCGCTGGCTGGTGCAGTCGGGAGTGCCGCCGCAGGTCGGTGAGGACCCCTCGCATCTGGTTCGGCGCGGCATCGTCGAGGATCCGCTGGTCTGGCAGGAACATGCCCCGATCCGCTACGCCTCGTCGGTCCGGACACCGCTGCTGCTGGTCACCGACGCCTGCGATCTGGCCTCGCCCTGGGGATCGGCCCGCGCCCTGCACGCTGCGCTGGTGCTCCGCCGACTCGAGACAGCGCTGTGGACGTCCTCCGGATGTCGGGCCGGAGCCGGGCCGCGCAGCGCGTGGGACCGGGTCGCTGTACGCATGGCCTGGTACCGCTTCAACGGACTCTCCGATCAATGAGGGCCGACTGGCGGCCACCGCCGACCTGACCCGCTGGGCAATCGCCGAGGTTGCCGATCGTCTCCGGGCCCTGCCGGTGCCTGAGGGGGGCTGGGTCACGCGCTGTGCGCCGTCGCCGACGGGGTTGTTGCATGTGGGACATGTGGCGCACGCCGAGTGGGTCTGGGGTCTGGCTGAGGCGGTGGGTGCCCGGATCGTGCTCCGGATGGAGGACCATGATCGCAGCCGCTGCCGCCCTGAGTACGAGGCGGCCATTCTCGCCGACCTGGCCTGGACCGGCTTTGCCGTCACACCCGAGGCGCTCGGCGCGCTGGCGCAGCGTCCCTCGCCGGTTCGGCAGAGCGATCACCCCGAGCGCTACGCGGCCGCGATTGAACGGCTGCGGACCGTGGCGCGGATTTATCCCTGTCGTTGCACCCGCGCAGCCATGGGGCCGCCGGATGCTCATGGTGAACGGCGTCACGAC
The DNA here is from genome assembly GCA_964421625.1 of uncultured Gemmatimonadaceae bacterium. Lineage (GTDB taxonomy): Bacteria > Gemmatimonadota > Gemmatimonadetes > Gemmatimonadales > GWC2-71-9 > Palsa-1233. The sequence goes on along the minus strand of CAYQXR010000020.1, from coordinate 12,775 downwards.
GACGGCTGTCGCCGGAGTGCGTGGGAGGCGTCGGCGGAGGCAGCCCTGCGGGTGGAGCTGCCGGATACGGCCGTGACGTGGCAGGATCTCACGCATGGGCCGCAGCGTGAATATCCGTGGCGGCAGGTGGGGGACACCCTGCTGCGCGACGCCATGGGGCAGTGGAGCTATCAGTTCTGCGTGGTGGTCGATGATCTGCACGACGGCGTGAACCTCGTCATCCGCGGCGACGACCTGCGCGCATCCACCGGACGTCAGGTGCTGCTGGGACAGCTTCTGGGGCGGACCACACCGGTGGTGGTGCAGCATCATCCGCTGGTGTACGGCCCGGACGGGCAGAAGCTGAGCAAGCGGGACCGGAGTGAGACGGTGCAGTCACTGCGGGAGCGGGGGCTGTCAGCAGCGGAGGTTCGGGGGCGGCGTGGGGGTGGTCCGAGGGGTTGATCTGCCCTCCTCTGGCCGGGGCATGAGCTATACTCCCTGTGAACTGATCGAGTTGATTCTTGCGGAGGTCTTCCGAACCATGGCGTTTCGCGCCCCATCTCATGAACGGATTGTTGCGATCGCCTCGCTGACCTGCGGGCTGGTTGCGCTGCTCCTCCCCGGCGTGCTCGGGGCGCAGGGCCGCGACAGCGCGGGGGTGCGGATCATCGAGACGACGACCCCGCAGTTCACCGGTGCGCGCGCCTGGCGCCTCTCGCCGCAGCCCATCCTCAGCTTGGGTGGAGGGCTGCCAGATGCTGCGGACGAGATTGAGCTGGGAGGCCAGGCCCCGATCGAACTCAGTGACGGGCGCTTCGCCGTCATGCACGTTCGCGCCAAGAACGTGCGGATCTACACTCGGGCTGGTGCCCTCCAGTATTCTGTCGGTAGACCCGGTGAGGGGCCAAACGAGTTCAAGTCCATGGCGCAACTGTTCCCCGGTAGAGGGGATACTGTCGTTGTTCGTGACATCGGAAACAATCGACTCACTTGGGTCACTCCCTCCGGAACCGTATCCCGGACGCTGCCCTTTCGGGTCAGAGTTCCTAACCTGGGGTACGGAGCCTTGATGTCGGATGTTCTGACCCATACCTTTCGTGATGGGAGCTTGGCGCTGCTCAGTTGGCCCATTTGGTCCAATCCGCCGCGCCCAATGCAGTTCGATGACTCCCTGCTGGTGCTCCGCTGTGCTCTCCCCGCCTGTGCCCAGCAGTCGATCGTGCGGACGGCAGGGTTCCGTGCTGTTCTGACAACGGCTCGACTCGACCAATCCAGGCCTATTCCCTATGGACCCCACACCGAGGTTGCCTTCAGCGGTGATCGGATCTATGTGGCCCAGGAGGGCCGGCCCAACATCGAGGAATATTCTCCTGATGGTCGGCTCCGGCGCATTCTTCGACTGCAGGTTCCCAAGCGGCCCATCACGGAGGCCTTCGTCCGCCAGCGGCGGGCGGCCGCGCGGGTGAAGCCGGACCGTTGGGAGAAAATGTCGGACAATGCCAAGGAGCAGTGGGAACTGGGGAACGCCAATCCTCGGCCGTTCCCCTCCCACTTCTCACCGATCTCTCGTCTCTTCGCAGATCGCGAGGGCGGCGTCTACGCCTTGGAGAGCGATGATCCGACGCAGCCCAAGACTCTCGCGGCCTTCAGTCCGACCGGGGCCTTCCTGGCCCGAATCCCGATTCCGGACGGGATCATGATCCGCACGGTCTCCCGGGACATCGTCTATGCGACGCGTGTCGATGATGACGGGTTCACCCATCTGATGCTGTATCGGATTCTCAAGCCGTGATCGGACTGAGCATGCCAACCTGCCGGTGGAGTAGTCGTACCCGCTGTGATGCACCGGCCACGGGGGTGACTCACCCACCTCGGTACTGGCTCTGCCTGACAGCTCTCCTCCTCCCCGGCCTGCTCACGGCGCAGGGCCGCGACAGCGCCGGGGTGCGCATCATCGAGTCGACCACTCCGCAGTTCACTGGTGCGCGGGCCTGGCGTCTCTCACCGCAGCCTGTGCTCAGCCTGGGTGCGGGCCTCCCTGATGCCGCTGATGAGATCATGCTCAGTGACGCCCCGATCGAACTCAGTGATGGGCGTTTCGTCATTTCGCATGCCCGCACCAATACGGTGCGCTTCTACACTCGAGCTGGTGCCCTCCAGCATACCGTCGGCAGGCGTGGTGAGGGGCCCAATGAGTTCAATGGCCTCATGCGACTCTTCTCCGGCAGAGGGGACACCGTCGTTATCCACGACGGCGGCAACAGCCGGTTGACCTGGATTGGGCCCAATGGCACCATCGCCCGCATGATCCCATTTCGCGTCAAGGTTGCCAATATCGGGTACTCCCAAGGCGGCATGCTGGTCGATGTGCCCCATATCTTCCCCGATGGTCGGCTGGCACTCACCAGTTCAGCGGCGTGGCCCGGACTGCGACCTCCCCGCCCGATGCAGTTTCGCGATTCGCTGCTGGTGCTCCACTGTGTGCCAACGAACTGCACACCAACACCGATCGTGCGTACCGCAGGCATGCTCATGTTCTATACGAATACATCGTTCCAGAGCCTGAGTGTGGCCTTTGGCGATCGCGCCAAAACGGCATTCAGCGGCGGGCGCATCTTCGTCACCCAGCGGGGGCAGGCGGCGATCGAGGAGTATGGCACCGACGGCAAGCTCCGACGGATCACCCGTCTCCTGCAGCCGCGTCGACCCATCACAGCGGCTTTCCTGGAGGCGCGCCGCAAGACCCCGCGACCGGCGGATTGGGACAAGTGGAGCGCTAGGCGGCAGGCAATCTGGAACACAGCCATGGAGCCCCCTGACCCACCGCCAGCCTTCTTTCAGGCCTTCAGTGCCCTCTTTGCGGACCGCGAGGGCGGAGTCTATGCCCTGGAGAGCGACGACCCGACGCAGCCCAAGACTCTCGCGGCCTTCAGTCCGACCGGGGCTTTCCTGGCCCGAATCCCAATTCCGGACGGGATCATGATCCGCTCGGTCTCCCGTGACATCGTCTACGCGACACGTGACGACGACGACGGGTTCACGCACCTGATGCTGTATCGTATTCTCAAGCCGTGATTGGACGTCTCGCCCGTCGTCTCGCGTCGGATTGATCCGCTTGACATTCAAATAGTTCGCTCGTCGGCGGGCAGGGCCGTATCGTACCGCGATGCGCTCCCCTTGCCCCTCCCGCCCAGCCGAGACGATACTATGGTCATGCCAGCAACCACCCACTACAGCGCCGACATGGTGCGGGCGCTGCCCGACGACGGAAACCGGTACGAGACCGTACACGGCGAGCTGCTGGTGAGCCCTGCGCCGGGTGTGCGGCACCAACTGGTGCTCATGCGGCTCATCACGACGCTGGGGACCTGCCTCACCGCGAACGGCATACGCGACGTGCTGCTCGCTTCCCCCGCGGACATCTCCTTCGATGATGATACGCTGGTCCAGCCGGATCTCTTTGTCGCGGACACCGCGGTGTTCGTCCAGACCGGCAACTGGGCCGACATCACCACGCTCCATCTGGTGATCGAGATCCTCAGCCCATCGAGCCATCGGGCCGACCGCACCATCAAGCGGCGGCTCTACCAGGAGCAGCGGATCCCCCACTACTGGATCGTCGACATTGAGCAGCGCCAGGTCGAGATCTGGACCCCCGACGCGACGGCGCACGTCATCGAGCGGGAGCGGCTCACCTGGCGGCATCCGGCTGCGAGGTCGGAGTGTGTGGTGGAGGTGCCCGACCTGTTCAGAGTGAGGAAGTGAGAGCGCAGGCCCCTCCGGCGGTCGTGAATAGTCCTTTTGCCTGCTCCAGGTCTTCTCGCGTCGGATTGATCCATATGGCATCCAGATAGTCCGCTCGTCGGCTGCTAGGGTCGTATCGTGCCGCGATGCGCTCCCCTTGCCCCTCCCGCCCCGCCGAGACGATACTATGGTCATGCCAGCGATCACCCACTACAGCGCCGACATGGTGCGAGCACTCCCCGACGACGGAAACCGGTACGAAACCGTACACGGCGAGCTGCTGGTGAGCTCGGCACCACCTGGGCGGCACCAACTGGTGCTCGCGAGGATATTCGGGGCTCTTGCCTTTTACCATACTGTGAACGGCATCCACGACGTCCTCCTCACGTCTCCCGCGGACATCTCCTTCGATGATGATACGCTGGTCCAGCCGGACCTCTTCGTCGCGGATACCGCTATGTTCGTCCAGACCGACAACTGGGCCGACATCACCACGCTCCATCTGGTGATCGAGATCCTCAGCCCATCGAGCCATCGGGCCGACCGCACCATCAAGCGGCGGCTCTACCAGGAGCAGCGGATCCCCCACTACTGGATCGTCGACATTGAGCAGCGCCAGGTCGAGATCTGGACCCCCGACGCGACGGTGCCCATCATTGAACGGGAGCGGCTCACCTGGCGGCATCCGGCAGCGACGTCGGACTGTGTGGTGGACATGCCCGAGCTGTTCAGAGTGAGGAAGTGAGAGCGCAGTCCCCTCCGGCGGTCGTGAACAGTCCTTTTGCCTGCTCCAGATCTTCTCGCGTTGGATTGATCCACCTGTCATTCAAATAGTCCGCTCATCGGCGGGCAGGGCCGTATCGTGTCGTGATGCGCTCCCCTTGCCCCTCCCGCCCAGCCGAGACGATACTATGGTCATGCCAGCAACCACCCACTACAGCGCCGACATGGTGCGGGCGCTGCCCGACGACGGAAACCGGTACGAGACCGTGCATGGCGAGCTGCTGGTGAGCCCAGCACCGAGTGTGTGGCATCAGTCCGTGCTCACCCAGCTCATTGTGACGCTGGGACCCTGCCTCATCGCGAAGGGCATTCTCGGGGCGCTCCTCGCTTCCCCCGCGGACATCTCCTTCGATGATGACACCCTGGTCCAGCCGGACCTCTTTGTCGCTGAAAGGGGAGCGTCGTTTCGCACGGGGGCCTGGGCCGACATCACCACGCTCCATCTGGTGATCGAGATCCTCAGCCCATCGAGCCATCGGGCCGACCGCACCATCAAACGGCGACTCTACCAGGAGCAGCGGATCCCGCACTACTGGATCGTCGATATCGAGCAGCGCCAGGTCGAGATCTGGACCCCCGACGCGCAGGTGCCGGTCATCGAACGGGAGCGGCTCACCTGGCGGCATCCGGTCGCGACGTCAGAGTGCGTGGTGGAGGTACCCTATCTGTTTGAAGTGAGGGCCTGAATGACAGGTCCCCGCGTTGGACTGATCCATCCCACATCCAGATAATCAGTTCGTCGGCGGGCAGGGCCGTATCCTGTCGCGATGCGCTCCCCTTGCCCCTCCTGCCCCGCCGAGACGATACTATGGTCATGCCAGCGATCACCCGCTACAGTGCCGATATGGTGCGGGCACTGCCCGACGACGGAAACCGGTACGAGACCGTGCACGGCGAGCTGCTGGTGAGCCCGGCACCGAGTGTGTGGCATCAACTGGTGCTCGCGAGAGCCTTCGAAGCTCTGGCGTCCTACCTTTGTGAAGAGGGCATCCGTGACCAACTGCTCTGGTCACCGGCGGACATCTCCTTCGACGAGGACACCCTGGTCCAGCCGGACCTCTTTGTTGCAGATACGGGTACATCCCTTCGCACGGGGGCCTGGGCCGACATCACCACGCTCCATCTGGTGATCGAGATCCTCGGTCCCTCGACCCATCGGGCCGACCGCACCATCAAGCGGCGACTCTACCAGGAACAGCGGATCCCGCACTACTGGATCGTCGACATTGAGCAGCGCCAGGTCGAGATCTGGACTCCCGATGCGCGGATGCCCATCATCGAGCGGGAGCGGCTCACTTGGCGGCATCCGGCAGCGGCGTCGGAGTGCGTGGTGGAGGTGCCCGTCCTGTTCGGCGCGAGCGGTTGAATGACAGGTCCCCGCGTCGGATTGATCCATCCCACATCCAGATAATCAGTTCGTCGGCGGGCAGGGCCGTATCATGTCGCGATGCGCTCCCCTTGCCCCTCCTGCCCCGCCGAGACGATACTATGGTCATGCCAGCAACCACCCACTACAGCGCCGACATGGTGCGGGCACTGCCCGACGACGGAAACCGGTACGAGGCCGTACACGGCGAGCTGCTGGTGAGCCCCGCACCACGTGGGTGGCACCAACTGGTGCTCATCCAGCTCATTGTGACGCTGGGGCCCTGCCTCATCGCGAAGGGCATTCATGGGGCGCTCCTCGCGTCACCGGCGGATATCTCCTTCGACGACGACACCCTGGTCCAGCCGGACCTCTTCGTCGCGGATACCGCGGTGTTCGTCCAGACCGACAACTGGGCCGACATCACCACGCTCCATCTGGTGATCGAGATCCTCAGCCCATCGAGCCATCGGGCCGACCGCACCATCAAGCGGCGGCTCTACCAGGAGCAGCGGATCCCCCACTACTGGATCGTCGACATTGAGCAGCGCCAGGTCGAGATCTGGACCCCCGACGCGCAGGTGCCCATCATCGAGCGGGAGCGTCTCGTCTGGCGGCATCCGGCCGCGACATCGGAGTGTGTGGTGGATCTGGCCGAGCTGTTCAGTCGGCTGGGGTGATGGGAGCGATCACGCGAGTCGCCCCTGCAATTGCGGTACAACTCAGGTACGAGGAGGCCTGACATGCGGAGAAGGAGTGTGTTTCTGGCGGGGTTGCTCATGCTGGCGTGCGCGCGTAACGAGCCAGCGGCAACGCCGGCTGACGGTGTCGACGCAACGACGGCTGTCACCATCGACTCCCTGACCGGGGAGTGGGTACTCGTCGAACTGCAGGCGGCTGGCGGCGCGCGAACGATCCCGCTCGATTCCACCGGGCGCTATACCATGACACTGGACCGTGACGGACACGTGGCGATGCAGCTCGACTGCAATCGCGGCGCGGGGACCTGGGCCGACCCCGCAGACATCACATCTGCCCACGGCGAAATCACCTTCGGTCCGCTGGCGATGACACGCGCATTCTGCGGGGAGCAGTCACTCGACACGCGCATTGCGCAGGAGATCGGGGCGGTGGAGTCCTACACCCTTCACGACGGGACGTTGCGCCTCACACTGAAGGCGGATGCCGGCGTGCAGGTGTGGGGGAGGCGGTAGCCGACCGGGCTTCACTCCGTCCCGTACAGCATCCGGTACACGGCCAGATTCCGCGTGATCAGTCGCACGTAGTCGCGCGTTTCCGCGTAGGGGATGCGCTCCACGAACATCTCGACATCGGGCAGCGGCGCCGTCACGGCCGCACTGCGCGGTCCGCTGAAGAGCGACTCGCTCCACTGATTCACCGGCCGCTGTCCGGCGTTGTACGCCGCCAGCGCCCGCTCCACCTCAGGGTAGCGGGTCAGGGCCTCGGCAAAGTGCGCCGTCCCGAAGGCCAGATTGATGTCGGGGACGAAGAGCATCGCCAGATCGAACGCGCCGGGCAGGTTCCCCCGCGCCATCGATTCACCCAGGGCAGGCATGACCTGCATCAGGCCCCGGGCATTGGCCGGTGACACGGCGCGCGGGTCGAAGCCGGACTCCTGCCGGATCAGCGATGCGACCAGGTACGGATCCAGGCGATGGCGCTCGGCGTGACTGGTCAGCAGCGACTGGAACGGCATCGGATAGAGCAGGCGCCAGAGCGCGCCGTCGCGGGTGGCGCCACTGCTCTGGGCCCGACCGGCGAGCTGCTGGGCCCGCGCAGGGTATCCGGCACCACCCAGCGTCTGCGCCAGGGTGGCCAGCGCCGTCGGTGTGGTCGCCGTCGCCGTGAGGTGATCCAGTTCGAATCGCGCCTCGGTATCGAGACCGAGTTCCTCCAGCGTGCGCACTCGCACCAGGATCGGATCGATGCTGCCCGCCGTCGGCGCAGCGGCTGTCGGCGCCGACCAGGGGAGGGTGTCGAGACGCCGCGCGGCCAGCACGGCGTAGTAGTTCTCCACGCCCCGCAGCAGCAGAGCACGGAGGACCGCGCGCCCGCCAACCGTGTCGCCCATGGCGAGACGGGATCGCCCCAGCCAGTAGCGCCAGGCGTCCTGCTCCAGTCCAGTGGGTGGATTGAGCAGTCCGGCCTCGAGTTCGCGCGCGGCCGTGGCCGCATCGCCCTGCTGGTAGGCGATGATCGCCGCCACGAGAAGGCCACGGGGTCGAGCCGGGTTGGTCGGATAGCGCTCGACCAGACGGCGCAGGATACGGCGCGACGAGTCCGGCTGTCCGGCGTCGAGCCACAGCTCGGCGAGCAGATTGAGCGCTGTACCGGCGGCCAGCGTGTCGTCGGGGAAGCGCGCGATCACACCACCGAGGGCCCGAATGGCGGCGGTCGGATCTCCGGCACGGAGAAGGGACCGGGCCTGCTGGTAGGCGGCCTGCCCGGCGAGCGGCGCCGCTGTCACGGCGGCATAGGCTCGCCCCGCCTCAGGCCAACGGCGCAGGGCCGCGAGCGTGTTGGCCCAGGCGAACTGATCGGTCTGTGCCAGCGCACCGCCGCGCGCGGCGGCGACGAAGAATGCATCAGCTCGTTCGTGGCGTGCGACGGCGTTGGCGCGCCGGGCCGTGACCAGGAGTTGGGTGCGGGTGAGTCGGCCGGTGTGGGGCGCCAGGAGGTCGACGACTTCCCGGGTCTCCGCGGTCGTGAGAGCCGGCGTGAGGAGGGCCACCAGCTCCTGGAGGACGCGCCGCTGGGTGGTGTCAATGCGGGCGCCCCGCAGTTCCTCGCGCAGCGCGGTGACGGGCGCGCCCAGCATGCGGTAGTGCGAGGCTGCCTGCGGATACGCCTTCAGTCGGCTCCAGGCCAGTGCCTCCGTCCATCCCACGCGCGGGCGCGCCGCGGGCAGTGTCACCCGCTGATAGAGTCGGCTCCGCTCGGTGGCGTCGGGTTCGACTCCGGCGGCGCGCAGCACCAGCCAGTCGGCAATCTCGGGGAGCAGTGCCGCAGCGCGCTGATAGTTGGCCGACGCCGAGTCGAGCATGTCCAGACGATCCTGGGCGCGGGCCAGGATCAGATGACGGCGTCCCTGCTCGCGCCGGTCCCGTCGGCCGTCGCCGGTGGCCATGGCGGCGCGCGCGTGGAGGAGCGCCTGCTGCAACTGCTGCTCACCCAGTGCCGCTTCGGCCAGCAGACGCCGAGCGCGGCGATCAAAGAGCGAGTCGATCCACGGCTCGCGTGCCAGCAGGCTCCGGACCGTCGACCAGCCCCGCCACCCCGCCGCTGCCTCGGCGCCGAGCATGACGACCGGCGGTGTCCGGCTGGCGGGCGTGCTCAGCAGCGGCGCCACCAGTGTGGTCGCCTGCCACGGATGCCCAGCCGCCAGCGCACTCTCGGCCTGGTGGAGCGGCGTCTGGGCCGGCAGAGAGCAGGGGAGCGTCAGCAGGAGCAGCAGGCGGCGCGTCATCATGTCGAAATCTAGAGGGCTTGGGGCGGATCCGACTCCACTGGCCCTTCCGCGCTTGTCTGCAGTGGGGCGGGGGAGTAGCCTTGTCCGATGCACGCTGCCCGCCGAGACGATCTGACCGGAGCCATCGAGGACTACCTCAAGGCCATCTATGCCATCGGCCAGGAGGTCGCGGAGGGCGGTGGCGAACACCGCTCCGTGGCCACCACAGCCATCGCCGGGCGGCTGGGCGTCGCGCCGGCCTCGGTGAGTGCCATGATCAAGCGCCTCGCCGATCAGGGCCTGGTCGAGTACACGCCCTACCAGGGTGTCTCGCTGACGGTCTCAGGACGCCAGGCCACGCTGCGCATCATCCGCCGACACCGCGTGATCGAGAGTTACCTGGTCCATGCCCTCGGCTATGCCTGGGAAGAGGTGCACGACGAGGCGGAACGCCTTGAGCACGCCATCTCGGATTTGCTGGTCGAGCGGATGGCAACGGCCATGGGAGATCCGATCGTCGATCCGCACGGTGCCCCCATTCCCACGGCAGAGGGCACCATCGATGACCGACGCCTCCAGTCGCTCGGCGATCTCGCGGTGGGTCATACGGCGCGGATCGCCCGCGTCGCCGACGAGGACGCCGACCTGCTCCGCTACCTGGCGTCCCTGGCCCTCACGCCGGGGATGCAGGTCACCGTGAGTGCCCGTGAGCCGTTCGATGGGCCGGTGACCCTCCGGCTCCATTCCGGCGAGGAACGGGTGGTCGGAGGCGGACTGACCCGGCAGGTGCTGGTGGAGGAGCTGGGGTAGGGGCGAGTGATCCGCGGCTGTAGCCGCGCGGCAAGCAGGAGGAGCTTCGCATGGTGGGCTGCGTCGCGAGCCGAACAACAAACGCCCCGGAACTGGCCCGGGGCGTTTGTTGTCTCCTACCTGCGGTTGGGAACCCTCACCCCACCAGATCGAACTCCGCTTCACCCTCCCAGCGCGCCATCACGGCGGTCGCCAGGCAGTTGCCTACCAGGTTGACGGTGGTCCGCGCCATGTCCATCAGCTCGTCGACACCGAGGATCACGGCGATGCCTTCAATCGGGAGGTTGAAGGAGTGCAGCGTACCGGCGAGCACCACCAGAGACGCGCGCGGGACGGCGGCAATACCCTTGGAGGTGACCAGCAGGGTCAGCATCATCAGGAGCTGCTGGCTGATGGTCAGGTCGACCCCGGCCGCCTGCGCGACGAACAGCGACGCGACGCCGAGATAGAGCGTCGAACCGTCGAGGTTGAAGGAGTAGCCCGTCGGCATCACGAAGGCGACGATGCGGCGGGGGACGCCGAAGTCGGTCATCTTCTGCATGGCGATCGGCAGCGCCGCGTCGGAGGACGTGGTCGTGAAGGCGATCAGCGCCGGCTCCTTCACCGCCTGCAGGAAGCGCTTGATCGGCACCCGCGCAATGAGCATTGAGGGCAGGAAGGCCAGCAGCGCGAAAACCACCAGTGCCAGATAGAGCGTGCCGACCAGCAGCGCGAGATTCTTGAGCACACCGATGCCGCTGTGTCCGACGGTGACCGCCATGGCGCAGCCAATGCCGATCGGCGCGTACTTCATGATGATGTTGACCAGCTTGAAGATCGTCTCCGCCAGCCCCTCGGCGAAGTGCAGCATGGTGTCCTTCGCCTTCCCGGCCGGGACCTGGGAGAGCGCCAGGCCGAACATCACCGAGAAGAAGACCACCTGCAACACGGAGTTCTTCGAGGCGGCCTCGAAGAAGGACACCGGGACCAGATGCTCCAGGAACCCGCTCAGCGTGGTGGGGGCGGCCTGCGGAATGTCCGCACCCGGATCGGGGGGCGGCAGCAGTACGCCGACACCCGGCTGCATCAGGTTGCCCGCCAGCAGGCCGATGGCGAGCGCGACCGTCGTCATCAGCGTGAAGTAGAGCATCGACTTGCCGGCCAGACGGCCGATCCGCTTCATGTCGTCCCCGTGCCCCGCGATGCCCACCACCAGCGTGCTGAAGAGGATCGGGATGACGATCATCTTGATCATGCGGAGGAAGAGCGTCGAGAACGGCTTGAGGCTCTGCGAGAACTCAGGGAGGAAGGCGCCGACCGCGATCCCGGCACCCATGCCGATGAAGATCCAGCCGGTCAGACCAATGCGTCTCAGGGCAGCGAACATCGAAACTCCTGCGGAGCGGGGAAGGAGAAGAGGAGATCAGCCAGCCAGGGCCGCCGCTTTCCGGGCGACCTGGTCCAGCAGGGCGGTCCAACTGGCGGAGAACTTCGTGATGCCATCGGCCTCGAGGAAATCGAGATGGTCCTGCAGCGTCCCGACACCGAGTGCTTCGTACCCGGCCAGTCGGGCGGCGGCATCGACCCGGGCCCCGGCGGTGATCCGCACGGCGGGCTCGCCGTGATCGGCATAGGCGCGGAAGGTGTCGGGCGGCAGCGTGTTGACGGTGTCGGGTGCAATCAGTGCTTCAACATAGTAGACATCGGGCAGCGACGGGGTCTTGGTGCTGGTCGAGGCCCAGAGGGGGCGCTGAATCGCAGCCCCCTGCGCGGCCAATGCCTGCCAGCGCGCGCCCTCCCGCGCCCACGCGAAGGCATCGTAGGCCTGGATGGCATTGGCGATCGCCATCTGGTGCAGGAACGGACCGCCGGCATCGCCCGCGGCCGCGAGCGCGGCGTCGGTGCGGCCGTCGACCCGCGACACGAAGAACGACGCCACCGAATGGATGCCACGCACCGATCCGCCGCTCGCCAGCCGCTGCTCCAGCCCCAGGAGAAAGGCCTCGAAGACCTCGCGGTAGCGGGCCACCGCAAAGAGCAGCGTCACGTTGACATTGATCCCGCGGGCCAGGCAGTGGGTGATGGCCGCCAACCCGGCGCTTGTCCCGGGGATCTTGATCATCAGGTTGGGGCGATCGACCAGCGCCCAGAGGCGCTCGGCGGCGGCGATGGTGCCGGCCGTATCGTGCGCCAGTGTGGGCGGGACTTCGAGGGAGACGGTGCCGTCGCCCTGGCCCTGCCGGTCGAACAGCGGCCGGAACACGTCGCAGGCGGCCTGGACGTCGGCGACCATGAGCGATTCGACGATGGCTTCCGGGGTGCCCCCAGCGGCTGCCAGCGCCTGGATCGCGCCGTCGTAGGCGTCGCTGCGGGCGATGGCCTGTTCGAAGATGGTCGGGTTCGAGGTCATGCCGCGCAGGCCGTCCTCGTCGATCAGCCGCGCCAGATCGCCCGAAGCAATCAGGTCGCGGGTGATGAAGTCATACCAGGGGCTCTGGCCCAGGTCCGAGAGCCGGTGCAGGGGATGCATGATTGTTCCTCGTCGATCAGACGAGCGTGCGGACAGCCTCCGCAACGCGCCCGGGCGTGAACCCGAATTGCTGGAAGAGCGTCTCCGCCGGAGCGGAGGCGCCGAAGTGGTC
>CAYQXR010000019.1:33703-42221 GCA_964421625.1 uncultured Gemmatimonadaceae bacterium | reverse complement strand
CCCTGGGTCTTCAGTTCGGCGAACTGCGCCTCGTCGTTCGCGTTGGCGATGCTGCCGGGCCGGAGGCCATCTCCCAGCGAGAAGGAGACGTCGTACGCCTGCATGATCTCGCAGATCTCGCGGAAGTGGGTGTACAGGAATGACTCGCGATGATGAGCCAGGCACCACTTCGCAATGATGCTGCCGCCGCGTGAGACGATCCCGGTCATCCGCCGTGCCGTGAGCGGCACGTATCTGAGCAGCACGCCCGCGTGCACGGTGAAGTAGTCGACGCCCTGTTCCGCCTGTTCGATCAGCGTGTCGCGGTAGATCGGCCAGGTGAGGTCTTCGGCCACGCCGCCCACCTTTTCGAGCGCCTGGTAGATCGGCACGGTGCCGATGGGCACCGGCGCGTTGCGCAGGATCCACTGCCGGGTCTGGTGGATGTCCCGGCCGGTGGAGAGGTCCATCACCGTGTCGGCGCCCCAGAGCGTCGCCCAGCGGAGCTTGTCGACTTCCTCCTCAATGCTGCTGACCACCGCGCTGTTGCCGATGTTGGCGTTGATCTTTACATGGAAGGCCCGACCGATGATCATCGGTTCGAGTTCGGGGTGATTGATGTTGGCCGGAATGATGGCCCGCCCCGCTGCCACCTCGCGCCGCACCACCTCGGCGTCCATCCCCTCGCGCACCGCAATGAAGGCCATCTCGGGGGTGATCTCGCCGCGCCGCGCGAAGTGGAGCTGGGTGACGGGGCCGGTGCCCCGGACCACTGGACGGCGCAGGCCCGCCGGCATCGGGATGCCGAGGGTCTGGTCGCGGTCGAGCTGGACCACGGAGCGGGCGCGGATCCATTCCTCGCGCAGCGGTGGCAGGCCCTCGCGGACATCGCCGCCCTGCGGGCCGGAGGTGTCGTAGACGCACAGCGGCGGGTTGGGCGTGCCGTCGGGCGAGTCGCTCAGGGTGATCTCACGCATCGGGACCCGGATGCCGTCGGGGCCGGCGACATGGACTTTGCGGGAGGCGGGAAAGACGTCCTGCCAGGCAGGGAAGGGGGCGCGCGTGCTGGTCACGGCGGACTCCGGGCTGGTCCGCCTTCCTCCGCCGGTATGAGCCGGGTCAGGTTCAAAGGGTCCGTCTCAACCCCGCGCCCGATGTGGCGCGGGATGCCCCTGGCGGAGCGGGAAAGGTAACAGAAGCCTCCCGCCCCGGATATCCCGCCGACGCCGAGCTACTTGACGATCTGATGGACAGCCAGGTGATAGGCTCCCTCGGCATCCGTCCTTCTCAGGAGGATGGTGTCCTCCCCGAACGCGAGGACGACACCGGACAGCTCCTCCGGAATGGTGAGCTTCCCGAGCGCCGTGCCGGTCTGGTCAAAGACCGTCCAGGTCTTGGGGAAGGACGGGATGATCTGGAAATCCTCGCTCCAGATGCGACCAAGCTGGTCCACCAACAGAAGAGTGCCATAGACGGGCCAGATCGTGGTGCGAAGCTGTTGCATCTGACGTTCGACAGCACGCTGTCGTTCCAGCGCAGAGACGCTTGGCAGGAGCGCCAGACCAAAGCGCGCCTCCGCCATCTCCTTGGTAATGGTCACCGCTGTGTCAGCAGACCGGATGATCCGGACCAGCCTGCCAGTCTTCTGATACACCCGGAACTCCGCCGTTCGCTGGTCTCCGGTGTAGAGGAGATCGCCTGCGGCAGCGATCGGAACCCCGAACCCGGCGACACTCTCCCCAGTGGCTGTGATCGTCACCAGCGAATCCAGCGCTTCGCCCGTCAGCGCATGACGGCGAAGTACGATCCGGCCAGCCATGATTTCCGGGTCGAAGGTCACGGTCCCGGCCACAAAGGAGCCATCATTGAAGCAAGCATCGAACCCGAGGGACCCGATGTGGGGGAGTGTTCGAACAACTGTTCCTTCGGCGTCGAGAATCGCGATGCGATTGTTGTGACTGTCTCCCACGACAATGGTGTCGCCGTGGGTGCGGCAGATCCCGGTCAGATAGTCAAACTCACTCGGCCCAGCTCCCCGCCGACCGGTCATCCTGATCAAGCGGCCAGTGGCATCGAACAGGTGGACGCGATAGGCGTCGATGACGGCGAGGTGGCCATTGGAGAGGATCGTTCCTCGCAGATAGCCATGTTGACCTGAGAACTCCAGGTCTGGCACCTCCTTCAGGCCACCGACATCAAGGATGGGGACGGGATCGATGCGATAGACCGTCGGCACCGCGGACCGGGAGCGATTGGAGACGATCTGCACACCTGCGCTGTCCCACACCACGGCTCCGCCGGACTCCCGCGAGGAGTCGCTCGCGCAGCCGGGAAGCAGGATCGAGGCAAGCAGGCAGAGGAGACGGAACGATCGCCTCACGGGTGAGCCAGGGACCACAACACCTCCAGCGATCTTCGGACAGGCCGTGTTCTTGAGGAGAGCGGCTGCGGGGTGTCCCGACACGACCGCTCCCCATCGCGGATGCGCACACCGGGCCATCCGTCTGTGTATATTGACCGGTTCTGTCTCATCCCTCAACCCCCGAGGCTTTCCAATGCGCCGTCTCGTCGCTGCTGTGTCCGTGAGCATGGTCCTGCTCGCCGCCTGTGCCCCCAAGTCCGATGCCCCGCCGGCGGACAACGCTGCGGCAACCGCTCCCGCGCCGGGGAGCCCGGAGGGCGTGACCTTCCACCCCGACCTCGGCGTCGACCTCAACGCGATGACCAAGCTGCCGTCCGGCGTGTACATCCAGGACCTGGTCGTGGGTGACGGCGCCCGCGCCGACAGCGGCATGACGCTGGCCATGGACTACACCGGCGTGCTGCCCGACGGCACCGAGTTCGATTCGAGCCGGGATCGCGGCCCCTACCAGTTCCAGCTCGGCCCAGGTTCGGTGATCAACGGCTGGCACCTCGGCAGTGCGGGCATGCACGTCGGCGGCAAGCGCCTGATCGTGCTCCCCTCGTCCCAGGGCTACGGCCCGGGCGGCAGCGGCCCGATTCCGCCGAATTCCGTGCTGGTGTTCCTGCTGGAACTGGTCGACGTCAAGTAAGCCGACCCGATGCGCACCCGCTTCCGGCCACTCGCCGTACTCTCCCTCATCTGCGCCGCAGTCGCCTGCGGCGGCGAGGATCCCGTGTCCGTCCAGTCCCCCGAAACGATCACCTTCGCGTCGGCGCTGAATGTCGACCTCAGCGCCATGACCCGCAGCGCCACCGGGCTCTACACCCGTGACCTGGTCGTGGGCGAAGGCGCCCTGGCCCAGTCGGGCAAGCTGGTGGGCGTGCGCTACCGCGGCTATCTCAGCAACGGCTCGCTGTTCGACTCCCGCACCTCCGGGGCCTTCACCTTCCAGATCGGGGCCCACGAGGTCATCGATGGTTGGGACCAGGGCTTCGACGGCATGCGGGTCGGCGGGACCCGCCAGCTCGTGATTCCACCGGCCCTGGGCTACGGCAACGTGGCCAATGGCCCGATCCCCGCGGGGTCGGTGCTGATCTTCACGGTGGAATTGGTGTCGGTGCAGTAGCGCAGTCGACCAGGAACCACGATGCGGGCGCGGGCGGGGAGTCTCACTCTCCGCCCGCGCTCGTTTGTGTCACGCACTCAAGGGGAGATGGCCCCTTGGGGTACCACCACGGCCCGGCTCACTCACCACTGCCCCGGCGCAACTGCTCGACCGCCGCAATGATCCGCTCTGCCAGCGCCGAGTCGCTGCCGACGACGATCCGTCGCACCACGCCCTGCTGGTCGGTCAGCACGATCTGCGGCAGTGGCTCCACCCCGTACCGCCGCGTGTTCACCGTCCCGTAGTCGCCGGGGATGGTTGGCGGTGGTGGCTGGTCCGCGATGGCGATCGGAACACGGGCGCGCAGCACCTCGGCGTAGTAGAGCGAGTCCGCCGTGAGTTCGGCGGCGGCCTTGGCTGGGCGCCCGCCGAACTGGCCGTAGAGTTCCGTCACCAGAATCACCTGGACCGCGTCGCCGAATTGTGCCACAACACTGTCGATCACCGCGTAGCTGGGGCGACAGGTGCCGCACCAGTGCGCCGTGAAGTGGATCAGGGTGATGCGCCCAGGCGTCGGTCCCATGCGCTGGGTGCCCGGCGGAGCGTTGAGCCAGTGGGAGGCCTCGATCGGCGGTGCCGACTGACCCACCAGCCGATAGCGCGTGAGGTCGACCGCAATCCGGCGATCGACGGTGCCGCGGGCAATGTCGGGGTGACGCAGCGGAATCGATGCAAGTATCGCCAGCGCCGAGTCGGCATGGCCCGCGTCCCCGAGTGCGCGCGCGCGATCGACCTCGGCGGTCAGGATGCCCTGCGGCGATGTGGTGCTGGCAGGCGGGCGCTGGGTCTGGGCGGCAACCGGAGCGGTCGCCAAGCCGAGGAGCAGCGCCGCCGACACTCTCATGGCGCCGCACCGGCCGCGAGGCGGCTCAGGCGGAGGAAGTTGGCGAACTCGTCCTGGCTCCGCGTCATGCCCAGAAACTGCCCGTGCACCTGGCCCGCCGCGTCCATCACCGCGTACAGCGGCAGCGCCACGGTCTGGAAGGTCTCCAGCTCGAAGCGCTGTTGCGACAGGTAGGGTTCGCCCACACCGTCGGTGTAGAGGCGCACCCGGACGAAGTGCTCCAGCTCCGCCACGATGGCCTCGCGCGGGAACATGTTCGCTTCCATCCAGCGGCAGTTGGTGCAGGTATAGCCGGTGAAGTCGATCAGGATGGGCCGACCCTGTTCCTGGGCCAGTGCTATGGCGGCCTGGTAGTCGTTCACCAGCCATGAGGGCTCACCGTCGACGGAGGTCACCCCGGCCACCACGCGGCCCTCGCGCGGCGGCAGGAAGGACTCCAGTTCGCCCACCCGCGCACCGGTGAGGCCGCGACCCAGCACCACGGCCAGGGCCAGCGTCAGGGCGCTCAGGCCCACCCTGATCGCGGACAGCGGGGCGGCAGGGCGCCCACGGAACCGGGCGCCCGCATCGAGCAGCAGACCCACGATGACCAGTGCCGCGACCAGCCAGGCGGCGAGCACCACCTGGCGCGTGAAGAGGCCCCAGCCCAGTACCAGATCGGCGTTGGAGAGGAACTTGAAGGCCATGGCGAGTTCGAGACAGCCCAGGATCGGCTTGACCACACCGAGCCAGGCCCCGCTGCGCGGCAGATGGTGCATGGCATTGGGCACCAGCGCCAGCAGGAAGAACGGGAAGGCGAACACCGCCGAATAGGTCAGCAGCCCGAGCAGGGGCCAGGTCCAGTCGCCCTGGGAGGCTGCCACCAGCAGGGTACCGACCAGCGGGACCGTGCAGGTGAAGGATGTCAGCGTGAAGGTCAGACCCATCAGCAGCGAACCGACGGCACCGCCGTGCTCGCGTTGGCGGACCGCCCCCTCCAGCCGGGTCAGCAGGGCGGGTGACACCTGCAACTCGAACAGGCCGAAGAGGTTCAGCGCGAAGACCACGAAGATGCCCGTGATCAGCAGGTTGATCCACGGATTCGCGGCGAAGCGGTTGACCCCACCGGCCCCGAAGAGTGCGGCGATCGCCAGCCCCAGCAGGGTGAAGGTCGCCATGATGCCCGCCGCATAGATGGCGGCCTGCCGGAGCGCGGTCCGGCGCGGCACCGCGCCACGCTGCGTGAAGTACGACACGGTGATCGGCACCATCGGGAAGACGCAGGGCGTCAGCAGCGAGATGGCACCCCACAGCGCGGCCATGCCCAGAAAGAGGAGCAGCGAGTCACTGGAGGCGGTCCCGGCCGCTCCCGGCCCGCGGATCAGTCCGCCCGTCGGCGGCGCGGTGGCGGGCGGGGGGACATCGTCGTCAAGCAGCGGCGGCAGGGCGGCCAGCGCGGCGGCAGACACGTCGTTGCCCGGCGCCACCGTGACCGCCACCGTGAGCCATTCCGTGCGCGGCGGCAGACAGACGCGATCGTTGCAGACCTGGAGGCGCACGGCCACCACCAGATCACTGGTCCCGCTGGTCAGGGGGAGCACCTGGATCGGGAAGCTGACGCTGTCGATCCAGGTCTCGGTGGTATCGCCGAAGTTGGGGTCCAGTTCGCGCAGCGGCTCCGGCCCACGGACCGTATCGGCCAGCCGGAACGCCTGTCCGGCGGGCAGCGAGATCCGCAGCGGGATCGGCCCCACATCGGGGTCCTGGGTCAGGGAGTAGAGGTGCCAGCCGCCGTCGAGGGTGCCGCGCAGTGTCGCGACAAACGGCGTCCCCTGCTGGATGCCCGTCGGTGCCTGGAGTGTCCAGGTGACCGGCCGCTCCTGGGCGGGGAGCGGAGCAGCCAGAACGGCAGTGAGGAGACCTGCCGAGACCCACCGGCGGAGAGCGCAGACCATCCCTCAACGATAACCGCTGGCCCCGCCAATCGGGGTCCGGAACATCCCGGGGACTCCCTGCTAGATTCCCTGCCATCCACCCGATCCGGAGCGTGACCCGTGCGACTCAATCCCTCGCTGCAGGTGCTCGTCGCCCTGCTCCTCGGTCTCGGCAGCGGCATGCTGGTGCCGCATCCGACCCTGCTGGAGCTGATCACCCCCGTCGGGACGCTCTGGACCAATGCGATCCGGATGCCCATCATCCCGCTGATCGTGGCGATGATCATCACCGGGGTCGCGCGCGGCAGCGCGGTGCGCGCCGCCGGCGGCATCACGGCGCGGGCCGTCCTGGTCTTCCTCCTGCTGGTGGCCCTGTTCACGGCGCTGGTGGTGCCCATCGCGCCGATGCTGCTGAGCGGCATCACGCTCGATCCGGCCGCCACGGCAGCGCTGAAAGAATCCGTCACCTTCGATACCACCACCGTGCGCGCGCTCTCGATGGCCGACTGGGTGACCTCGCTGATCCCGACCAACCCCATCAAGGCCGCAGCCGACGGGGCGCTGCTCCCGCTGGTGCTGTTCGCGATGTGCTACGGTCTGGCGCTGCTCCGGATCGGCGACCCCACCCGGGCCGGGCAGGTGCGCGTGCTCGACGGGGTCATCGAAGTGCTGCTGCTGCTGATCCGCTGGGTGCTGCTGCTCGCACCAATCGGCATCTTCGCCCTGGCCTACGGCCTCGGCGCGCGGCTTGGCGCACCGGCCGCGGCGGCGGTCGCCCAGTACGTCCTGATCACCTCGGTGGTGACGCTGGTGTCCGGCGTGCTGCTCTGGGTCTTCACGGTCGTGGTGGGGCGCGTCTCCTGGCGCAGCTACACGGCCGCGCTGATGCCTTCGCTGATGATCGCCGTCTCGTCGCGCTCCTCACTGGCCGCACTCCCGGCCCTGATTGATGGCGTGCGTCGCCACCTGCGGCTGCCGGAGCAGGTCACCAGCGTGGTGCTGCCCCTGGGGGCGTCGATCTTCAAGTTCAATGCGGCCACCACCTGGATCCTGGGCGCGCTCTTCGTCGCAAAGCTCTACGGCGTAGATCTCTCCTCCGCCCAGATGGCCACCTTCGCGCTCGGTACGGTCCTCCTCTCGCTCACCACGCCCGGCATTCCGAGTGGCGGCTTCTTCGTGCAGGCGCCGCTCTACGCGCTGGTCGGTCTGCCGGCCGAAGGACTGGGGCTGCTGATCGCGGTGGATCTGCTGCCGGATGTCTTCAAGACGGCCGTCAACGTGACCGGCTACGCCTCGGCGGCAGTGCTGGTGGCGCGCGCACCGGGTGAGACCGTGGATCGGAACACGGAGGCCGGAGTCAGTCTGGAACATTGACCGCACCAGGTGTGCGCTCCTTCAGGGTTGGTCGTCACCCCTTTCGAGGGCAGGACGCTGTGGGTGAGTCACCCAGAAGGAGGAACCATGCGAACCCGACATGCCCCGAACACGCGCTGGTGGTTGATTGCCGCGCTGTGCATCCCCGGGGCCCTGATGGCGCAGACCGGCCGAGGCGGCGCGGGGACCGCGATCCCGGACTCGGTGGTGCGGAAGGATACCACCCGGATCTTCGTGCTCAAGGATCAGGAGAGCGTTCCGGTGCTCCTGGCCGCCGGCGCCAGTTACGCGGCGGTGATCGACAGTCGGGAGGTCACGCTCGAGATCAAGCCGACGGGCAACCAGCGCGAGGTCGTGATCGATGACGTCTCGCTCCCCGGCAGTATGGAGGAGGTGTCGCGCTTCAATGTCCGAGTGGCCGAAGCCGGCATCTACGAGGTGCGGATCGTGGCCCAGATGCCGGGACGGGATCTGACCCTGCGTCTGACCGGACCGATCACCCCACCGCCACCCACCAGGACGGGTGGGCCCTGAGTCCGTCGGTCAGTGCGTGACCCGTCGGACCTGACGACCAACACCGCCGGAGCTGCCTGTCAGGATCGGGCACTCCGGCGGCTGTCGAACAGGCGTTGACAGAAGGACTCCACCGCATGCGCGGCCTCGTCCCGTGATGCGCCGTAGCGCAACTGCACCTGTTCAATGAGACGCTCGCGGTGCCCGGCGATCCAGAGCAGATCCTCCTCGGAGAAACGGCTCCAATGCGCCAGCACTTCGCCCCGCAGGTGCGGCCATCGTGCGACCAGCCATTCGTCCATGCCGTCCCCCCCCCCCCCGTTTTT
>CAYQXR010000019.1:0-33693 GCA_964421625.1 uncultured Gemmatimonadaceae bacterium | reverse complement strand
CCGTTGTTCGGACACGTTCGAGGGATGGGACGTACCACATCCGGGGCGTTGCACAGCCCCGGATCAGGCAACGGGCGTGATGCCCTCCGGGGGCGTGGTGACCGGTGTATCGAGCAGGTGCGGGGTGTCCCCTGCCTCGATCGACCGAGCGGCCGTGATCGCCGAGTTGATGGCGGCGGCCATGGCGATGGCCTCGAAGCGGTCTTTGCGGGCGTAGCGGCAGGGCAGCTTGCCGTGGGCCCCGCTGGGGATGCCGTCGAAGGCGCGCAGGTCGCGCGCTTCCAGCGTCAACCGGGGACGGAACCAGCCGCCGTCCAGCGAGGCGCGATACAGCTCGGTGAGCGGCACGTGGATGGTTTCGGCGGGGAGGACTTCCCGATCCTCCCGGATCGCCAGACCGACTTCTTCGACCAGTACTTCGCCACTCCACTGGATGACCAGCACCTCCGGGCGCAGTTCGAGCAGCCCGCTGATCCGATAGGACACGCTGACCGCGCTGAGTCCTTCGAACTCGTCGGTGCCCGGCACCTTGAGGGTGAAGGCCAGCAGGTTCACGGCGAACGGAGTCCCGATCCGGGCACGAGCTTCGGCACGTACCGGAAGATTCCCTCGGTGCCTGCGGTGAACAGGGTGCCATCCGCCCGACGGAAGCGGTTGATGTAGCGACTGTTGCTCTCCACCGGATGCCAGGTGTCGCCGCCGTCCGTGGTGGCATACATGCCGACGAAGAACCCGCCGACCCAGCCAACCTTCTCGTCCAGGAAGCCGATGCCCTGAATGCTCTGCTGCGGGGTGGTGGTGGTGGCGACCTCCCGGGTGACCCAGGTCTCGCCGCGGTCCACCGACTTGGCGATCCGATGGATGCCATCCGATGATTGCAGGCCGGCATAAATCATGGTGTCGGAGACGGGGAAGATCTTCCAGGCCCAGCCGCGGGCGCCGCCCTCGACGAACACGGTGCGCCAGGTCAGCCCGCCATCGGTGGTCTTCAGGATGGTCGCTGAGCCGTTCGCGCCGTTGCCCGGGGCCATGCCGCCGATGAAGCCGGTCTCTGCGTCCATGAAGAACACATCCACCAGGCCCTCGGCCAGCGCGCTCATGTCCTGGTGCTGCCAGGTGTCACCGGCATCGAGGGAGCGGTAGTAGTCGCGGGCGCCGGCATAGCGTCCCACGACATGCACGGTGTTGCCGACGTGATTGAGGCCGCAGAAGCCGATGGGTGGTACGGGGAAGTGACTGGTGATGTTCTGCCACGAGGCGCCGCCGTCGAGCGTCCGGTACATGATGCCGGACAGCGTGCCGGCAAAGCCGCGCTGGTTGTCGAGGAACTCCAGGCTGCGCAGATGCCCCATCCCCTGGGCCTGCACTTCCCAACTGGCTCCGCCGTTCGACGTGCCGAGGATGAAGCCGACGTCGGCAGCCACCCAGCCATGCTGGTCATCGGCCCACGACATCCCCTCGTACTTGGTGGTGATGGGCCGATTGAGAATCAGTTCCCAGCTTCCCAGCCGGTCGACCGTATCGGTGGGCGCCGGCGGCGGTGGGGGTGGCGGCGGCGGTGGCGGCGGTGGGGGTGGCGGGGGCACCACGGTGGTTGGTCCGCGATCGGTACAGGCGCCCGCGCCCGCCGTCAGCACGAGCAGCAGGGTGAGCAGAGACAGGGGGGACCGGGGGCGGAGGACCATGGGGGAGTTCCGGATGGAGTAGTGGAGCACTGGCGTGCGGCCGGATGGGATGCCCTGCGGCAACTCCGACCCTCATATGGAGTCTATCACGGTGGGGCGATTCATGTCAGGGGGAAGGGCCCCGAAACTCGATGCCCCCGCCACTCGGGGAGTGACGGGGGCATCGGTGGTGACAGCTCAGGTCGCAGAGGTCAGTTCGAGCCCTTGCGGTTCTTGAAGATGTCGTTGAGATCGGTGTGCTTGGTGCCCAGCGGGACCTGCCGCCCATCGATGAACAGATAGCGGGTGTCGGTCGTGGCTTCGAGCATGTCGCCGGTGGTCACCACCAGATTGGCCATCTTGCCGACTTCGATCGACCCCATGATGTCCGCCACACCCCAGGCCTGGGCCGGCCAGAGCGTCACGGCCTTGAGTGCATCGGCCTTGCTCAGCCCATGTGCGGCAGCCATGCCTGCCGTATAGGGCAGGTTGCGGATGTCGGGATTGGGCTCGCCCGACGACAGCACCAGGCGCACCCCGGCCGCGACCAGCTTGCCCGGCATGCCGTAGTTGATGTCGTAGGGGTCGTCCGCCCGCTGCGGCAGGTTCATGGTGTGGGTGTACACCACCGGCACCTCCGCGGCCTTGAGCTGCTCGGCGACCTGCAGGGCCTCGCGGCCACCGATGATCACCGGCTTGATTTTCATTTCGCTGGCGAAGGCCAGCACGTTGCGGATGTCTGCCGCCGCGTCGGCCTGGAAGATGGCGCGCTGCTCGCCACGGGCCAGCGGCACCATCGCGGCCAGCACCACGTCCTCGGCGGGACGCGGCAGGGCGTCGGGGCTCTTCTTGTAGGCCTCGTGCGCGGCCGCGTAGAGCGTGGCATCCTGGAAGAGCTGCTTGAGCGAGTCCAGCGGCGACGGACCTGCGGTGGCGCCACCGCCCGCACCGCCACCGCCCCGACCCGGCGCGGCACCGGGGAAGAGCACCCCGGCACCCGCGCCGCCGCGACCACCCGCCCCACCACCGGGCAGGTTGATGGCCATGGCGATCCGGGGCCGCACCGCCATGCCTGGCGCCGTGAAGCCGGCCAGGTTGATCAGGGCGGCCTGCCCCGAAATGACACCACCTGCCGGCGTGGACACCACGCTGGTGATGCCGACCACGCGCGACACGCCGATATGCGCGGAGTGGGGGTTGATGCCGAAGATGGCCTGGATGTTCGGCATGAAGCGGCCGACTTCCTGATAGTCATTCATCGAGGCGGCACCGCTCTCGATTTCGAACAGGCCCATCGTGGTCTTCGATTCGATCATGCCGGGATAGACCCGCAGACCGGTGGCATCGATCACCGTCGCCCCAGCAGGGACCGTGACGTTGGCGCCGACGGCGGTGATCTTGCCGTCCTGGATCACCACCGTGCCACCGGGGATGTCCGCGCCGGTGACCGGCACGATGGTCCCGCCGCGGATGGCGAAGGTGCCTCGCGGTCCGGGTTCCGGGTTGTAGGAGCCGAGCTGGGCCGAGAGCGGCGCGGTCAGCAGGGCGGCGCACGCGACGCGTGCCAGAGTCGTCCAGAGCGTACGCATTACCGGTTCCCCCGCTGCAGGCTCATGATGCCGGCGGCTGATGCGGCGCCGCCCCCCGGTCCACCGCGGCCACCCCGACCACCGGCGCCCGGTGCCTGGTTGGCTTCGGCCCGTTCCAGTTCGGCCCGTTCGGCGGCCTGCGCCGCCCGCTGGGCCAGGTCCTTCTCGACATCGAAGAAGATCTCGCCGTCGATGATGGTGGTCAGCGCCTTGCTGTAGACGCTCAATGGATCACCGTTCCACAGCACCACGTCGGCGTCCTTGCCGACTTCGATCGAGCCGATCCGCTTCTCCACGCCGAGCTGCGCGGCGCCGTTGATGGTGATGGTGCGCATCGCCTCGTCGTGCGTGAGACCGCCGTACCGGATCATCTTGGCGGCCTCGATGTTCATCCGGCGGACCCGACCGTCATCGTCCGAGTTCAGAGTCGTCAGCACGCCGGCCCGCATCAGGATGGCCACGTTGTACGGAATGAAGTCGTAGGCCTCGATCTTGTAGGCCCACATGTCGGCGAAGGACGACAGACCCGTGCCTGCGGCCGCGATCTCCGGCGCGATCTTGTACCCCTCCAGCCCGTGCTGCAGCGTGGCGACCCGGAAACCGAACTCCTTGGCGACGTCGAGCAGCATCAGCATCTCGTCGGCGCGATAGGAGTGGGCATGCACCAGGCGCGTGCCTTCGAGCACTTCGACCAGCGGCTCGAGTTCGAGGTCGCGGCGCGGCGGCGTGAGATTCGCCTCCCGCTTCGCCAGGCGGGCCCGATAGTCGCTCCACTCGGCCTGGTAGTTCCGGGCGCGGACGAAGGCGTCCCGCAGAATCTCTTCCTGGCCCATGCGGGTGTAGGGGAAGCGGCGTCCGGCGGCGGCGCCGCCACCGCTGTTCTTCTGGGTGACGTTCTCACCGAGGGCGAACTTGATCCCCGGAGGAGCGCCCGGCATCAGCATCTCCGACACCGGCCGCTGCCACTTCAGCTTGACCACGGCATTCTGGCCGCCGATGGTGTTGGCCGAGCCGTGCAGGATGTTGAGCGTGGTGGTGCCGCCGGCCAGCGCCCGGTAGATCCCCGGGGAGGTCGGGTTGAGTACGTCCTGGATGCGGACCATCGAGGTCACCGACCGGGATCCTTCGTTGATGGCGTCGGCCATCAGATGCGAGTGCGGATCGATGATGCCCGGGCTGAGGAACTTGCCGGTGCCATCGATGGTCGTCCCCCCGTTGGGGGCCGACAGGTTCTTGCCGATCTGGGCAATCTTGCCGTCGCGCAGCAGCACGTCGGTGGCGGCCAGGGTGCCGTTGGTCACAGTCACCACGGTGGCGTTCTTGATCAGGATCGGCGCCGGAGCCTGGCGCGCCGACTGCGCCGCCAGCGGGGCGGCGAGCAGCAGCGTGAGCAGATGCGAGGGACGCGGTGTCATCACTTGGACCCCCGCGTGGTGAAGGTGCCACTGCCATGTCCGGTCAGCATCAGCCAACCCTCCAGCATGCCGTCGAGCAGCCAGCCGCTGAAGCGGGCGGCCTCGCCATGGTGATGCCCCGTACGGATCGGAGCGAAGAAGACGAACCGGCCTTCGTCATCGATGTCGCCCTCGGCGATATCGGTGGTGCCGAGGCCGCCCTGCATCACGCCGCGGAGTTCGCCGTCGTGCGAGCGCAGCGTCACGGTCACGTCGTGCTGACGACCCTCGAAGTCGACCGACAGCGCCCAGGTGCCGGACAGACCACCCCGACCGCCCTGACCCCCACCGGCACCGGCGGCGGCAGCGGTCACGCTGACCGGCAACCCGTCGATGAAGAGCGAGTGGACGGTGGTGCTGGCGTCGAAGAGGTCGCCCCGCGTCAGGGTGAGGTTGGCGATCTTGCCGACCTGCAGCGTCCCCACCCGATCGGCGATGCCGAACAACTCGGCCGGCGTGGTGGTGATGGCGGCCAACGCATGTTCGGTCAGCAGGCCGTTGGCCACCGCCCGACGCAGGTTCGGCAGGAACTCGGCCCAGTTGGAGCCGGCGTAGAAGGCGAACTTGACGCCGCTCTTGGCAAACAGCGCCGGCCCCTTCGGCTGCTCGACCCGTTCGCGCAGCGTCTGGATCGGCTCCGGTGCCCCGCCGGCACCACCAGCGGTCCGGCGCGGGAAGGCATTGGTCAGCAGCAGCGTCACCTGCTCGGCCTTGAGGCGGTCGACCACCTTGTAGGCTTCGGCGCCGCCGGCAATCATCAGCTTGAGCTGGAACTCCTTGGCCAGGTCCAGCGCCCGCTCGATCTCACGCTGAGTGTTGGCGACGATCACGGCGGGCTGCGTCCCAGCCAGCACCGGGAGCAACGCCTCCAGCGACGGGTCGAGCCCCGGACGCCGGGTCCCATTGGGCTGCTTGGCGTAGGCCGCCTTGGCGTCGCGGTAGTGCTGCGCGTCGAGCAGTTCCTGCCGGAGCTGCGTGATGACGCCCATCAGCGAGCCGGGAAAGCCACCCCCGCCGCCGCCCCGTCCGCCCGCGCCGCGGGAGAAGGAGAGGGTCTGCGCCACACCGTCACGGAGCACGAGTTGCGACACCGCATCGTTGCGCAGGTTGATGACCGCCGCGCTGCCGCGGAAGCCGCCGGCAGCCCGCGTGGTGAACGCGGTGGTGAAGCCGGCCGCGTGGGCCGTGGCGTAGGAGGCGGTCGGCGCCAGCTCATCGATGGCCCGCAGTTCGGGCTGGAAGCCCGCCGGGTAGTTCGAGTTGGCAGCAGCCGGAGCCGCCGGGGCGGCGGCCGCCGCGCCGACGCCCCCGCGCCCACCCACGCCACCGCGCCCGCCGGCGGCGGCAGCAGCGGGCGCGGCGGCCGCGCCGGCATCGCCGGCATAACCGAGCGAGCCGAAGGCCTCGATGAAGCCGGGGTAGATGGACAGTCCGGTCGCATCGACGACGCGGGCGTCGGCCGGCACTGTGACCGACGGGCCCATGGCGGCGATGAGGCCGTTCCGGATGAGGATGGTACCCTGGTCGATCACCGGGCCGGCAACCGGCACCAGGCGCGCGTTGGTGATCGCAAAGGTGGTGGGCGGGGGGGCGTTGCGCTGGGCTGGGAGGGGTGCAACGAGCAGGGCACCCATCGTGACCGCGCCAGCCAATCGGAGCGTGGCTACCATGGCGAGAAACTCTCCTGGGGGGCGGAATGACGCGGCACGCTGCCCCGGGTGGTACCCGGAAACCGCCGCGCCCGGAAATCTACTCGATCAACCCGGGTCGGTGCACCCCGTCGGTGGGGGAGTAGCGGCAGCCCCCTCGAGGTCCCACCTTTCCCCGGCAGGTGGCTCTCTCCGCGGGGCCCTGCACCCCGCCGGACCCCGCATTCCCCGCATGTCGGAAAGGCTCCTGAGCCCGATGGCCCCCGGATGATCGAGACCCCCCTGACCCGCGCCGCCGGCGTGACCCTCCCGCTCATCGGCGGGCCGATGTACCCCTGCTCCAACCCCGAGCTGGTGGCCGCCGTGTCCGAGGCGGGCGGGCTCGGGGTGATCCAGCCCATCGCCCTCACTTGGGTACACGGCTACACCCTGCGGGACGGTATCCGCCGGATCCGCAGCCTGACCTCCCGGCCAGTCGGCATGAACGCCCTGATCGAGGCCTCCTCGACCCGCTACCGGCGCCGCATGGAGGAGTGGATCGCCATTGCTCTCGAGGAGGGCATCCGCTTCTACATCACCTCGCTCGGCAACCCGGCCTGGGTAGTCGACATGGTGCGTCCACAGGGTGGTGTCGTCTACCACGATGTCACCTCGGCTCACTGGGCCGAGAAGGCCGTGCGGGCCGGCGTGGATGGCCTGATCGCGGTCAATCGCGATGCGGGGGGCCATGCCGGAGGGCGCAGTGCCACGGACCTGCTGGCGGATTTGCAGCCGTTCGGCCTCCCCGTGGTGGCGGCCGGTGGCGTGGGCGACGCCGCGGGCTTCCGGGCCATGCTTGCCCTCGGATATGCCGGCGTCCAGTGCGGCACCCGGTTCATTGCGACCACCGAGTGCCGGGTCAGCCCGGCCTATCAGGCGGCCATCGTGGCGGCCGGCGCTGAGGATATCGTCCACACCGAGCGGCTGACCGGCATTCCGGTGGCGGTGATCCGCACCCCCCGGATTGAACAGCTCGGCCTGCGCGCCGGGCCGGTGGCGCGGCGACTGCTGCGGTGGCGACGCACCCGACGCCTGATGCGGACGCTGTACGCCGTGCGGTCTCTGCGCCAACTCCGTCAGACAGTGCGGCAGCCATCGGCGCCCGCCGAGTACTGGCAGGCCGGACGCAGTGTGGCGACCATCACCGATGTCCGTCCGGTGTCGGAGATCGTGGCCGAGTTCCGGGCGGCCCTGTCCGGCTGAGTGATCGACTGGTTCGGGCACCTCAGGGGGGACATACTTCACCTAGCCCCTCTGCCCACCATCGTCAGGGGCATCCAATCTGTATCCGTATGACGTGAGTATCTCACTTCCATTCCTGAGGGCGGTCCCCATGCGTATCCGGTGGTCTCAGTCGTCCCGATGGTCCGCACATCGGTCCTTGCTGTCGCTCCTGCTGCTCGCTGCCCTGGCCCTGCTGCCAGCCGGCATGCGGCTGTCAGCCCAATCCTTTGCCATCATCCGGGGTACCGTCGCCACGGGCGAGGGCGTGCCCGTGGTTGGGGCGCTGATCGAACTCAGCGGCACGGCCAACGCCACCACCAGCGCCGTCGGCGGGCGCTTCACGCTGACGCGGGTGCCCCACGGCACTCAGGTGCTGCGCATCCGGGCCTTCGGCTACGCCCCGGTTGAGCAGACAATCACCGTCCAGGGCGACCAGACCCTGGCCATCGTGATGACGCCGCAGAGCATCTCGCTCAGCGAGATCGTCGTCACCGCGGTGTCGCGGGAACCGGAACGCATTGTCGAGGCACCGGCCGCCGTCACCACGGTCGAGCCGCGGGTGCTGCAGAACACCGCCGCCACCGGACAGGCCCCGCTGGCGCTGGCGCGGATGCCCGGCGTGGATCTGGTGCAGGCCGGCGTCAACGACTTCAATGTCAACGCCCGCGGCTTCAACTCCTCGCTGAACCGTCGCGTGCTGACCATGTTGGACGGCCGCGACCTGGCCATTGCCTTCCTGGGGGCACAGGAGTGGAACTCGCTGCCCACCGCCACGGACGCCCTCAAGTCCATGGAACTGGTGCGGGGTCCTGGGTCCGCGCTCTACGGTGCCAATGCCTTCGCCGGCGTCATCAACATGATCAGCTACTCGCCGCGGGAAGCGCCCGGTGGCATGCTCTCGGTGGCCGGTGGTGAACTGTCGACGTTCAAGGTCGATGGTCGCTGGGCCCAGACCCTGGCCGAAGGCCGCTGGGGACTCCGTGTGACCGGTGGCTATGGCCGCAACGACACCTGGACCCGGTCCCGCACAGCGGCTGACGGTCTCGACATGCGGCGTGAGTATGCCGATGCCGTCGGTGCGGCGGACGGCTACACCGTCGCCACCGGCATGGAGGCCGTGCCGCTCAACGGCCAGACGCTCACCCCCATCACCCGTGTCGCCGCCGGCGACCGCACGCCCATCACGGCACTCTTCGGCTCCGTGCGGTTGGACAACTACACCGTCGGCGACGGCATCATCACGCTGGAGGGCGGTGCCTCGCGGGTCGAGAACGAGGTGCTGGTCACCGGCATCGGTCGCGTGCAGGTCATCGAAGGGTTCAAGCCCTACGCCCGTGTGGCCTGGACCAGCGACCGCTTCACCCTCTTCTCCTACTGGAACGGTCGCGACTCCAAGCAGCCGCAGGTCTCGCTCGCCTCGGGTGCGCCACTGATCGAGCGGTCGAACATCTATCATGTCGAAGGGCAGATGAACACCGGCCTCTTCGACGGTCGCGGTCGCCTGGTGCTGGGCGCCTCGGAGCGGATCACCAAGGTCGATACCGAGGGCACCCTGATGCGGCCCGAGGACGACGTCCGGAACGACAAGATTCACTCCGCCTACGGCCAGCTCGACCTGCGCCTGACCGACCGGCTGCGCGTGGTCGGCGCTGCCCGCTGGGACCAGGGCGATCTCTTCGACGGCCAGTTCTCGCCCAAGGCGGCCATCGTCTTCAGCCCCAACGCGCAGCACGCCTTCCGCGCGACGGTGAACCGCGCCTTCCAGACGCCCAACTACTCCGAGTTCTACCTGCGCGCCAACGCGGCAGGCAACCAGAACTTCAGCGCCCTGGAAACCGGTCTGCGCGCCTCGGCGCTGGGTCCCGTCCTGGCGGGGGTCCCGGAGGGCGAACTGTTCACCAGCAGTGCGGCCGTGCCGGTCTACGCCCGCGGCAACAAGGATCTCACTGTCGAGACCACGGTGGGCTACGAGATCGGCTACCGGGGCAGCCCGACGGAGCGTACCTGGGTCACGGTCGATGCCTACATGAACAACATCACCAACTTCGTGACCGACCTCCTGCCCGGCGTCAATCCGAACTTCGCCTACTGGACAGCACCCGCGCAGGTGCCCGCCCAATACCACGAGGCGCTGATCAACGCGGTGCGACAGAATCTGGGGCCGATTTCCGCGATGGCCGCTGGCGGGCTGACGCGGACCGAAGACGGCCGGACCGCCGTGGTGGTCTCCTACACCAACGCTGGCGACGTGGACCAGAAGGGCATCGATATCGGCGCCGGGATCCAGCTCACGGACCGGATCAGCGTCGACGGCTCGCTGTCGTTCTTCTCCTTCACGGTGAACTCCCAGCAGGCCGGTGACCAGCTCGTGCCCAATACGCCCAAGCGCAAGGGCGTCATCAATGTGGCCTACGAGACCGGCACGCTGGACGCCTCGCTGTCGCTGCGGATGGTCCAGTCGCACGACTGGGCGGCCGGTGTCTTCGTCGGGCGCATCCCTTCGCAGGAGACGCTGAACGGCTCGATCGGCTATGCCATCGGCGACCGGCACCGGGTCTCGCTGACCGGGACCAACCTGTTCGATCAGCAGCGCTACTCGCTGTACGGCGGTTCGGTCAACGGACGCCGCGTCCTGGCGGGGGTCAGCACCCGCTTCTGATCACCCACCCGTTCGATCCTGCCACGGCCCTCCCCCCGGAGGGCCGTGTGCGTTTCCCCCCTGACCGCTTGCTCTGCGGGCCGAGTCGGGACACCTTCCGCTGACCGCGCAGCCTTTTACCCGGGACGGACGCATGGCTCCACCACCGGCCGACACCACCGTCGCGCCGATTTCCCCGCGCACCATGCGGTACGCGCTGATCATTCTGACCGGCGTCAACCTGCTCAACTATCTCGACCGCTTCATCGTCCCGCCGCTGCTGGGCGCGATCAAGAGCGATCTGCAGATCACCGATACGCAGGCCGGCCTGCTGGCCACCGGGTTCCTGCTGGTCTACATGGTGGTGGCTCCGCTGTTCGGCATGCTGAGCGACCGCGGCGGATCGCGCGCGCGGCTGATGGCCATCGGTGTGGTGATCTGGAGCGTCGCGACTGCACTGGGCGGCCTGGCCGGGTCCTTCCTCGGCCTGCTGCTGGCCCGGGCGGTGGTCGGCGTCGGTGAGGCCTCGTACGGGACCATCGCACCGACCGTGCTCGCCGACTACTTCCCGCCCGAACGGCGCGGACGGGTGCTCTCGATCTTCTACATCGCCGTCCCGGTCGGCGGCGCGCTCGGCTACATCGTCGGCGGGCTGATGAACAGCCACTTCGGCTGGCGGCCCGCCTTCTGGATCGCGGGGATCCCCGGCCTGCTGCTGGCCTGGTTCGTCCTGCGCCTGCCGACCCCGCCCAGCAGCCCGGACCGGAATGCCGACCGCCCCGCCCGGCGCGGCATCGACTGGGAGGCCTACCGCCACCTGATGCGCAACGGCCGCTTCGGTGTCACGGTGCTCGGCTACGCGGCCTACACCTTCGGCATCGGCGCCCTGGCGCACTGGATGCCGGAGTTCCTCAAGCGGGTGCGGGGACTCCCCTCCGCCGAGGCCGACACCAACTTCGGTCTGATTCTGGTCGTCACCGGCCTGGTCGGCACCATCCTCGGGGGCTGGCTCGGCGATCGCCTGCTCCGCTACACGCGGCACGCCTATCTGCTGGTCAGCGGCGTCGCCACGCTGCTGGCGGCCCCGCTGACCTGGCTCGCCCTGACCGCCACCGACAAGGTCACCTATCTCGCCGCGCTGACCTTGGGCGAGATCCTGATCTTCGTCTGCACCGGTCCGATCAACTCGGCCATCCTCAATTACGTGGCCCCGCGGTACCGGGCCTCCGCCATGGGGCTGACCATCCTGCTGATCCATCTCTTCGGTGATGTGCCGTCGCCCGCCCTGGTGGGACGGATTTCCGACGGCGCCGGCCTGCAGGCGGGCATGATGATCATTCCGGTGGCCGTGCTGATCAGCGGCATGATCTGGACTCTCGGAGCCTGGCCGGGTCGGCGCGCGACGCCGCACCCGACATGATCCTCCAGCTTCTCCGGTTCCTCGGGCGGATCGTCCTCCGGATCTTCTTTCGACGGGTCGCCATCAGCGGGTCGGCGCACCTGCCGCCGACCGGGCCGGTGATTCTGATCGCCAACCACCCCAACGCCCTGGTCGATCCGCTTTTTTTCCTGGCCCTGGTGCCGCGCCGGATTGCCTTTCTGGCCAAGGCCACACTGTTCCGGATGCCGGTGATCGGCTGGGTGGTCCGGGCGACCGGTGCCATCTCGGTCCAGCGCCATCAGGATGCCGGAGCCGATCTCTCCCTGAACAAGGGCATGTTCGAGCAGGTCCATCGCGTGCTGCACGCCGGGGGCGCGGTGGCGCTCTTTCCCGAGGGCGTCTCGCACGACGAACCGGTGCAGCGCCCTTTCAAGACCGGTGCGGCGCGCCTGGCGCTGGGGGCTGCCAGCACCTCGCCCACCGGCACGCCGATCCAGATTCTGCCGGTGGGACTCTACTACACCGCCAAGGCCATTTTCCGCTCATCGGCGGTGCTGACCTATGGGCGCCCCATCATGGTGTCGGGCACCATGCTCGACGCGGCCGGTGAGCCGCCACGCGAGCTGGTCCAGACGCTCACTGCCCGGCTCGAGTATGCCCTGGCGGAGGTCACGCTGCATGCGGATCAGCACGAAGTGATGGATCTCATTGGTCGGGCTGAGCGGCTGTTCTCGTCGGCCAGCGGAGGCATGCGGCGCGAGCGTGAACTGGTCGATCAGTTGGCGCTGCGTCGGCGCCTGCTCGATGGCTACAGCGAACTCCGCAGCAGTAATCCGGCGCGCCTCGCGCAGCTCGCCGAGCTGATCACCCGGTACGAAACGGAACTGCAGCATGAGCACCTCGCTCCCGAGAGTCTGGTGCCCACGTCCTTCCCCAGATCACGCCTGGTGGTACTGCTGCTCCGTCGCCTGCTGCCGCTGGTGGTGACGGCGCCGCTGGCCGTGATCGGGATCGTCGTCCATTATCCCGCCTGGCGGATCACCCACTACCTCTCCCGATCCATGTCGAAGGGGTCGCTCGACATGGTGGCGACCATCAAGATCCTCGCGTCGGCCGCGCTCTACCCACTGAGCTGGTTGCTGTTCGGCCTGCTGGTCGGGGGCGGATCGGCGGGTGGCTGGGGCGTGGTCGCCATGCTGATCGCCCCGCTGGCGGGCTGGGCGGCGATGTTCTTCCTGGAGCAGGTCACCTTCGCGGCGGGTGAATGGCGGGCCGTTGTCCTGATGCTGCGCCGCCCCAGTGCCTTCCAGCACCTCATGGCGGAACGGCGTCAGCTCCGGGAAGTGATCCTGGGGCTGGATCAGGAGTTGGCGTGAGTCATTGGGACGTGATTCCTCCGTGACCCGCTTCAGAGCTGGGAATCCTTGCGCGACGTACGATCCGGCGGTATCCTGAAGACAGAACTCGTTCCATGCCATCCATGACGAAGGGGGGCCCCGATGTCGACTGAATCCACTGGATACGTGACCAGGTGGTGCCTCCCTCTCGCCTGCTTGCTCGTCGGCGTGGTACCGCTGGCGGCCCAGCAGGTGGAGGCGCAGGCGATCCAGCTCCCCGTAGCCGAATTCCTCAACCGGATCATCCCGGGTATGTCGTCGTTCGGGGAACGGTCGGGACGTACGCTCATGGCCTCACCCCTGCGATTCCGGATCGACGGCACCAAGCTGGTCGAGATGGCCCAACCCCGGGAGCGTGCCGCCGAGGTGATCCGGGAACTCGCAACGGCCCTGGACGCTGCGGTGGCCACACCGGCGGATACCATCCGGTGCAGCCCATCAGAGCGCCAGTGCTACGGCACTGAGGGCCTGCAGATCCGGCTCGGAGACCCGGAGGTCCGCGGCGACAGTGCCACGGTGCTTTTTTCGCTGGAGTTCCGTGGCCTCGCAGCCCGCGGCGAACTGACCACCCATCGACCCACGGTCCTGTACGCGACCTATCTCGTGCGTGAGGCGGGGCAATGGCGCCCGGTGGCCTACAGCGGGGCCGACCTGCGTTCCATCTCCCGACCCCACCCGATCGGCGCCGACGGAATGCCGGTCAAGCGCCCAGCGGGAGGCGGCTGACCCCTCTTCCCGCTCACCGCGGCCGCCCCCGCGTGGGCGGCGCGCGCAGCGGGTCGTCGGGCCAGGCGTGCTTGGGATACCGGCCGCGCAGATCCTTCCGCACCTCGAAATACCCGGTGGCCCAGAACGACGCCAGATCGCGGGTGACCTGCACCGGTCGACGGGCCGGCGAGAGCAGATGCATGGTGAGCGGAACCGCGCCCCCGGCAATGCGTGGCGTCGCCAGGAGACCAAAGACCTCCTGGAGCCGGACGGCCAGCACGGGGTGGTCCGGATCGTCGTAGTCGATGGCGATCCGGGAGCCGGTCGGCACCTCGAACCGTTCCGGAGCGAGCACATCGAGGCGCGCCGCGAACGCCGGTGGGATCCGCGCCAGCAGCGCCTGGCGGAGAAGATCGGGCGTGATGGCGTCGAGCCGCCGGATCCCAGCGAGCATCGGACCCAGCCAGCCATCGAGCGTCGCCAGCAGCGGGCCATCGTCGACGGTGGGCCAGGTGGCATCGTGCCGTTGGAGAAAGGCCAGGCGCTGGCGCAGCCGGATCAGCTCCGGCGTCCAGGGCAACACTTCGAGGCCACGGGCCCGGATGCCGTCGAGCAGCGCAACGATGCATTGCTCCCCGTCGGTCACCGCGTGCTGCCGCGCGCTGATGGTGAGATGCCCCAGCATGGTCCGGCGGGTGGCCGTGACGCCGCCGGTGCGTTCGTCCAGCGCGACGGTCTCGACCGTGATCACCTGTTCCGCTGCGCGCTGCACCAGCGCATCGATTGCCACGGGCGCCGCCAGGTAGATCCGCGCCTCCCGCCCCTCGTCATCCAGATGCGGCACCACCAGCCAGGGTGCCTGCGCCAGCGGATCGGTGGCGCGCAGCGTGGCCCCCCGCCCGTTCCGCAGGACGAACCGTCCCGCCCCGCCGCGCTGCTGCGCCACGCGATCGGGAAACGCCCAGGCCAGCAGCAGGCCGGCATCCTCCGCCGCCGTCGGATCGACGAGATGCGCAGTGCGGGGATCCACCCGACGGCGCCACGCCGCCGCGCCATCGCGCACCCGCCGCAGCGCAGCGTGATCGACCGCTGCCCCGCCGAGCTGAGTCGGATCGAGATCCCGCTCGACGGCATCGAGGCGCAGCGTCAGATCCGATGGCGGTGGACCCTGCTCGCCCCGCAGCATGTCCCGCTCCTCGAGCAGGGCCACCAGCGCCGCCGCACGCTGGAGACTGGCCGCGCCATCCTCACGCGCGCGCAGCAGCAGATGCGCGAACCGCGGGTGCGTGCCGAGGTCGGCCATGGCGCGACCGTGCGGGGTCAGGTGTCCTGCTGTGTCCAGCGCACCGAGCAGGGTGAGCAGGTCGCGGGCCTGGCGGAAGGCGGCGGCCGGAGGCGGATCGAGCCAGGGCAGCAGGGTGGGATCGTCGAAACCAGCCGCGGCGAGATCGAGCGCCAGCGGTGCGAGGTCGGCCGCCACGATCTCCGGCGGGTCGAAGGCTGCCATGCCCTGCTCCTCCGCCGCACTCCAGCACCGATAGCACGCGCCCGGCTCCAGTCGACCGGCCCGTCCGCGACGCTGCTCCGCCGACGCGCGCGAGATGCGCACCGTGTCGAGGCGGGTCATGCCGGTGCGCGGCGAGAACCTCGGCATCCGGTGCCAGCCGCCATCCACCACTACCCGGATCCCCTCGATGGTCAGCGAGGTCTCGGCGATGTTGGTCGCCAGCACCACCTTGCGGCGACCCGGCGGGGCGGGCGCGATGGCCGCATCCTGCTGGTCGGCGGGCAGCGCCCCGTGCAGCGGATGTACCTCGATGGTCGGCGGCAGGTCCCGCAGCAGCTCGGCGGTGCGGCGGATCTCGGCCGTACCCGGCAAAAACACCAGCAGCGAGCCGGGTTCCGCCGAGAGGGCGTCGCGGACCACGCGGGCCACCTGGGCTTCGAGCCGTTCGCCGGCGCGCGCCGGATGATGCGACGTGACCACCGGAAAGCGCCGCCCTTCGCTGGTGATCACCGGCGCATCCCCCAGCAGCCCGGATACCGCGGCGCCGTCGATGGTCGCGGACATCACCAGGATCCGGCGCGTCAGCCCGAGCAGATCGCGGGTGGCGACGGTCAGGGCGAGACCGGTATCGCCGATCAGCGAGCGTTCATGGAATTCGTCGAAGATCACCAGTCCGACCCGGTCGAGGGCGGGATCGTCCTGCAGCATCCGGGTCAGAATGCCTTCGGTGACCACCAGGATGCGGGTGTCGGCGGAGTGCCGTCCATCGTGGCGGACCTGGTAGCCGACCCGCTCGCCCACGCGCTCACCGAGCAGGTGGGCCATGTGGGCCGCTGCGGCGCGGGCCGCGAGTCGGCGCGGTTCGAGCATGAGGATGCTGCGGCCGGCGAGCCAGGGGGAATCCAGGAGTGCCAGGGGCGCTCGGGTGGTCTTCCCGGCACCCGGTGCCGCGACCAGCACAGCAGCGCCGTGGTCATCGAGGGCGGCGACGAGCGCCGGGAGAACGGCGTCGAGGGAGGATGTCAGGATGGTGACTTCCTCACCCTCACGGCACCCAGATCTTGCCCGCCACCACGAGTTCGGCATCCGCTGGCAGGGGCACCGGGACCGGCGACTTGGTGAAGAAGGCCAGCCCCCGGTAACTGGTCAGGTAGCTGTGGCGCCTGCGCCCGAACCGGGCCACGGCATGGACCACCAGCGGATTCGACTGCCGCACCAGGATGGCCAGGAAGTCCTCCGGCTCAACCTGGACAATGCTGCCCGAGGCCTTGACGGCCATGGCGATCTGGGCGGCCACCGCAGCGCCTGCCGCGCTCGCACCTGCTGCACTCATGCGGACTCTCCCTGATGTGTGGTCCCTGCTAGGCATTCGACCGAGGATGCTCTCCGTCGGGGAGTATACTATCACCGCGTGCGGAGCATCTCCGCCCAGGGTCTGTGCTGCCTGCCATTCGCGTCCATTCGCGTCCATTCGCGTCCATTCGCATGCATTCGCGTCCATTCGTGGCTCACCGGCAGCACCGGGCAGATGGTGGTATTGGGGCGCCATGACCCCCGGCGGTTACGCCCTGCGCGTAAGCCGACAAGGGAGAGGTCCCGGGCGCGGCATGTGTCCCGGGCCATTTCAGCAGTATGAGCCTCTCCTCCACTGTCGGGTTGCCGCCCGCCGACCGCAGGAGAGCAGGCATGAAGCCGATGAACATGAGGCAGGCCCGGACCGGCCTCCTCGCGCTGGTAGTCCTGACGGCCGCCTGTGGCGGTGCCCCCGGGGACCCGGTCGGGCCGAATCCTCCGCCCCCGCCACCACCCCCGCCCCTGCCCCCGACCACGACGGTCCTGGACCGGGCTCCGATACCGGCGAGCGGTGGCACCGTGACGGTGAACCGACCCGGGAGCCCCCTGCACGGACTCTCGGTCAAGGTGCAGAGCGGTGCGTTCCCGTCCCCCACGCAGTGGACCGTAGTCGAAGGCGGCACGCTCGGACGCTCACTACCAACGGGCCTCACCCAGGTGGGGTCGACCTTCACCATCCGGAATGCGCAGGCGTACGCCTCCCGTCCGTTTGCGATCACGATCCCAGTGCCAACGGCAACACGCAACAACACGGTGGCCTTCTACTACGACCGCGCCAGCAACACCTTCGAGCTGATTCCGCTGCTGGGCACCAACGACGTGGGCATTGTCGTGGCCACGCGCCACGTTTCGGCAGATCAATTACTTGTCCCCGGTCCCTCCTCCGGCGTTCTGCTGCCCGGCGCCTCGGTCGCGACTGCGTCATTGCGGACCTTTGGCGAAACCGAGATCGTGCTGGTGGAAGTCAGCGAGAACCTCCTCGCGACTCCGCTCGCCACGACCTTCGTCCCAGGTGTGCATGACTGGGAGTTTGCCAACCGCGGCTCGGGGCTGGAGCCACAGGGCATCTGCACCGGCATGACGCTCACCGCACTGTATCGCCACTACACCGAGGGCGGAGCGAAACTGTTCGGCACCTACGACAAGTTCCCCAGTGTCTGGCAGGACAACCCCGGCGGCATCCGGCTGGCGTCGGTGGTCCAGCACACCATGGACTGGCCCGCGGTGCAGAAGGAGATCGCGACCATCGAGCAGGCGGCAGGGTTCTCTGGTCTGGGACTGCCCCGCACCCAGATTCTCTCGCTGGCCGCATCGATCAAGCTCACCGGCCTGCCGCAGCAACTCGCCATCTATGACCGCAGCGGCGATCTGGGCCACGCCATCATTGCCTACGGCCTGACCAGCGATGCGATGCTGGTGTCCGATCCCAACCATCCCGGAACAGGACGCACCATGCAGCATACCGGCAACGCATGGGTGCCGTTCCCGTTCCAGCTCAACGCCGAGGCGTCAAGTGAGGACTTCGTCAGCGCCTTCGTGATCGGAGCGACGGCCTACCTGCCGATGAGCACCATTGCCCAGCGGTGGGGAGAGCTCACCGCGGAGACAATCGGCGACGGGATGTTTCCGGAGGTCACCATCGAGTACCTGGACCCGGTGGACACGCTGAAGACCTGGCATGCCATGCCCGCCACCATCATCACCGCATCGGATTCGGTGGTGATCCGCGGACGCTGCACCACGCGCTGTGAAGCGTCCATCCTCCGCCCGGCGGAGTACGGTAACGTACGGATGTGGAGTGCGGCAGGGGCTCCCCTCGGGGCGTCCAACGACAACTTCATGAACGGCAGGGGCGTCATGGTCCCGGCCGGTGAGTCGCAGTTCTCCATCGCGACATCAGTGGCGCGCTCCGCGGGCCCCGGCATGGAGATGGTCGGTCTGGTGGACTACGACACCTACACCCTGAAGCGCGTGGAGCTGGATCTGAGCGCCAGTGCGACCGAGATCGAGGAAGACGAGGACGTCACCTTCACCTTGACCCACGGCGGCCTGCTGCGGGCAGGTACCGAACTGCGCTGGCACTTCGGTGATGATTCAGCCGTGGTGAAGACCGGCACCACGCCCACCGCCAAGCACACCTTCGAGACGTCCGGCACCTTCACCGTCCGCGCCGAGATCCACAGCACCACCGGAGGCCTGCTCGGCGTCGACTCGGTGACGATCACCGTGGGCACCGAGTGGGCCTGGGTGGGTACGGCGACCTACACCATGGTCTCGACCAGTCCTGGCAATGCCAAAACCATCCGCGCTGAAGCGACCGGCGTCCGGTTCGAGCAGCTTCAGACCGGAGTCGGCTACGCCAAGTATGCCCCGGTGGCGGGGACGCTGCGGGTCTGGAACGAGGTCCCCTGCGCCAGCTATGTATCACCGCTGGTGGAGGTCACTCTGGGGGAGGCCAGCCCCGACCCGCAACTGATCTGGATGACGGTATCGACCACCGATCCCGGCGGTTCCAGCGCCGAGGGCAATTGGTATCGGGTCAACGCCTATCGCCCCGGCTTTGTCATCATGAGCAAGGCCTGCGCGACCGTCGCTGACCCAAACCCAGCCGAGTATGCCTACCAGCACGGGGTCATCTGGATGAACACCA
Source organism: uncultured Gemmatimonadaceae bacterium (assembly GCA_964421625.1). Classification (GTDB taxonomy): domain Bacteria; phylum Gemmatimonadota; class Gemmatimonadetes; order Gemmatimonadales; family GWC2-71-9; genus Palsa-1233. The sequence continues at coordinate 14,440 of CAYQXR010000019.1, read as the reverse complement.
CCCATTCGTCCTCGCCGAATCAGTGGACCTCGATGGCCGATCCGAATCTGATGGAGGGCTCCTTCACCCGAGTCGAGGCTGGTCCCGAGGTCACCCATACCTGGACCTGGCGGTTCGAGCGGGTGCCCGCGGGGCAGTGACCTGGGGCAAGCCGGGTGGGGGAAGCGGACTACTGCCCGGCTTCCTCCAGCCAGCGTCGGGTCCGCACAGTGAGATCGTTGTCGGCCCCACGCTGCGCCTGCAGCACGCGGTGGGCGCGCTCCAGCAAGGCAACGGCCTCGGTACGCTGACCCAGCCGCAGCAGGCAGTAGCCGACGATTGCTTCGCCCGATGCAACCGCCCAATGCTCGTCAGAGAGCCCGGCACGACGTGCAGCCAGCGAGGCACGACTCAGTGCCAGTCCACGCGTCAGGTTGTCGCCGCCACCCATCTGGCACAGCGACGAGCCCAGCACGTTCTGGATGTAGGCAGTAACCGGATGATCGGATGACAGCGTGGTCCGCGCCGATGCCAGCGGACCATCCAATGTGGCTGCCGCCTTGGCGAACTGGCCGGTGGTCTCGTACAGCGATGCCAGCGACGTCGCGGCGGTGAGCGTCGAGGGGTGATCCGCGCCAAGCGACCCCGTAAGCAGGGTAATCGCTCGATGAAATATCGTTTCCGCCTCGGCATGTCGACCCAGCAACCGCAGCGTGTTGGCCTGATTGGCATACTGCGTCGCCAACCGTGGCGCACTGGCACCCAGACTCTCCACGATCCGCGCCGCCTCGGCGAACAGATCCACCACTTCGTTCAGTCGATCGGGCTGACCGGCCACCGCGACAGCCAGATTGTTGTACACCCCGGCAAGTCCCAGCGTCTCTCGTGTGCCGCTGGTCCGGTGCACCGCGATGGCACGGCGCAGTGTTGCTTCGGCGGCCGCGTGGTCGCCAATGTCGATGTCAATTGCTCCGAGCTGGTTGAGAGCGCCGATCAGTTCGGTATGTGATTCACTGCGCCGGGCATCAAGCTGGCGCACAGCCTCGGCCGCGAAGGCATGCGCCTCCGGCAGACTCCCCAGTTCGTGAAGTGCCAGTGCCCGGGCCAGGTGAATCGCGGCCCCCTGAGACGATACTCCGTCGATCTCCTGATCCAGGACCGCAACGGCCGCGCCAGTCAGCCGGTCGGCACGTTCCAGTTCACCGCGCCCTGCTGCCACTTCACCGAGCGCGGCAAGGATGTAGGCCCGGACGGCAGGCTCGTCACCGAGCACCGAGTCGAGTTTCACCTCCGCCAGTTGGATCACATCGTCGACCGTTTCCACCGGCTCGGCATCCCGCCATGGGTCACCCGATCCCAGGACGGTTTTCAGGAACTCGACGGCTGATGCGGCGGTGGTGGCTTCGGCCCGTGCCGTATCGCGCTCACGCTGGGCGATGCCGGCCTGCCACAGTGCGACCGAGAGACCGCCCACCAGCAGCAGCACGATGGTTGCTGCCGCAGCCACACCGGCCCAGTGCCGCGCCACGAACCGCGCCGCACGATAGCGCAGCGTCGGGGTCCGCGCCTGGACGGGAAGGCCGATGCTGTATCGGTGGAGATCCTCTGCGAAGGCCAGGACGGACGGATACCGGTCGGCTGGATTCTTGTGCAGAGCACGGAGGATGATGGCATCGAGGTCGGCGGCCCGGGGCGGCAACGGGATTCCCGCTGCCGCCATTCCGACGGAGGGTGGCTGCGGAACCGTGTCGCAGACCATCCGCTGCGCTTCCGCCAAGGACGGAGCATCATGGACCGGAAGCGGCAAGTCGCCTGTGAGCAACCGGTACAGCAGCACACCGAGCGACCAGGTGTCGGTGGCGGTCCCGGGGGCCTCGCCGCGGAACTGCTCTGGACTGGCGTAGTCCGGCGTCAGCATCCGGTCGGTCGGCCCGTCCTCCGGGTTGCCATCGCCCGACGTGGCCTGTCGTTCGAGGTCGGCGATGCCGAAGTCCAGCAGCTTGGCCGTGCCGTCTTCGGTGACCAGGATGTTGGCGGGTTTGATGTCCTGATGGACGACCAGGTGCTGGTGCGCCACATGCACAGCGGTGCAGATCTGGGCGAAGACCGCGAACAGATGATCGAGTGGTGGCCGGACGCGCTCGCACCAGCGGTCGATCATTTCGCCGCGCACGTACTCCATCACCAGGTACGGCAAGCCGTCGGCGGTGGTGCCGCCATCAAGCAGGCGGGCGATGTTCGGATGTTCGAATCGCGCCAGGAGCTGTCGTTCCTGGGCGAACCGGCGGATCAGTGCCGGTGTGTGGTGTCCGGCACGGATCACCTTCAGGGCCGCCTGCTGGTCGAAATCGACGGCCACCCGATGCGCGCGGTAGACCGTGCCCATGCCGCCCCGATGCAGTACTCCATCGATGGCCCAGGCCCCGATACGGGTCCCGATCCGTTCCGTCTCCAGATGCCCGGACATGATGTCGGCCACCTCATGGACCAGATCACCGGCGAGGAAGGCAGGGTCCCCGAAGTGGGCATCGAGCAGGGCGAGCAGTTCATCGGCCAGGGCGGGCTCCCGCACGCGCAACGCTGCGACGAAGGCCTGTCGCCCCGTCGGGCTTCCGATGGCGATGGCTTCCTCGAACAACCCGGCCACCCGGTCGAGGGGTGCGTCGCCGGTCGGTGGGTGGATCGACTCAGGCATCGGCCGGGACCGGGTCGAGTCCGTCGCGGTCGATCCGGGTCCGCAGCCAGGCGCGTGCCAGGGCCCAGTCGCGCTTGACCGTGGCCTCCGACACCTTGAGCACTGCGGCGACATCGGAAATCTCCATGCCGGCGAAGTAGCGCAACTCGACCACCCGGGCCCGACGCGGATCGGCGGCGGCCAGGTCTTCCAGCGCCCGGTTGATCTGGAGCAGCTCGTCCGCCCGCTCAAAGCTCATCACGTCATCGGTGCCGGGGAGAGACGACGCCTCGTCCAACGGAGCCTCCTGACGTCGGTCCCGACGGGCCGCCAGGCGGTGGCGGGCGTAGTCAAGCAGGACCCGCCGCATGACCGTCGCGGCGATGGCGTAGAAGTGGGCCCGGTTCAGCCAGTCGGTCTGGTCCTGTCGGGCCAGTCGGAAGTAGGCCTCGTGGATGACCTCGGTGGCCTGCATCGTGACGGGCACGCTGGAGCGGCGGAGCTGCACCCGGGCCAGGTGGCGCAGTTCTCCGTAGATGATGCCGAAGAGTCGGTCGCCCGCGTGCTGGTCCCCCTCGGACCAGGCTCGCAGGAGCACCGTCACATCGCCTCCACCCTCTGTCGCGGTCATTGGTGCAAGGTATCGTGCGGGTACGGCGCGGGCAACACGCGGACGGTGCCGATTACTCTCCATCCGCAGGGCCCGCTGCCTCTCGTTCGCGTGTATTCGTGGCTCCCTGGTCCCGGGGAGCCGCGAATGCACGCGGAGGGACGGGAGGTGTTGCCGGTGGTGTCGATCAGGCGGAGAATCGGGCGGGTCGACCGGGCCGTCGCGGTGCCGCCGGGGGCTGGTTCCAGTCCAGCAGGCCGGTACGACGCAAGAGAGCGTGCACAGTGCATGGCAGACTGGCGACCCTGCCAGCGGCGGCGCGGCCGAGTTCCCAGGGCACCCGGCCATGGACCCGGTGTTCCAGGCAGGCGATGGCGGCCAGGAGTTCGGCCTGGTCGTTGGTGTGGTAGCGGGGCAGGTCGGCGGTGAGGGCGTGGAGCCGGGCCAGCGCGCTGGGCGCCCGGTCGCCCGCGGCCCCCAGGGCCGTCCAGCGGGCCCAGGGCCCCAGGAAGTCGACCAGGGCCAGCGCCTCGTGCGCCCCGGTGGTACCGCGCTCGGCCTCGGCCAGCGCCTGAGCCGGATTGCCGGTCAGGGCCAGGATATCGGCCGCCAGCAGCCCGCAGACCTGGACCGCCCAGGCCGGGCAGTTGGGGCGGGTGGTCCGGTCAAGCAGCCCCGGCACCAGTTCCCGGGCCTCCTGGTACTGCTCCTGGAACACCAGTGACATGGCCAGCTCGTAGTGGCTGGAGAGGGCCGCGATGGTCCAGTCGTCGGGGCGGAAGCAGGTGAGGGATTCGCGTGCCCATGTTGCCTGATCAGCATGGGAACCCATTCTGCCATAGCTGGTGGCGAGTGAGGCAGCAGCAATGCCGTATTGAAGGGTGTTGTGACTACGTTTGGCCATATTTGCCGCCTTAGACATGGGAGCTAAGGAGTTTCCATATTCCCCGGCAATTAGTTCTAGGGTACCAGCACCGATGAGGGCTCGAAGTGCGATTGAGCTGCCGTAGACTTCTTTGTCAATAATGTGAAGACATTCAGAAAGGCGAGCACGTGCCGTCTCAGGGTCACCCTCTTCATTGCAAAGCCAACCATCAGCAACTAGTATGTGTAGGCGCTGGTAGGCGGTCAGGGAGTCCATGTCTAGGGTATAAATACTTGACCGCATGCGCCTATACCGCTCAGGGTCCCTAGACTGAGTTAGCAGGTATGGGACTGAGGCCGCAGCTTTAACACGCGTTTCCGGATGCAGATCACTTTCAATCGCCCTTAAGAGCAGATCGGTACTCTCATCTAACATTGGTGTAGCAAGATATCCAGCCCACCGGCGTGCCACCGTTTGCAACGTATCGCGCCGATGGGCTACGGTTGGTGACATATTTTCATTGAGGCCATCAAGTATGGCAAGGGAGTCATGCCATAGCCCGAGTTCTTGCTTTGCCTCGGCAAGAATAAAATAGGCGGCATGCATTTCGTCACCAGAGAATTGCGGCAGACTAGTACTAATTGCTAGGTCCGCCTCAAGCGGAGCGCCATGTTCCACCGCGGTGGCTCCTCCTGAAAGAATCCATGGGCTCGCTTCATCAGCCCTGTTAGCCCGTACTAGATGCCAAGCAATATCCAGATGGCTAGTTGAAGGGATCGGGAGATCGCAAGCAAGTATTGTGTCAACCACAAGACCGTGAAGCATACACCTCGTAACGTGAGGAGTTGAGAAATATATCTGGCTTCGGACCAGCTCACTAGCGAACTCCAGGTTCCCAGCAATATCACGAAGAACGCCAAGGCGAGAGAGTTGTGTGAGCGCGGAAAGCACGCGAGGCCGCGGGATGTCAAGCAACTGATAGAAGGAGAGTTCGTTCAACCGGTGCCCAAGAATCGCAGCCATCTCCCCTATGGACCTGAGGTCTCCGTCGAAGGAGGGAGTTGTGCCCTCTAGAATGTAGCGGAGAGACTCCTCTGGCTGAGTAGCGACGGCCTGGGTCATACCTCCAAATAATAGCGCGAAGCAAGCCTGCCCACGGTTAATCCAGTCTTTGGCCAACAACTCAATGGCCATCGGGTTACCTGCGGCCATCTCAAGGATCGCGTGAATCAATGCGGGGCCGGCTTCAACCGTCTCCTGAGAGAGAATCGCTTGGAGCACAAGATTTGATTGCTCTTGGGATAGTGGGCCTAGTTCGATACAGGCGCATTGACGGGTAGGAGCACTCTTGAACGATCCCCACAAAGAACCGCCCCCAAGGTCAGTTGATGCCGTAGTGCAAATAAAGGATACGCGTGCATTCTCTAGTCGACGCATCACGAGATGAAGTACTGCGGTTGACGCCTCGTCAGCGAAATGCACGTCATCCACAAGGATGACAACCGGCGAGACCTCACTAACTGCAACCAGAAGACCAATAAATGCTTCAGTGAAAAGAATGCGTGAGTTCTCAGGGCTTCCAGTACTTAATGAGCGCTGAAGTTCCCCTGTGGCTGGGGCTCGACGCCGAATGCTTGGAGCAATACATGCCAAACAGTCCAAGAAATGTGGGTCCGTGCCTATGGCACCAGGAAGTTCGAACAGCTGTCGAGTTGCATCTGCGATAGCTGCAAACGGCAAAGCACGCTCAGGGGCGTAACACCGAACTCTCACTGCATGAATTCCATCAATCGATGAAACAGAGCTAATTTGATCTAACAGCGCGGTTTTGCCACTGCCAACGTCACCCCTAAGAAGTAGATGCGAAGACTGGTTATGTTGGATATTGGACAGTGAATTCGAGCAAAGCTCCAGCTCACTCTCACGGCCGAAAATGGTAGGTTGGCAGTGAGGCAAGGTGCCATTAGAGCGCTGCTCCATGATTCGATTGTTACGAATTTCACCCTTTCGAATCCGGTCGACTAGCTCCTCTAGTCCCTTTGATGGAGCAGCCCCAACATCATCACGGAGTCGTTGAGCCCATCGACCGTACACCCGAAGCGCTGAGACCCGGTCGCCTGCCATCGCGTGTAATTCAATTATGGACCGAACACCTACCTCGTCAAGATCGTCTACCTGTTGCAGGCATAAGGCAAGTTCCTCAACCATGCCCAGGTCACCGCGCTGTTTGGCCAGAACAATCTTATTACTTAGCACTCGATGGACTTTGGGGGAAATCTCGACACGCTTCCCGTCCAGCCAGATCTGGAAGTCCGGTGCATCCGGAATGTCAAACTCTTCCATGAATCTTCGGGGAGTTGTTGGTAATCCATCCCCTGTATACCCCGACTCTAGCCCCGAGACGTCATGATCAATTCTCCCAGGCACGAGGCGTAAAGTGTCCAAGCCAACTTCGAATGCATCCGCTCCGAGGATGCGACGTAACACAGAAATTCCCGTCGCCAGGGAATGCCTTGCTTCTTGAATTCCAACATTCGGCCAGAACATGGTTGCTAGCCTGTCTCGCCGATGTGGAATTGAGGGCTCAAGGGAAAAGAATACCAAGAGCCCTAGATGTTTTCTGGTCTTTAGTCTAACTGGGTCCCCGTGCCGGTTGTGAACAGTAGGGTACCCAAGCACTCTTAGCTTGCAGCGTGACATTGACATCTCACTTTAGAAGGTTCTATGGAAAATAGCACTAGGCCCTCAACCTAGAATCAAATCAAGTTACCATTCCTGTCGAACCGTGACCTGTAGAGGACAACCTCCTCTCCAGTACTGCGAAGGAACTGGGTGCCTAGAGCTTGCCTGTGATCATCACATTCCGGCCTTAGCCTAGGTAAAGCTGCCACTTTCTGCTATTGGCATGGGTTGGAAGGCCACACGAAATATCGTATTCCGCTTGGCCTATGGTCAAGTACACCCACGTGGCTGAGCTGAGCTCAGGCCCGAAGGCGCTTCGCACTCTCATCATGCAACACCTCCCCGCCTCCAAGGTAGCGGCGAGAGCGGGTCTATCAAACTGGGACCGACCCCAACTACTGCCCATTTCGGCTACCCCCGAGCCTTACAGGGGATGGTATGAATGGGTGGGACTGTTCTGGCCTCCTCATACGCTTGTGAGATGGAATGTATTCTGGAGATGAACCCGGGTCCGAGATCAGTCGCCGGACCGTCACCGAGTTCACAGTGACTTCCACCAATTCCTCCTGGAACTGGGAGCCCCGCCCTTTGTTCAACTCGGAAATCACTACGTCCAACGAGAGTGCCCCACGATAGGGGCGATTCGTGGTCATCGCGTCAATTGTGTCCGCAATGGTGATGATCCGGGCCCCCAGTGGGATCTCCTCCCCCTTGATGCCATCAGGATAGCCTCGACCGTCCCAACGCTCATGATGGTGCCGGATGCAGTCAACAATGTAACCACGGAAGCGGGAGAAGTTGGCGACCAGCTCCGCGCTCTTGATGGAATGGGTCTTCATGACCTCCCATTCCTCGTCGGTCAAACGGCCCTCTTTCTGGAGAATCGACGCAAACTCGGCGTAGATCTTTCCGACATCGTGAAGCAATGCCGCGTTTTCGATGTCCTCGACTTCCTTGTCGGAGAGGCCCATGTCGATCGCGATGGCACGTGACAGGCCGCACACTCGCCGGGAATGCCCGGACGTGTACGGGTCACGCGCTTCAATAGCCTTTACCATCATCTCTAGCTGCTCGCGGACGTTAAGCTCCAGCTCGGCATAGGCCTCATCGAGCTCCTTGACAACATCCTGCAAGGTGTTAAGCTTTCCATACAGGTGCTTAGCTACCGCGAATGGAATAACAATGGCGAGCGGCAACAACTTCCTTAGACCGTCGCTTGTAGCAGAAGAAATAAACAACCAGGCCGCGCCGATTGCCATTGAGCTAGCAATCAAGTCGTATCCTAATACCCAGAAGGCCGTTCGGCGCCAGGTCGAAATGACTGGACGCTCATTGGCTAGGGCCATTGCGGCGCTTACTGAAAGCGAGTTGACTAGAAAATATACTAGTGCTGAGGCAAAAAAGATTAACAATTCAGACAACGCCAAGGCCAGGGTTGGGCTGGCAATTGTTGGATCCAAGAATGCGGGAGGATGCTTTCCACCAAGATTGTAATATAAAATGAACGTTAGCCCAACCGAGGCTACTCTCTCAGCCGCATTGAACGCAGTCCGGAGACCAGTATTTCTGTTGTAAATATCCGCGAGCACCTTCGACAGTCCAGCAACTATGCCTCCCCAGAACGCCCCAACAACTAAACCGACGCCGAGATGTATGACGAACCCCAGAGAACCGGTCGCCCCTCCTTCCTTGTTATGTGTCCGGGAGAGTTCCACGAATGTCCCTACACCGAAGACCATCAGGAGGGTCCAAAGGTCGGGAGGCGGCCCAGGTAGCATATAGCCGACGCATAGCACCACTAGAGAGAATACAGTAGTAGCCTGCACATATCTGGTGACTGCGGTGTTGTAGCTCATGTCATGAGGGTGGGGAAACCCTAGAGTTAGCATCAGCCCCAGCTAATCGTTTCCGCGAGGAACAAGTCCTCGAGGAAGGCAATGGCAGCGTCAATCCATTCCAACATGTCGCGTCACCTCCTCTCGGGTACTTCTGGACTTCCGAGGAGGCGGACCCCGCTACGGCCCACCTGACGCTTCGCTCTACACGCCGCTCGACTCCGCTATTGCCTGGCTAGCTCTGGAGTTTCCCCGCCCGCGTCTCCTTTCCGCTGCCTGCGTTCCGGTGGCCGGTGCTCATCGCGCCCGACCCGCCACCACCCAGTTGAACCAGCGATTGGTTGCATCCAGCACCGCATACACTGCCGCCTGCTCGGCGCTGTCCCGCACTTCACAGATGCCCGTCAGCAGCCGGGTCTCCCGGCCCCCGATGGTCTGCACCCCCACCAGCACGTAGCTCCGGTTGAAGGCCTCCAGCACCTGGGCCCCTTCCAGCGCCATGCTGTGCCGCTCGGTCAGCAGCTCCAGCACCGCCAGGGTGGCCCGTGCCGCCGTCTCCAGCCGGTTCCGCGGCGTGTCCGGCCCCTCGGCCGAGCCGCGCTCCACCCGACCGTCGCAGGCCAGCGTCACCACCGCCTGGGCGTGCCGCGACCGCGGCGTGGTCATCACCAGATCCTCGAACAGCACCCCGCGCGTCAGCGCCCGGTCCCGCACCGCCTGCTGCTCCAGCGCGTCGATGGGCTTCACGTCGGCCGTCTGCGCAATCGAGATCTTGCGGTGGTCGACCCGCAGCCCCAGATGGGCCAGCAGCGCCGACTCGATGTTGCGCACCACCTGCTTGGGCGCCAGCCCGGCCTGGGCCAGGATGTGGATCTCGCTCACCTCGCCCAGCGGCGTGGTCACCACCCGGGCGGACAGCACCCCGTCCAGCGAGGTCAGCAGCGTTTCGGCCCGGCGAACCCCCCAGGGGTCCGGTCCGGGGCGGCCGGCGTCGAAGTCGGGCATCGGAGAGGTCACAGGCATCCCTTCAGGAGACGGCAGGTGCTACCGGAGGTACACATCAGACGACCATGTTCCGGCCGGAGGACTTGGCGAGGTACAAGGCCCGGTCGGCCTGCTCCAGCAGGTCGCCATCGGGCGGGCTGGTCGGGTCGTACTCGGCCACCCCCACGGACACGGTGATGGGCCAGTCGCTCAGCGCCAGCGTCCGCCCGGATTCTTCCACCCGGGCCCGGACCGCGTCGGCGACCCGGTGCGCCCCGGCCCGGTCGGTACGGGTCAGCAGCAGGACGAACTCGTCCCCGCCGTACCGCGCCGCCAAGTCGGTGGTCCGGATCGTTCGCCGGATCTCGTCGGATACCATGCGCAACACCTGGTTCCCCCGTTCGTGCCCGTGCAGGTCGTTGAGCTGCTTCAGGCGGTCCAGATCGAGGAAGAGCACCGCGAAGGACTCACCGCTCCGCTTGCTCCGGTCGATCTCGTGTGCCAGCCGCTCCTGGAGCGACCGGTAGCTGGCCAGGCCCGTCAGCGCGTCGGTACTGGCGTCCCGCGAGGCCTCGGCCGCCTGGCGGGCCACCCAGATGGCGCATTGCCGCAGGCCAGCCCGCCCCTGTGCCGCCGCCTGCGCAAAGCGCTGGCAGGTCGGGTAGCCACAGGCCCGGCAATCCCAGGCCTTGCCGTTGGGCCCCGACCCTATCGCTTCCAGCAACCCTCGGACCACAGCCGCATCGGCACCCGCCCGGGGCGCCCGCAACGGGAACACCCCCCCCAGCTCGACCCCGCTCCGGTCCGGCACCACCGGGGTCCGGCTCCGGCTGGGTTCGTACTGCTGGACCAGCATCCGCCGCCAGTAGAGGTCCTGCCGGGGCCCCAGCACCGGGTGGTCCAGGGCACCCGCATGGGAGCGGATATCCACGAATCCCAGGTCGATCCGGTCCCCCGTGACGGCCTGCGCCAGCGCCGGCAGCGCCTCGATGCCCCGGATGGTCAGCAGCCGCCGCCCCCGCGAAGAGCCCGACACCACCATTTCCAGCGGCAGCCCACCGGCCACCGACATGTGGCGCCGAGTCTCCAGCGGAATCCGGACGTAGGTCCGCGGCAGCAACTCGGGACGCACCTCCCGCAGGGCGAACAGATGTTCCAGGTCGGCAAAGGACAGCACCGCGTCCAGCTCCGACACCTCGGGCCCCGACGGGGCACTCAACCCCGCATAGACCACCGGCAGATCGCCATGGTTGGCCCGGAGAAACCGCGCCTCGGCCACGCAGGGGTAGGTGACCGGCACCAGGTAGGGCACCAGCTCCGGGTGCGACGCCGTGATGGCCGAGACCACCACCGGGTCGGTGGAGCGGATCAGGGTGCCCCAGGCCGGGTCGTCCCACCAGGACAGGTAGGCCTGCGCTACCAGTTCGTCGCCCACCACCCCGCGTGAGACCAGCCGGAACCCCGCTTCGTAGCAGGCGTTCACCAACTGCTCCGGGGTCACCGGGTGGAAGTGGGCCACCGCCTCCGGCGTGAGGATGATGGCCCCATTCCCCTGCTCGGCAATGGCCAGCGCCAGATCGACCGACCCCGCGGCCGCAATCGCCCCATGCGGACAGGCCGGCACACACTCACCACAGCGGATGCACGCCTCGTCCACCAGCTCGACTGCCGGGGCATCCGGCGGCCAGGCAATGGCATCCGTCGGGCAAACCCGAAGGCAGGCCAGGCAGGCAACGCAGCGGGTGGGGTCGATCGCGAGACGCAAAGTCCCTCGATGTGGTGAGAAGGGAAACCAGACTCCCCTGTAACATGGCGGGACACTTGAGAAGTGTCAAGAGGTGACCCGACTCAACTGGTTGAGGTGTCACGACTTGGCGTCGTCGAGTCCGTACTCCTTGAGCTTGCGGTACAGGGTCCGTTCCCCGATGGCCAGCACCTGCGCCGCCCGGCGCCGGTTGCCCTGCTCCAGGGTCAGCACCGACAGGATGGTCTCGCGTTCCACGTCGGCCATGGTCATCCCCCGCGCATAGACCACCACCGGGTCGGGTTCGGCCTCGATCTCGCCACTGATGGGCGCCACCGGCGTGGCCGGGATCCCCACCGCCGGGGCCTCCGTCACGTCGATGATCTGCACCGGCTCCTGGCGGTCGTCCAGCCGACGCCGCAGCTCCTCGACCTGGCTGCGCAGCTCCATCAGGGTCCGCAGAATGAACTCGAACTCGGCGCTGCCCGCGGCATAGCCCCGCGGCTCGCCCGCCATACTGCCGAGGCGCATGGGCAGCAGCGTCGGGGGGGAGTCGATCAGGTCGGGCGGAATGTCGTCGGCGCGGATCTCGGTACCCGGCGCCAGCACCACCATGGACTCGACCAGGTTGCGGAGCTGCCGGACATTGCCCGGCCACCCCGCCTGAATCAGCCGCTCCATCGCCTCGGCGCTGATGCCGGGAAAGGGCCGGTCGTGCAGGGTGGCGAAGTCCTGGACAAAACGCCGCACCAGCAGCGGGATGTCCTCGCGCCGCTCGCGCAGCGGCGGCAGGTACAGCGACAGCACGTTGAGCCGGTAGAACAGGTCGTCCCGGAAGGCGCCCAGCGCCACCTGGTCCTTGAGCGACCGGTTGGTGGCCGCGACCACCCGCACGTCGACCTTGATGGGCGAGGCGCCGCCCAGCCGGAAGAACGACCGGGTCTCCAGCACCCGCAGCAGCTTGACCTGCACCGACGGCGGGATCTCGCCAATCTCGTCGAGGAAGATGGTGCCGGTGTCGGCCAGCTCGAAGCGACCCAGCCGCCGTTCCGCCGCGCCGGTGAAGGCGCCCTTCTCGTGGCCGAAGAGTTCGCTCTCCAGCAGCGTCTCCGGCAGAGCAGCGCAGTTGATCGCAATGAACGGGCGGCCGCGCCGGGGCGAGAGGTCGTGGATGGCCTTGGCAACGAGTTCCTTGCCCGTGCCGGATTCGCCCTGGATCAGCACGGTGCTGGAGACCGGCGCCATCTGCTCGGTCCGCACCAGGAGTTCCTGGATCGCCGAGCTGTCGCCGAAGATGCCGGTGCGGCGCTGCAGCTCGCGGCGCGCCACCAGCCGCTGCACGGTGGCGACCAGGTCGTCGGTGGCGGCCGGCTTGACCAGCAGCTCGGTGGCAGCAAACCGCAGCGCGTGGCGGGCCCGGTCGGTGTCGGTGGGTTCCAGCAGCGCCAGCACGGCGACATCCTGCTCGCGCGCCCAGGTGGCGAGGCCGGCCGTCCAGGTTTCGTGGGTGGCCCCGCTGAGCACCAGCAGCGCGGGATGGCCCCGCCGTATGGCGGTGCGCGCCTCCTCGGCCGTGGCGGCCAGCGCGCTGGTCAGCCCGGCGGCCTCCAGAGCCCGATCAAGCGGGACAGCCGTCTCGAGATCGGCGAGGGTGATGACCACCTGGACAGCCATGCGCGGGACTCCCTCTGACAGCGTGGCGGGACCGGTCGGCCCCGATACAGCCCCGGCCAGCCGGGGCCCCGCACCTCCGGGGGCCCGACCAGCCAGAATGACAGCAGGAGAGAATAGCGCGCCCGACCCCGATGGCAAGCCGGGGGTCAGTCGCCGGTGCCGAAGGGGACCCGGGCAATCGCCGCCGACCAGGTACCGCCGTCGGCGTGGAGCTGGATGTCGGTGCCCGCCGCAGTGGCACTGGTGGGCACGGCGATCATCCCGATGGCCCCGAAGCCGGGCGACCACGCCACCGACCGGAGCGGCCCCACGGCGAGTCCGGCCACGGTGACCTCAGCCCCGACGGGCGGCAGCCTGTCTCCAGCGATGCGGATGCCGACCAGACGCTTGCGCGGCCCCTGCCGCCGCCGGGCCGCGACGGCGAACTCACCCGGAAAGGGGGCGCCCTTCCCCTCGGGCACCAGGTCTTCCAGGCCCGCCTCCACCGGGGTGTCGTCGTCGCGGATCTCGGCGCCGACCGCCGCCAGGCCGCTTTCGATCCGCAGCAGTTCCCACGCGGCCGACTCCGCCACCGGCACGCCGGCCTCGGCCAGGGTGGCGTGCAGCGCCGTCAGATCGCGGGCGCGGCAGTACAGGTCGATGCCGTCCGGCTCGCCGGGCAGTGCCCGCGCGGCAAAGAGTTCGGTGGACCCGTAGCGCGCCATCACGATCACGCCCGCCTCCGCTGGCACGGGGACCAGCCGGGAGGCCAGCACCGCCAGCGTGGCGGGTCCGCGCACCTGGAGGCAGGCGGTGTCGTCGCTGATGTCCCGCAGGCGGACCTGGCCCCGCTTGCGGGCCACCAGTTCCTGCCAGACCACGTCGCGCTGCGCCGGATCGGTGACCACCAGCACCCGGTCACTGAACCGGTAGAGGGTGAGCCGCGCCACGATGGCGCCGTCGTCGCGGAGCAGCAGGGTCCGGGTGCCGAGTCCGGGGACCAGGCGCGACAGGTCGGCCGGCACCACCCGGTTGAGACAGGCTGCTGCGTCGGGACCGACCGCCTCGAACTGCCCTGCCCCCGTGACCACCCGGCTGGCGGTGCCGGTGCGCAGGGCCTCGTAGCCGACAGGGGCCTGGGTCATGCCAGCAGCATGGTGAGCAGGGCTTTCTGGACGTGCAACCGGTTTTCGGCTTCGTCCCAGACGCGGGAATGGGGTCCTTCGAGCACGGCGTCGCTGATCTCCTCGCCGCGGTGAGCCGGCAGACAGTGGAGCACAATGGCATCGGGGGCGGCGTGCGCCAGCAGGGCATCGTCGAGCTGGTAGCCGGCAAAGGCCCGGGCCCGCGCCGCCTGTTCCCCCTCCTGCCCCATGGACGCCCAGACATCGGTCACCACCACATCGGCCCCGGT
>CAYQXR010000018.1:0-42788 GCA_964421625.1 uncultured Gemmatimonadaceae bacterium | reverse complement strand
ACGAGCCCGAGTCCTCCACCGCCCTCGGCTTCGGCTTCCGCTGCGGCTTCCTCGGCCTGCTGCACTTGGAGATCATCCAGGAGCGGCTCGAACGCGAGTTCAACCTGGACCTGATCACCACCGTCCCCACGGTGGAGTACCAGGTCTACCTGACCGACGGCTCGATGGTCCCGGTCGAGAACCCGAGCGATCTCCCCGACGTGGCCAACATCGCCCGAATCGAGGAGCCTTACGTGCGCGCCCGGATCATGGCGCCGACCGAGTACATCGGCGGCATCATGAAGCTGGGTCAGGAGCGCCGCGGGGTCTATCACGGGATGACCTACCTCGATGCCGACCGCGTCGAGTTCACCTTCGAGTTCCCTCTCGGTGAGATCGTCCTCGACTTCTACGACCGCCTCAAATCGATCTCCCGCGGCTACGCCTCGCTCGACTACGAGATGTCCGACTTCCGCGCGTCGCCGCTGGTCAAGCTGGACATGCTCCTCAACGGCGACGCCATCGACGCCTTCAGCGTGATCATCCACCGCGACAAGGCCTACGAGTGGGGCCGCAAGATCGCCGAGAAGCTGAAGGAACTGATTCCGCGGCAGCTCTTTGCCGTGGCGATCCAGGCGGCCATCGGCCAGAAGGTGATCGCCCGCGAGACCATCTCCCCGATGCGCAAGGACGTGCTGGCCAAGTGCTACGGTGGCGACATTTCCCGTAAGCGGAAGCTCCTCGAGAAGCAGAAAGAGGGCAAGAAGCGGATGAAGCAGATCGGGTCCGTGGAGATCCCCCAGGAAGCCTTCCTCGCGGTCCTGCAGGTCGACTGACCGGTGGCACGCGCGCAGGGAGTCACGCGGATCGGAGTCGACGCGGTCCGCGCGCTGCGCAATGGCACCGGGCTGGGCAACTACGCCCGCGGCATTCTGACCGGCCTGCACGCCGCCGCGCCCGAACTTGATCTGCATCTGTACTCCCCGCGCCCCGCACGATCGGAGCTGCCGCCGGTGCCGGGCCAGGTCCATCTCCCGCCCGCAGCCTGGGACGCCCCGATGCTCCGCGCCCTCTGGCGCACCGCCCGACTCGGACGCACCGCCGCCCGGGACGGCATCCAGCTCTACCACGGGCTGACCCAGGAGATTCCCCGCGACCTCCCCGCCACCGGCATCCCGGCGGTGGTGTCGGTCGCCGACCTGCTCTACCACACTCATCCGCACCTCTTTCCGGCCATCGACCGCGCCAGCTACCGGTGGCGCTACCGCTGGAGCGCGCGCACCGCACAGGCCGTCGTCGCCATCTCGACCTGGACCGCCGACGAGCTGCACCGCGCTTTCGCCGTGCCCCGGGAACGGATCACCGTGATTCCGCCCGCGCGTGACCCGCGCTTTGCCCAGCCGATTCCGGCGGCTGAGCTGGCTGCCGTCCGTCAACGGTTGGGCCTCCCGCCCCGCTACCTGATCGCGGTGGGCACGCTCGAAGCGCGCAAGCGCCAGGACCTGCTGATTGAGGGCGTGCGGCGACTCGACCCGGCCACCCCGCCACTCCTGCTGGTGGGCCGCGACGGCGGACTGGCGGCGACGCTCCGCAACCGGATCGAGCGTGACCACCTGGCAGAGCGGGTCCGCCTGCTGGACACGGTCACCGCGGCCGACCTGCCCGCGGTGCTCCAGGGCGCGGACCTGGCCTGCTACATCTCGTCAGCGGAAGGGTTCGGCATGCCGATCATCGAGGCGATGAGCGCCGGGGTGCCGGTCATCGCCGCGACGGGGCCGCATCTGCGCGATGCCGGTGGTCAGGCGGCACGGTACGTGGATCCCACCGACCCCGAGGCACTCGCCGAGGCCATCACCACGCTGCACACGGACCCTGACCTGGCCGACCGGCATCGGGCAGCCGGACGGGCCCACGCCGACACCTTCGACCCGCTCCCGCTGGCCAAACGGCTGCTGGCGGTCTACGATGCAGTACTTGATCGGGCGCCGGTGCCCTCGTTCCCGGCTCCCGCCGCCTCACCCCAGGAGACTCCCGCATGACGTGGGCGCTCGGCATCGACATCGGCGGCACCAATCTGGTCGTCGGCGCGGTCTCCGCCGATGGCACCCGCGTGGTCGGAGTCCACTCGCGTCCCACCCTTGCGGCACGCGGGGCCGAGGCCATCCTGGCAGAGCTGGTGGCCATGGGCCAGGCCACTCTCGCAATCCTGGCGACCGAGGAACCGGACGCCCGGGTGATCGGTGTGGGCGCCGGGGCGCCGGGGCCGCTCGATACCCGCACGGGGGTGGTGCGCCTCACCCCCAATCTCGGCTGGATCGACTACCCCCTGGCTGAGCGGCTGCGTGCGGGGTTCGACCTGCCCTCCTTCATCGACAACGACGCTAACTGCGCCATCCTCGCCGAGCAGTGGCTCGGTGCGGCGAGAGGCGCGCGCTGCGTGGTAGGCATGACCATCGGCACGGGCATCGGTGGCGGGATCGTCCTCGACGGACGCCTGCACCGCGGCGTGGCGGATGCCGCCGGCGAGATCGGTCACATGACCATCGTGCTCGACGGACGGCCCTGCGGCTGCGGCAACCACGGCTGCCTGGAGGCCTACGCTTCCGGCTCCGCCATCGCGCGCCGCGCCGCCGAAGCGCTGCAGGAGCCGGGTCGTCGCAGCGCTCTGGCAGGGTTCGGGGCGGCACCGACGGCGCAGGACGTCTTCGCGGCGGCGCGTGCCGGTGATCCGCTCGCCGGCGACATTGTCCGGGAAACGGCCACCTACCTCGGTGTTGGTCTCGCGTCGCTGCTCAATGTCTTCAATCCCGATGTCGTGGTCATCGTGGGCGGTGTCACTGGAGCAGCGGACCTCTTCTTCCCGGCACTGCGCGAAGAGATTGCCCGGCGCGCCTTCGCACCGGCGGTGGCGGCCTGCGAAATCCGCGCCGGTGAATTGGATGGCAAGGCCGGCCTCATCGGTGCGGCGCGGGTGGCCTTCGAGCGACTGGGGACCTGGTCGGCATGACCCGGCGGGTCGGCGTCATCGGTTCGATGGTCTGGAACGAGATCCACGGCCGCGACCCGCTGGCGGCGGTGCGCCACGAGTGGGGCGGGATCGCCTACGCCCTCGCGGCCTTCGACGCCGCCCTGCCCGAGGACTGGGAGCTTGTCCCGCTCATTGCCGTGGGCCGCGACCTGGCGCCCGAAGCCGCCGACTTTCTGAAGACGCTGCGCCGTCCCAGCCCGGGAGCCCGCTTTGTCGAAGTGCCCGAGGCCACGCACCGGGTGACGCTCCGGTACCGCGATGGCGAGCGGTTCAGCGATGCCATCCAAGGCGGCATCCCCGGCTGGCGCTGGAGCGATCTCGGCCCGATGGTCGCCGACCTCGACGCGCTGTACCTGAACTTCATCACCGGGCACGAACTCCCGATCGAGGCTGCCCGCGCGCTGCGACACGGCTTTGGTGGTCCGATCTACGCCGACCTGCACGCGCTCGCCGTGCCGCCGCCACGGCCGGAGCCCGACCCCACTCTGCCTGACTGGTGGTCCCTCTTCGATGCGGTGCAGTGCAACGACGCGGAGTGTACCCGCCTGGGGCTGCCGCTCATCGATGCCGCCACCCACGCCATCGGTGCCGGGGTCTCCCTGCTCACCGTCACACGAGGGGCGGCCGGGGCGGTATACTTCGCCCGACCAGGCTACGATGGCTGCTGGCGGTCGGGCACTCCCACGGGGGCGCTGCGGACCGCGCAGATGACGCCGCCACCGGTGACGGTCGAAGATGCCACCGGCTGCGGTGATGTCTTCGGGGCCACGGCCTGGGCCCGACTGCTGGCCGGTGACAACCTCGCACCGGCCCTGGACACGGCGATCCATGCCGCCGCACGCAACGCAACCTTCCGTGGAGTGACCCATCTTGCCGATCTGCTCCGTGGCCGTCTGGTCCTGACCTGATGCACGTCGTCACGGTTCCGACCACGCTGGACGACCGGTCCCTCGATCAACTCGCCGAGGGATTGGCCGGGTGGCCGCCCCCGAGCCCGCTCCTGATCGATGCGCGCGGCACGACCTGGTCCTCACCGGTCGGCTTCGTGAGCCTCCTCACGCTGGGCCAGGCTCTCGCCGACCTCGGCGTTCCCAAGCCGCGATTCGCGCTGCCGGAACGTGAACAGGTCACCTCCTACTGGGCCAAGGCCGGGCTGCTGGACCAGGCGGAGCAGTACTTCACGCTGCACGGGCGCGGCACCCGTCGGCGGGTCGACCGGATGAGCGATGTCCTGGTGCCGGTGGCGCCGATCCGCAGCATCGAGGACGTCCACGCCATCGTCGGGGCCATCGACGACCAGTTGACCGAGATTCTCAAGCGGGAACTGGTGCTCGACGCGAGTGTGGTCGGCGGCTTTCTCCAGTCGCTCGCCGAGACGGCGCAGAACGTGATCGAGCACTCGGGTTCCACCGGCTGGGTCGCCTCCCATGTCTACAACTTCCGGCGTCGGCTGGGGCGGAAGGCCGCCGTCATCGCGGTCAGCGACGGCGGGGTCGGGTTCCGCCGCTCGCTGGAGGCCTCGCAGGCCCGGCGTTTCGGTGAGCGCTGGAGCGATGGGGTGGCCATCGAGACCGCGCTGATCCACAGCGTCTCGCGGTTCCGCGACCCCTCGCGCGGTTTGGGGCTCGCCAGCACCAAGCGGTACCTGTCGCGCTGGCAGGGCAAGATCAGTGTCCGCAGCGGGACCGCCCGCGTGGCGCTCGCCCCCGCGTGGGACGACGAGCCCGCCCGGTCCGACGACCTGGCCTTCTTCCCCGGGGCCCAGGTGACCATCGTGATCCCCGCGGCGGACGCGGCGGCATGACCACGACCATCGCCCTCGACGAACTCCTGCAGGCCGTGGTGCCGGTTCCCTCGCGCAATCTGGTCACCCGCTCGACCGGCATGGCCGTGCGCGAACGGGTGCTCCACTACCTGCGCGATCACCAGGGTCCGGCGCGGCTCGACTTTTCGCGCGTCGGGGTGATGGATTTTTCCTGCGCCGACGAAGTGGTCGCCAAGCTGCTCGCCCTCCTGGAAGATCTGCCGCTTTCGGGCCTCGCCCTGATCGGCCTGCGGCCCGACCACGCCGACGCCATCGACCTCGCACTGGCCCGGCAGGGACTCAGTGTGGTGGCCTGGTTGAGCGAAGCGCCGAGTCCGGCCGTGCTGGGCGATGCCGCCGCTGATGCCTGCGAAGTGGTGGTGGTCCTTGAGGCGCTGCACACCGCCTCGTGCGCGGCCGTCGCGGACCGCCTGGCCTGGCCGGTGGCCCGCGCGGAACTGGCCCTGGCCACACTGGTCCGGTGCCGCGGCGCCCGCGTGCTCCCCGATGCCTCCTTCGCTCTCGGAGTCTCCGCATGACCCCTCCGTTCGGTCGATCCACCACGGCGATCCACGGACTTCCCCACCGTATTCCAGCCGGTGAACCGGTGGTGAAACCGATCTACCAGAGCAGCACCTTCGGCCACCCCCTCGGCATGGGCGGTGACGTCCAGTACACCCGCTACGGCAACAACCCGACCCAGCTTGATCTCGCCGATCGGTATGCCCGCCTCGAAGGCGCGGAGCGGGCCCTCTTCCTGGCCAGCGGGAACGCTGCCACGGCCATGGCGCATCTCGCGGTGCTGCGCCCCGGCGACCACCTGCTGTCGTCGCAGTGGATTTACGGCGGCACCCGGGCGCTCTTCGACGGCGAGTTCCAGCGCCACGGCATCAATGTCACCTACATCGATCCGGACCACCCGCGTGACTGGCGCCGGGCGGTGAAGAAGAACACCAGGGCGATCTTCGTGGAGGCGGTCACCAATCCGCTCATGCGGGTAGTGGACGTACCTGCCATTGCACAGGTCACCCGGGAGCGTGGCCTGGCCCTGCTGGTCGACGCCACCTTCGCCTCGCCGATCAATTTCCGTCCCCTGGAGCACGGGGCCGATGTGGTGATCACCAGTGCGACCAAGTACCTGAATGGCCACAGCGATGTCATTGCCGGAGCGGTCGCGGGGTCGGCCTCCTTCGTCGAGGAAGTCACCCGGCTGATGCGGGTCTGGGGTGGGGCCATCGATCCGCACGCGGCCTGGCTCTGCACCCGGGGGCTCAAGACCCTGGCTCTGCGCATGGAGCGGCACAACGCCAATGGCCTGGCGGTGGCGCGCTGGGCTGCCAGCCGCCCGGAGTTTGAAGCGGTGCATCACCCCGGCCTGCCGACCCACCCGGATCACGAACTGGCCAACCGACTGCTCGACGGCACGGGCGGCATGGTCGGGCTGGTGCTGCGCGGTGGCGCCGCGGCAGCCCACCGGTTCCTCTCGCATCTGCGGATCATCGCCCACGCCCCCTCGCTGGCGGGTGTCGAGTCGCTCATTTCCGAACCGCGCTTCACCTCCCACGCGGCACTGACCCCGGAGGAACGCGCTGCCCAGGGCATCCCCGACGGATTCCTGCGGCTCTCCTGTGGCTGTGAGGACGTGGACGACCTGATCGCGGAGCTGACCCACGCGCTGTGACGGGGGTCATGGCCACCCCCGGTCCTCCGCGCCACGCCCCGTGCCGCAGCGGCGCCGCCCAGCCGACACCTCTATATTTCCAACGTGATCCGCTTCACCAAGGCGTCCAAGCGCTATCCGACCGGCACCGGCCCGGCCCTCGAAGACGTCACCCTGCATATCGGGCGTGGGGAGTTCGTCTTTCTTACCGGCCATTCGGGTGCCGGCAAGTCGACCCTCCTCAAGCTGCTGTACGGCGAGGAGCGCCCCTCCGAAGGCGATGTCCGCGTCTCCGGCTTTCCCATCAACACGCTGAGCCGCGACGAGATTCCCCGCCTGCGCCGCCGCCTGGGTGTGGTGTTCCAGGACTTCCGGCTGCTGGAAGACCGCACAGCCGAAGAGAATGTCGCCTTCGCGCTGGAGGTCACCGGGACCCAACGGAGCGTGATTCCACAGCGGGTGGCCCGGGTGCTGGACCAGGTCGGCCTGGCGATGAAAGCCACCTCCTTCCCGCGGGAGCTCTCCGGTGGTGAGCAGCAGCGCGTGGCCATTGCCCGGGCACTGGTCAACGCCCCGCCCATTCTGGTGGCCGACGAGCCCACCGGCAACCTCGACGAGCGGGCCACCCGTGGCATCTTCCAACTGCTCTGCGACATCAATGTCGGCGGCACGCTGGTGCTGATGGCCACCCACGATCTCGACCTGGTCCGGGCCGCCGATCGGCGTACCCTGGAACTGCGCGACGGGCGCCTGGTCTACGACTCGGCCGCCGGGACGCCGCGATGAGACTGCTCTGGCGCGAGGCCCTGCTCGCCTTCCGGCGCAATCGCACCCTCTCGGCGCTGTCCATCACCACCATCGCATTCGCGCTGTTCGTGACCGGCCTCTTCGGCCTGGTCGCGCTCAACATGCAGGCCGCCATCCAGCAGGTGGCCGAGCGGGTGGAGATCGTCGCCTTTGTGGCCCGCGGGACTTCCGGACAGGCCCTGACCATCGCGACGGGCGACATCGCAGCCTTCCCCGAGGTCTCCGAGGTCTCCTACGTGTCGGAGGCCGAGGCGCTGCGCCGGGCCCGGGCCGAACTGGTCGAGTTCCGCGACGCCTTCCAGGATCTCGAGATCAACCCGTTGCCGCCGTCGATCGAGATCCGGCTCCGCCCCGCCTACCGCGATGCCGAGCACGCGGAGGAAGTTGCCCAGCGGTTGCGCTCGTTCGACTTCATCGACGATGTGCGCTACGGCGAGGACTGGGTGCAGCGGCTGGACGGTCTGCGGACCATCGCCGCGCTGGTCGGACTGGCCATCGGCTTCGCCTTCGCCCTGGTCTCGGTGGTCATCATCAGCGTGGCGATCCGGATCACCGTGCTGCAGCGCGCCCGTGAGATCCACATCATGCGGCTGGTCGGCGCGACCGACTGGTTCATCCGTGGCCCCTTCCTCCTCGAAGGCGCGCTCAAGGGGCTGGCCGGCGGCGTCCTGGCCACGCTGCTCTGCTATCTGGTCCTCGCGGGGATCCAGGCCCAGGGCAGTCCGCTCGGCCTCGGGGTCCGCTTCTTCGGCCTCGGCGAAGTGGTCTTCCTGCTCTGTTTCGGAATCCTGCTGGGATTCGGCGGCGCGCTGCTGAGCGTGGGACGGCAACTGAGACGGGTCTGATGATGCGCCGCCTGCTCGTCCTCGCCCTCCTGACCGCCGCGCCGCTGGCGGCTCAACAGACGGTCGACCCGGTCCAGTCGCGTCAGCGCCTCGAAGAACTGCGCCGGGAACGGGACCGCCTGGAGGCGGCGCAGCGCCGCACCGAAGGCCGGATCACCGACTCGCGCGCCGAGATGCGCAACCTGGAGCAGCGCCAGCAGGCCACCAACCGTGTCGTCAATCTGATCGAGGAACAGATCAGCGGCCTGGGCTCGCAGATGGAGCGGTCGGCCGCCGAACTGGCGCTGGCCCAGGACAATCTGACCGAGCGCAAGGCAGTGCTGAATCGGCGTCTGGCCGACATCTACAAACGGGGGCCACTGCACACCCATCAGGTGCTGCTGACCGCCGAGTCCTTCGGCAACCTGCTGGCCCGCTATAAATACCTCTACCTCACGTCGCGGCAGGACAAGGCGCTGGTGCAGGAAGTCCAGAGCCTGACCAGCAGAGTGCAGTCACAGCGCGAGGAGATTCTCCGGATCAAGTCGGAGCTGGATCGGACCCGGGCAGACCGCGAAGCCGAGATGGAGCACTTCGCCGATCTGGCGGCGGAGCAGAGTGCCCGGCTGGCCCAGTTGAACCGCACCCACCAGGCCAACGCCACCGCCATCGACAAACTCAAGCGGGACGAGGCCACGCTCAATTCACTGCTCGCCTCACTGGACCGGGACCGACGTGCCGCCGAAACGCGTCCCGGCAGTGCCCCATCGACCCGGCGGCTGACCACGGCCGATGTCGGCAACCTCGACTGGCCGGTGTCCGGGGACATCATCCTGCAGTTCGGGCAGGAGGCCCTGCCGGGCGGCGGCGTCGTGATCAACAACGGCATCGGCATCGCGGCGCCGGTGGGCACACCCATCAAGGTGATCGCCGCCGGACGGGTGGCGCGGGTAGCCACGCTGGGCACCTACGGCCTCAGCGTGATCGTCGAGCATGGTGACACCTACTCCCTCTACATGCAGCTCCAGCGCGCCAGTGTGGTGGCCGGGCAGGACCTGGCCAAGGGCGATGTGGTCGGTACCGTCGGCGGGGCCAACTCCGGTCGCGGCCCGCATCTCTACTTCGAGATCCGCGGCGGCAACCAGATCGCGCTCGACCCGATGACCTGGCTGCGGAACCGCGGGTCCCGCTAGATGCTCCTGCTGCTGGTAGCCTGGGTCGGCGGGGTGCTCACCATTCTGAGCCCCTGCATCCTGCCGGTGCTCCCGTTCGTGTTTGCCCGCGCCGACCGTTCCTTTCTGCGTGGCGGTCTGCCGCTCCTCGCGGGCATGGCCCTGGCCTTCGTGGGCGTGTCGACTCTCGCCTCGGTGGGCGGCGGCTGGGCTGTCCACGCCAATGAATACGGCCGCTGGGCTGCCCTGGCGCTGCTGTCCTTTTTTGCCCTGACCCTGCTGGTTCCCTCACTCGCCGA
The DNA here is from genome assembly GCA_964421625.1 of uncultured Gemmatimonadaceae bacterium. Taxonomy (GTDB): domain Bacteria; phylum Gemmatimonadota; class Gemmatimonadetes; order Gemmatimonadales; family GWC2-71-9; genus Palsa-1233. Next base: position 33,215 of record CAYQXR010000018.1, on the reverse strand, counting down.
TCGGTTCACCCGCCCGCTGGTCCAGCTCGGCACCCGCCTGAGCAGTGCCTCCGATCGCGAAGAGCACCTGGGACAGTCCCTGCTGCTCGGCGTGGCCACCGGACTCCTCTGGGCCCCCTGTGCCGGCCCGATCCTGGGACTGATTCTCACGGCGGCTGCGCTGCGCGGCGCCTCGGTCCACACCACGCTGCTGCTGCTCGCCTACGCGCTGGGAGCCGCCACCTCGCTCGCCGTCGTGCTGCTCTCCGGCCGCACCATGCTGACCCGGCTCACCCGACGGATCGGGTCCGACACCAGGATCCGCCGCGGACTCGGTGCCCTGATCCTGCTCGGCGTGCTGGCCATTGTGCTGGGACTCGACCGCGGTCTGCTGACCCGGATTGCGGTCCCGGCCACCGGGGTCCTCGAATCGGCCCTGGTCGATCGCCTCTCACCGGGACACCGCCGGGCCGTGTCGGCCGACGGCGCGACCACTCTCGCCCCGCAGGGACCGATGCCAGCCCTCACGGGCGCCACCGCCTGGCTGAACGGTGCCATGCCGACGGCAGAGTCGCTGCGCGGCCAGGTGGTGCTGATCGACTTCTGGACCTACTCCTGCATCAACTGCCTGCGGGCGCTGCCGTGGCTCGAAGCCTGGCAGGCGCGCTACCGCGACGAGGGACTGGTCGTCATCGGCATCCACACACCGGAGTTCGCGTTCGAAAAGCGCCAGGAGAATGTGGTCCGGGCCATGCGCGATCTCCGCATCACCTGGCCGGTTGCCCTCGACAATGACTACGCTCTCTGGCGCGCCTTCGATAACCAGTACTGGCCGGCCCACTACTTCATCGACGTGCAGGGACGCATCCGCCACATCCACACCGGTGAAGGCGGCTACGACCGTTCCGAACAGGTGATCCGCACCCTGCTGGCCGAGCGCAATGGCGTGCGGATCAGCGGCACGCTGGCGGAAGATGCCGGCGCGGGTGTGCAGTTGTCGGGAGGTTTTGGCGCCGACTACTCACCGGAGACCTACCTGGGCTATCGGCGTGATGAGCGCCTGGTGTCCCCGGGCGGACTGCGCGTCAATGTCACGGCGCAGTACACCCAGCCGGACGCGCTCGCGCTGGACGACTGGGCGGTGGCAGGGGAGTGGCACAGCACGGCCGAGCATCTGCGGAGTACCACCGCAGGCGGGCGGATCGTCTACCGCTTCAGAGCGCGTGATGTCCATATGGTGCTGGGTGCGGCGGAAGGAACGCGCGTCCCGTTCCGAGTGCGGATCAACGGCGCAGCCCCGGGTGAAGGCCATGGCCTCGATGTCGATGCCGACGGCATGGGTGTGGTGACCGACCAGCGTCTCTACCAGCTCATCCGGCTCCCGGCCAAGTTGGAGGACGCCCTGTTCGAGATCGAGTTTCTGGCCCCGGGCGTCGAGGCGTTCACCTTCACCTTCGGCTGAGGCACCTCAGGCCGCAGCGAATCCGATCCGCTCGACGTCCTGACTCTTCCCGGCCAGCATCGCGGCCTCCACAATGGCGAAGAGATCCTCCGGCTTGTGGACTGCGGGATGCGGATAGGCCGCGATACCGGCTGTCAGGCGGCAGCCGATGCCGGAGACCGCATCGAGAGGCGCAACCTGATGCTGCAGTCGGTCGCGGATCCGGTGCACCGTCTGGCGCCCACCATCAAGATCGGTCTCCGGCAGCAGCAGCAGAAACTCTTCGCCGCCGTAGCGGGCGACAAAGTCCGGGCCACGGAGTTCCCGCTGGAGCAGGCGACCCAGGTCGGCCAGGACGCGGTGTCCGGCATCACGCCCGAGCCGGTCGTTGATGAGCCGCATGCCGTCGACGTCGAGCAGCACCAGCGCGAAGGTGGCCTGATAGCGGCGCGACCGTTCGAACTCCTCGCGGATCCGTCGATCGAGCGCATCGAGGGTGCCGCACCCGGTGAGGGGATCGACATGCGCGGCCAGTGCCTGTCGGCGATTGATGGCGCCACGACGGTCATCGGTATCGATCAGTCGGGACGTCGCATGCACCGCCAGCTCGGCGAAGGTGACCTGACTCCGCGAAATCGGCGCTTCACCCCGGCGCGACCGCAGCACCACCGTCCCGAAACTGCGCCCCATCGACTGGAGTGGAATGGCGGCTGTGGCTTCCAGGTCGGCGGCCGGACCACCGCCCGCCACGCGCGGAGCCACGGCCCGGAACAGCGGTGATGTCGCCACATCGTTCAGGTGGACGGTAGTACCCCGCTGGTGTGCCGCCACCGCCTCCGGCCAGCGGTCAAGCGAGATGTCGGCGTCGCGGGCCTTGGGCAGGTCGCTGGCTGCCAGCAGGCGACCGGTTGCTGATTCGCCATGGTGCAACAGACAGGAGACCGAGCGGAGCTCGAGTTGCTGGGACAGCGACTGCACCAGGGCGTGCAACATCTCGTCGCGGTTCAGTTCGGCGGCCACATTCTGCAGCACACCGAACAGCCGCAGGTCGTCGGCATGCACCGAATCGCCCCGCGGTCGGGGCGCCACCAGCCGGGCCCGCACCCGGGCCACGATCTCAGCCTCCTCGGCGGGGAGCAGCAGGGCATCATCCGCCCCGGCCTCGACCGCCCGCACCAGATCATCGGCCACCCCGTCCACCACCAGCAGCAGCAGCGGAATGCGGGCTCCTTCGGCGGCCCGGCTGGCCAGGAGCAGATCGGGCATCGGGGCGCCGCCCCGGCTCCGACCCAGGTGGATGATGATCCGGACATCGCCAGGCGGGAGCACACCGTCCTCGCCCACCTCGGACACCTGGCAGCCGGCGCGCAGCAGCGACCGCTCCAACCCGGGCGGGCGCAGACTCTCTTCGCCACTCAGCGCGATCAGCACCGGCAACGAGGAAGTCAGCGCTGCAGAACGTCGCGAGATGTCGCGTACCAGGTCAGACCCTGTGGGTTCCACCGGACCTCACACCTCAGGTTGCGGGGTGAACCTCCACCCCCGGGATCGAGCGCCCCTGCGCTCCTGTGCCATGGCGGACTGCCGAGCCCGGCCCTTGAGACGGGCGGGACCTCGGGAACGGCCTTCCGGTTGCAGGCTCTGATTCGCAGGATCCGTACCCGACCCATCCCCCTCCTGTTCCCCGGGGTCCCCGGCCCGCCCCGAGGCCCCTGCCGGGGCGGCTTGGCCCGCCGTGAGGCGCCGGGACCAGTCTGCCCGCAGCACCTGACCACCCTCCGGGGCCGGACCAGGGCGCGTGGCATTCTGCACCGGCGTACCGTCCCACCCAGTTTCCGGGGCCCGATTTGACCCTGACGGGCTCCCCCCGCATCTTGGGATGATGCGACTCATCTCTTTCCTCCTGGTTGGGCTCCTGCTCATGGGGGGAACCGCTTCGGCACAGACCCGGATTCGGCTCGGAGCCGGCGCCCAGGGCACGAGCAAACTGGTCGGCGACCGGGTCAATCCCTTCGAGCAGGCAGACGGTCTCGACCTGACCGGCAGCATCGGTCCCGTGGGCAGTATCTCGGTGTCCTTCCCGATGGGTGCGGAGTATCAACTGCGGCTCGGCGCCGAGTTGACCTCGCTGCAACTCGACGTGCAGGACCGCGATGCCAAGACATCCTACCGTTTCGGCGCCCTGCGGACGCTGACCCTGCTGGCCATGGGCGAGGGTGACCTCACGGCCGGGCTGGTGTGGCAGGCCGGGGTGGGACAGATCATCTACCTCCCGGCCGAGCGGGTCGGGCTCTTCCAGGATGGTGGCCCGGCCCGCTGGCTGCTCGCCGCCGGGGTGAGCCGGAGTTTTCCGCTCAACGCGCGAGTTGATCTCTCGGTGAGCGCCCGGTTCGACTATCACCAGTTCATGACGGCGACGCTGCGCGACCGCGGCTTCTCACAGTTCCAGGCGGTGCAGCGCGTCACACTGGGGCTTGGCCTCGAACGGGTCTTCTAGATGCGACGCTTGCTGCTGCTCTGCCCTGTCCTGCTCGGCTGTACCGGGATCGTACCGCCGCCCAGAGAAAACGCCTACGAGCATCGTATCCAGGTCGGCACCCAGTTCCTGGGCTTCCAGTGGCCGCGGGAGGCCATGCCGCTGCGACTCCACCTCATGCCGGGCAGTCCGCTCGCCGAGTATACCCAGGTCGCCATTGACCGCTGGCGCGCAGCCCTGAATTACGAGGAGTTCGGTGCCATCCTGGTGGACGACTCCACCACCGCCGACATCATCATCCGCTTTGGGCCGCCGATGGTCGGACCGGAGCCGCTGTCCGTCTTCCGGCTGCCGCGCCGCGCTGCTGCCTGTACCGGCGAGACGCTGCTCGACGTCGACGTCGCCACGCTGTCGCTGCACCTCCCGGTGCGCATTCATGTCTGGCCCAACGGTGTCGTGGCGCCGGGTCCGCTGCCGCCGCTGGTGGACACCTGCTACCGGTTGACGACCACGCATGAACTTGGCCATGCGCTGGGCATCATGCAGCACTCCCAGGATGTCAGCGACATCATGTACCGTGACCCGCAGGTTGACCGCCTGAGTGTGGCCGATCGCGAAACGATGGAGATGGTCTTTCATTCGCTGCCCACCCTGCATCTGGTGTGGGCATCACCGACTCGGACCTCGGCCGTGCCCCTGCACGACCCGGCCGGGTCCCCTTCCCACCGCCAGTGACGGGGCCGCAACGGCACCGCCTGATGGAGAACTGATGAGCACGACGGCTGCGACCCCGGACTGGGTCCACCACGAACGCCTGATCGCCTGGGTCCGCACCATGGCGGAACTGACGACCCCCGACCGCATCCACTGGTGCGATGGCTCCCAGGCCGAGTATGACACCCTCTGCGAGCAGATGGTGGCCAGCGGCACCTTCACTCGCCTTGATCCGGTCAAGCGCCCCGGTTCCTTCCTCGCGCTCTCCGATCCCGGCGACGTCGCGCGGGTCGAAGACCGCACCTTCATCTGCTCCCAGCGCCGCCAGGATGCCGGCCCGACCAACAACTGGGTCGAGCCGCGCCAGATGGCCGAGACGCTGCAAGGGCTCTTCGCCGGTTGCATGGCGGGACGCACGATGTACGTGATCCCGTTCTCGATGGGCCCGATCGGCTCGCCGCTCTCGCACATCGGCGTCGAGCTGTCCGACTCGCCCTACGTGGCCGTCAACATGCGGATCATGACCCGCATTGGACGCGACGTGATCGCGGCGCTCGGTGAAGGCGACTTCGTGCCCTGCATGCACAGTGTCGGCAAGCCGCTCGCCCCGGGTGAACAGGACGTCTCCTGGCCCTGCAATCCCGACACCAAGTACATCGTCCACTTCCCCGAGAGCCGGGAGATCTGGTCCTACGGCTCGGGCTACGGCGGCAACGCCCTGCTCGGTAAGAAGTGCTTCGCGCTGCGGATCGCGTCGGTGATGGGCCGGGATCAGGGCTGGATGGCCGAACACACGCTGATTCTGGGTGTCCAGAGCCCGACCGGTGAAAAGACCTACGTGGCGGCCGGATTCCCCAGCGCCTGCGGCAAGACCAACTTCGCCATGTTGATCCCGCCTGAAGGCTACGACGGCTGGAAAGTCACCACGGTGGGCGACGACATCGCCTGGATCCGTCCGGGTGACGACGGACGCCTGCGCGCCATCAATCCGGAGGCCGGCTACTTCGGTGTGGCGCCGGGCACGTCCTACGAGACCAACTACAACGCGATGAAGACGATCGAGCGGGATACGATCTTCACCAACGTCGCGCTGACCCCCGATGGCGACGTCTGGTGGGAGGGGATGACCAAGGAGCCGCCGGCGCAGCTCACCGACTGGCGCGGCAACCCGTGGACGCCCGCCTCGGGCACACCGGCGGCGCACCCCAATGCGCGCTTCACCGCCCCGGCCTCGCAGTGCCCCTCGATCGACGCCGCCTGGGAAGACCCGGCGGGCGTGCCCATCGCCGCCTTCATCTTCGGCGGGCGCCGTGCGGCCACCGTGCCACTGGTCTACCAGGCCTTCAACTGGAGCTTCGGCGTCTACCTCGGCGCGACCATCGGCTCGGAGACCACGGCGGCCGCTGCCGGCAAGGTCGGCATGGTCCGGCGCGATCCCTTCGCCATGCTGCCCTTCTGCGGCTACCACATGGGCGACTACTTCAACCACTGGCTGCAGATGGGCCGTCAGCTCGCCGAGCCGCCGCGGATCTTCTGCGTGAACTGGTTCCGCAAGGACGCCGACGGCCGCTTCATCTGGCCGGGCTACTCCCAGAACATGCGCGTGCTCGAGTGGATCGTGAACCGGGTGCGGGGCCGCGGGGCCGGCATCGAATCGCCCATCGGCTGGATGCCGCGCTACGAGGACCTGAACTGGGACGGGCTCGCCTTCGACCGGGAAACCTTCCTGCAGTTGCAGAGCGTGGACCGCGAGGCGTGGAAGGCCGAGCTGCTGTCGCACCGCGAACTCTTCGAGGCGCTCTACGACCGGCTCCCGCAGGAGTTCATGTCCATGCGCGAGCTGATCCTCTCCTCGCTCTGGCGCTCGCCGGAGCAGTGGCGCCTGGCCCCCGAGGTCGCTGCGCCGTGACGCAGTACCGGAGCGGATTCGAAGTGGTCCGCGATCCGCTCTGGGACAACATCCGCCTGGAACCCGCCGCCGTGCTCCTGATGGACACGGCGGCCGTCCAGCGGCTCCGCTACATCCGCCAGCTCGGGCACGCCTTCCTGGTCTATCCGGGCGCCACCCATTCCCGCTTCGAGCACGCCCTCGGCGCCTACCACCTGGCCCGCCGCGCGGTGGCGCTCCTCAACGAACGCGAGGAGGCGCTCGACGAGGAGGAGACGCTCGCCGTCCGCCTCGCCGCGCTGCTGCACGACATCGGGCACTACCCCTACTCGCACGCCCTCGAAGAAGCGGGCTTCCTCTCCCACGAGACCCTGGGCATCCAGCGCCTCCGGGTCGGTGAGCTGGGCGATCGCCTGCGCCACCTGGGCGGCGACGCGTTGATCGACCGGATCGCCGCCCTGATCGACGGAACGAGCCCCTCTCCCCTGGCCGGCCTGGTGTCGGGCTCGCTGGACCTCGACAAGATCGACTATCTCTCGCGCGACGCGCGGATGTGCGGCGTGCCCTACGGCATGGTCGACGTCGACCGCCTGCTGGCCTCGCTCACGCTGGTCGGTGAGGGTGCGGCGCGTGAAGTGGGGGTCCACGAGAAGGGTCTCAGCGCGCTGGAATCGCTGCTGTTCGCCAAGTACCAGATGTACCGCAACGTCTACTGGCACCACGCCGTCCGCTCGGCGACCTGCATGTTCAAGCGGGTGGTGCGCCAGGCCGTGGCGACCGGCGCCATCGCACTCGACGTGGTGGCCGATGCCACCGACGGCACGCTCGACACCCATCTCCTCGCCTGCGACACCACCGGCCTGGCCCAGGCGCTACGGGCCCGCCGTCTCTACAAGCGCGCCATCGACCTCCCGGCCTCCGAGGTCGGCGACCGCATCGCCCCGTGGGTCTGGCAGGACCCGGCGCGCCTGGCCGCCGCAGAGGATGCCCTGGCCGACCGTCTCGGCCTGCCCGCCGGGGGCGTGCTGATCGACTTCCCCGAGCGCCCGACCATGCTCAGCGTGGACCTCCCGCTGGCCACACGGAGCGGCGACATCGAGCACCTGACCGATGCCGGGATGACCGGTCAGCTCGGCCTGCCCCGCGTGGCAGCGGAACTCTACCAGAGCGCCCGGCGACTGCGGATTTTCACGGCGGAACCCCGGTCACTGGATGAGGTGCCGGGGGAGATTGTGGAGTAGACGCTCCCCTACTCCTTCGAAATGAACGACCCTATCACTGCCCCGATCCCCGCCCCGATAGCCGTGACGAACGCCACGCTGGCGGCAGCGGTGGCCAGGCCGGACACATTCGTCCGGCATCGATGCAAGTGGCAACTGAGGCCAAGCACGTACACCGATGACCCCAAAAACAGTCCCCCACCCATCAGCGCCCCAGCATTGCGATAGTCCCGCGCGGCAGAATCCGGCAGAAGGGAACGGCCGGGCGTCGGACTGGAAAGAACCAGCTCATTGGCGATGGGTGCGATCCCGACTCGGGTGTTGACGGGGGCCTGCGCGGCCAGCGGCAGTGCGCCGCCCAATACCACGGCGGCCAGTGCGATGCTGCGGAACATGGCGAGAGACATGTGTGGCGCTCCCTGAGATGCGGTCCGGTTGAACTCTCCCCCCCCGGCACCGCGCAAGCGCCGGGGGCTACCGCCGGATGGCGGGAATCTCACCGGTCGGGGCGGCGACCGCCTCGATCCGGACCAGAATGACGGTGATGTTGTCCAGCCCGCCGCGCCGGTTGGCGTCGGCAATCAGGGCGTCCACCGCAACCTCGAGGTCCGGTGTGCTCTGCAGCACGCTGCGCAGGTCGTCGTCGTCCAGCATGCCGGTCAGTCCGTCGGAGGCAAGCACCAGCAGGTCGTCGGGTTCCAGCGTGCCGAGGAAGAGATCGGGCACCACATCGCCATTGGAGCCCACGCAGCGGGTGATCACATTGGCATAGGGGTGGACCCGGGCCTCGTCCGGCGTCAGCCGCCCGGCGTCGACCTGCTCCTGCACGTAGGAGTGGTCCTTGGTCAGTTGGGTGAGCACGCCACCGCGCAGCAGATAGGCCCGGGAATCCCCGACCTGGCCGATCAGATAGCGGCGCGGCAGCAGATGCAGCACGGTGGCCGTGGTGCCCATGCCCCGCTTGTCCTGCTCGGCCAGTGTGCGCTGATAGATGGCGGTGTTGGCGGCCCGGATCGCGGCCACCATCTGGGCCATCAGTTCGTCGTCCGACATGCCCCGCGCGGGCTGGTAGGTCTCGGCGATGAGCTGCGTCGCCATGGCGGAGGCGATCTCGCCCGCCGCGTGCCCGCCCATCCCGTCGGCCACAACGAACAGGCCCCGATCATTGGCCATCAGGTAGGTGTCTTCGTTGCCGGAACGGAGCACACCGACATCGGTACGGGCGGCACAGGAAAAGCGCATTCAGCCGACTCGGACGAGGTAATAGTAGAGAGCCACGGCCCCGGCCATCACGCCGACGGCGACCGCGCCCCAGAGAACGAGCCGGGACCACCCACGCGGGGAGTCCTCCGGCGACTCAACACCGAGTTCGTCCTCGGTGACCCAGGTAGTAGCCTGTACATCAAGCACCGGCGGTGCGGACGGCGGCGCGACCGGAGCGGCTACGGGTACAGCCAGCGGCTCGAACACCAGCACGGCGTCCCCCAGCCGGAGCGTCGACCCGACCGCCACCGGTGTGGCCCCGACGACGGGCTCGTCGTCGATCCAGCTCCCGGTGTCGGACCCCAGGTCCGTCAGCCACCACAGTCCCTCGCGGCAGTGCAGCTCGGCGTGCACCGGTGCCACGCTCCGGCTGTCCAGCACCACTTCGCAGGTGGGATCGGAGCCCAGCCGGGCCCGCTCGGCCCTCACAGGCACCGTCGCCAGCCCCGGCACACCCGAGCGGCCATACACCACGGCAAGGCCTGCACCCGCCCCGGTGGAGGGGGTGGTCTCGGACGAAGAGGTGGCTGGCCAGGCTGTGCTCAGTGGAACGCTCCGCAGGCAACAGGACAAAGATAGGGAAAGCTATCCGCCGCCCCGGGTATGGGGCAAGGCGACTCAGGCGATCCGGCGCTCCCGCCCCCCGTACTGGAGGGTCACCAGTTGGTGGTACAGCCCACCGCGAGCCAGCAATTCGTCGTGGGTCCCGCTCTCGCGGAGGTCGCCGTGGTGCAGCACGTGGATCCGGTCGGCGTGGCGGATGGTGCCCAGCCGGTGGGCCACCACCAGGGCTGTGCGACCGGCCCGGGCCTGATCCAGCCCCGCCTGGATCCTCGCCTCGGTGGCCGGATCCACCGCGCTGGTGGCCTCATCCAACAGCAGAATGGCAGGGTCTCCCGCCACCGCCCGGGCCAGCGACAGCAACTGCCGCTCCCCCATCGAGAGCGACCGGCCCCGCTCGGCCACCTGGTGGGCCAGCCCACCCGGAAGCCGGGCGATCAGGTCACCGGCCCCCACAATCGCGGCAGCCTCTGCCACCGCCGCTGGGTCGAGCGGACGGTCCAGGCGGAGGTTCCGGAGCAGATCGCCCCGGAACAGGAACAGATCCTGGGGCACATAGCCGATCCGGGCCCGGACCCAGCGGGGGTCCAGGGTGGCGAGGTCGTGGCCATCCAGGAGAATCCGACCCTTGGTGGGCGTGTGGAAGTCCAGCAGCAGCGAGAGGATGGTGCTCTTCCCCGCACCGGTGTGCCCCACCAGCGCCACGGTCTCCCCGGCGCCCACCGTGAAGGAGATCCCCCGCAGCACCCAGGGGCCCTCCTCCTGGTACCGGAACCAGACGTCCTCGAACACCAGCTCGCCCCGCAGTGCCGTGGGAGGCGGAGCGATGGCCTCCGCCCGCGGTGGCGGCACGGGCGTGTCCAGCAGCCCGAAGATCCGCTCCCCACTGGCCATGGCACTCTGCAGGAGGTTGAACTTCTCGGCCAGGTCCTGCAGCGGCTGGAAGAACCGCCGCACCAGTTGGATGAAGGCCGCCAGCACGCCGATGGACAGCGCCTCCTGCACCCGCACGCCCCCGCCGAACCAGAGCACCAGCGCCAGGGCGGCAGACATCAGCACTTCGACCACCGGAAAGAACAGCGCGTACAGGAAGATCGACCGGTACTGCGCGTCGCGATGATCGCGGTTGATCCGGGCAAACTCCTCGCGGACGGCCGCTTCCCGGTGGAAGAACTGCACCACCCGGACGCCGGAGAGATGTTCGCTCAAGTAGCTGTTCATCCGGGCGACCACGGTGCGGATCGCCGCGAAGGAGGAGCGCACGGCACCGCGGAAGAGCACCACGATGATCGCCAGCACCGGCAGCACCAGGAAGGTGACCAGCGCCAGCCGCCAGTCGATCAGCAGCATCATCACGCCGACGGTCACCACCGTCACCAGATCGCCCAACACTGCGACCAGACCGGAGGAGAGCAGTTCGTTCAGCGTTTCGACATCGGAGGTCGCGCGGGTCACCAGGCGTCCGACCGGCTGGCCGTCGAAGAACGGAATGCCGAGGCGCTGGAAATGGTCGAAGATGCGGCGGCGCAGATCGGACATGACCTGCTGACCCACCCGCGCCGTGGCCACCGCCTGCGCGTACTCGACCAGGGCGCTCACTACCAGCGCGGCGCCACCGAGCAGCCCCAGGCGCAGCAACAGGGCCTGATCACCGGCGGGAATGGCCTGATCGATGGCCCGCTGGGTGACGGCGGGCATCACCAGCGCCAGCAACGACTGGAGCAGCAGCAGCACAGCCGCCCAGATCAGCAGGTGACGATAGGGCCGAGCGGTGGCGATCAACCGGCGCCGGAGCTGAGTCTCCTGCTCGCGGGAGGGGCCGGGTACGGTCATTCAGGGTCGCCGTGCGGCGACACCACCTCGACGCCGCGCAAGCCCTGCTTCACCCAGCCCGAGAAGACCACGAATCCGGCCCCGATGGTGAGCCACGAGAGAATCAGCCGCCAGATAAGCGTGTACAGGGGCTTCAACCCGTCCGTCAGGTACACACCCATGATCGAGGCGGACAGAAACTCGGCCACGCCCGAACCACCGGGCGTCGGGGCGAAGTAGAGCAGGAAAGTGATCAGCGTCTGCAGCAGCAGGATATCGACGAAATCAGCCTGGACGCCGATGGCCCGCAGCGCCACGTATCCGGCCAGCAGACGGTTCCCATGGCTGGGGCCGGAGATCAGCACGGCCCAGCCCAGGGCGGCCCAGCCGCGGCGGGTGTTGAACAACTGCATGCTCTCGTGGGCCTGATCGATCCCGGCGCGCAGGCCGTCCAGCCGGGCCGCCACCCGACGGCTGCGGGCCCCCAGGGCCGTGGCCAGCCGATGGACCAGGGAAGAGATCACCTGGGGCTTGACCATCACCACCAGCAGCAGCAGGCCGATGATGGCGAAGATGGCCATGGTCACCTTGAAGAGGTCGAGCAGCGACATCCCCAGCACGACTCCGCGGGCACTCAGTGCCTCCCCGGCGCCGAGGAACAGGGCCATCGGACCGGCAATTGCGAAGAAGACCACCGTCGCGATGAATGACATCAGCGTGGTGGTCATGGCCCGGGAAATCGGTACCCCGGCGCGTTTGAGCGAGTAGATGATCATCGGGGAGGCCCCCGACTGCATCGGTGTGACATAGGAGCCCCAGGCCCCCATGCCCCCAGCAATGATGGCCCCACGCAGCGACGGGTTGGGATGGACCACCCGCAGCAGCACCCAGAGGCGCAGGCCGCCACCGACCCAGTCCACCGAGGCCAGCAGTACCCCGACCACCATCCACTGCCACTCGATCCGGCGCAGCGACGGCAGGAACGCGGCGGCATCGTCGCCCAGCACCAGAATGAGCCAGGCACAGAGGGAAATGCCGGCGAAGAGGAAGAATCCGCGACGGAGGGCGGTGGGGGTCAGCAACTGGGCCATGCGGCATCAAACGTATCGGTATCCGCACGGTCGCGCCATGCCGCTGCATTCTCCCGCCCCCTGCGATACGTTTCGACCGTGAAGCATTCGGCCATCCAGATCGTCAACGCTCGGCAGCACAATCTCCGCGGCATCTCGGCGAGCATCCCGCACCGTCGCCTGACCGTGATCACCGGCCCCTCGGGCAGCGGCAAGAGTTCGCTGGCCTTCGACACGCTCTATGCCGAAGGGCAGCGCCGCTACATCGAGTCGCTGTCGACCTATGCCAAGCAGTTCCTGGATCGGATGCCGAAACCGCTGGTCGACCGGATCGACGGCCTGGCCCCCGCCATCGCCATCGAGCAGCGCACCCCGGCCATGTCGGCCCGGTCGACTGTGGGAACCGCCACCGAGGTCTACGACTTCCTCAGGCTCCTCTGGGCCCGGGTCGGTGTGCCGCACTGCATCCACTGCGGGGGCACCATCCGGCGCGACACCCCGGAGAGTGCCGCCGCCACCGTATTTGGCACCGAGACCGGACGCCTGCAGATCGGCTTCCCCCTGGCCGTCCCCACGACGACTCCCGTGGCGGAGGCACTCGAGGCCCTGCGCGCCGACGGATTCCTGCGGCTCCTGGTCGGCAGCACCCCCGTCCACCTGGACGATCTCCCGGCCGACCTGCGGCTGGGCGGCCCTGAACCGGTGCTGGTGGTGGTCGACCGCCTGCTGGCCACGTCGGCGCATCAGGGGCGGATCACCGAGGCCGTGGCGACGGCCTTCCGCCGAGGGCAGGGCGTGGCGATGGCCGTTGGGGAGGCCGGGACGCATCGCTTCACCGAACGTGAGGCCTGCTCCCGCTGCGACACACCCGCATCGCCGCTGACACCGACGCTCTTCTCCTTCAACCACCCGACCGGCGCCTGTCCCACCTGCACCGGCTTCGGCGCGATCCTCACCTACGACCTCTCGCTGGTGGTGCCGGAGCCGACCCGCTCGCTGGCCGACGGGGCGATCGCCCCGTGGACCGCGCCACGATACGAGGCCCGCCGCGCGCTGCTGCTCAGCACGGCGAAGCGGCTCGGTGTGGCCGCGGACGCCCCGTGGGAGACCATCCCCGACGCTGCCCGGGAGGTCCTGCTTCACGGGCGCCAGGGGCGGTATGTCGGGATTTTCCCCTTCCTGCAGGACCTCGAGGCCAAGCGCTACAAACAGTACATCCGCGTCTTCCTGCGGCAGTATCAGTTGGCCCATCGCTGCACCGCCTGTGACGGCACCAGACTGCGGCCGGAGGCCCGGGCCGTCACGGTCGCCGACCTGCCCCTCGGCGATCTGCTGCACCGGACCATCGGTGACGTGCGCGCCTGGCTGGGCAACCTGCCGCTGACGGGCAGCGCCGCCGTGATCGCCGACCACATCCGCGGCGAAGCGCTTGACCGGCTGGCCTGCCTGGAGGACGTGGGCCTGGGCTATCTCACCCTGGAGCGGCAGACCCGGACACTCTCCGGTGGCGAATCCCAGCGGATCGCACTTGCCAATGCCCTCGGCGCACGACTGGTGGACACGCTTTACGTGCTGGACGAACCATCCATCGGTCTGCACCCGCGTGACACCGACCGCCTCCTGGCCATTCTGCGCCGCCTGCGCGACCACGGCAACACCCTCGTGGTGGTGGAACACGACCCCCTCGCGATTGCCGCCGCTGACTGGATGCTCGAACTCGGGCCGGGCGCCGGCGAGGCGGGTGGCACCCTGCTGCATGCGGGGCCGATCGACGAGGCACCGCCAACACTCACCACCGACTACCTCACCGGTCGGAAGCGGATCGGGATTCCGTCGGTCCGGCGCCCGCTCGGACCTGAATGGCTGGAACTGCACGGCGCACGACTCCACAACCTCCGCGGCGTCGACGTGCGCATCCCGCTCGGCACGCTGACCGCGATCACCGGCGTCTCCGGCTCCGGCAAGAGTACGCTCGCTCACGACGTCCTCTACCGGCAGCTCGAACGGCGCCTCGACGGCGACGACTCCGCCAAACGGCATCTCGGTGAGGTGATCGGCGAGGTGTCCGCCTGCCTGGGATGGGAGAAGCTGAACGACGTGGTGCTGGTGGACCAGTCCCCGATCGGACGGACGCCGCGCTCCAATCCGGTGACCTACATCAAGGCCTTCGACGACATCCGGGCCCTGTTCGCCGCCCAACCGCTGGCGCGGAAGCGGCGGTACACCGCGAGCACCTTCTCGTTCAATGTGGCGGGCGGCCGCTGTCCGACCTGCGAAGGGGCCGGAGCCCTGCCGATCGAGATGGTCTTCCTGGCGGATGTCTTCATCCCCTGCGAGACCTGTGGCGGGACCCGCTACGCCCGCGAGGTGCTCGATGTCCGCGTCATGGGCGCCTCGATTCACGACGTGCTGCAATGGAGTGTCGACGAGGCCATCCAGCGCTTTCACGACTATCCCCGTCTGGGGGCCACGCTCTGGCACTTGCAGCAGGTGGGCCTCGGCTACCTGCGACTGGGGCAGCCCGCGACCACCCTGTCCGGCGGCGAGGCCCAGCGCCTCAAGATTGCCCGGGAACTCCACAGCACCCGTCGCACGGCAGGGCGCAAACTCTATCTGCTCGACGAGCCGACCACCGGTCTCCATCTCGACGACGTCCGCACGCTCATCGGCGTACTCGACCGCCTGGCCGATGCCGGGCACACGGTGGTGGTCATCGAGCATCACCTCGATGTCATCAAGCGGGCCGACTGGGTCATTGATCTTGGGCCGGAGGCCGGGCCGGGCGGCGGGGCGATTGTCGCGATGGGCACGCCGGAGGAAGTGGCCACGGTGCCGGAAAGCCACACCGGGCGGTACCTGCGCGAAGTGTTGGCACAGCCGGCGGCCCCCGGTGCACCGCCGGTGGCTCCGCGGCGTGCGGGATCCCGGCGGCGTCAGGAGTAGTGCGCCTGGCACCACCGCGTGACCGCTGGGTGTCGCACACTAGATGGACGTTGGCTTGCCCCCGTTCAACAGCTCCCACGCCTCCGCCACGTGCCGCCACTCGGTGCGGAACTGTCCGATCGACATGCGGATCACGTATCGACCACCGAGTCGCGTGTGGGAGAGGAACACCCGGCCGGTCGCGTTGGCCCGTTCCATCAGCGCGGCGTTGTGGCGGGCAATCGCCGCTTCGTCGCCGAGCAGCGCGGTCGGCACCTGCCGGAAGCAGATCAGTCCGAATGGAACCGGCGCCAGCACCTCCCATTCCGGCGTATCCGCAATGATGGCGGCCAGCCGCTGCGCCATCGCGATATGCGAGCGCACCATCTCGCGCAGCGCAGCCGTCCCATAGCTCCGCAGCATGAACCACAGCTTGAGCGCCCGAAACCGGCGCCCCAGCGGAATGCCCCAGTCGCGATAGTTCACCACCTCGGCGTCATGCGTGGTACGGAGGTACTCCGGGTTCTCGCCGAAGGTCCGCACCAGCAGCTCGACATCGCGCACGAAGTAGGTACTGCAGTCGAATGACGTCATCAACCACTTGTGCGGGTTGATCACCAGCGAGTCGGCCAGCTCGATCCCATCGAAGAGATGGCGCAGCTCCGGCAGGATCATCGTGGTGCCGCCGTAGGCGCCATCGACGTGGAACCAGGCGCCTGCCTCCCGAGCGATGGTACCGACGGTGCGTACGGGATCACACCCGGTCGAGGACGTGGTCCCCACCGTAGCGACCACCACACCGGGCACCAGTCCCGCCGCCTGATCGGCAGCGATGGCCGCGGCCAGAGCGGCCGGGTCGATCGCGAAGGTCTCATCCACGCCGATCACCCGGTGACGTTCCACCGGAATACCCGCCAGGCGCGCGGCCTTGTTCACCGAGGAATGCGACTCCGACGACCAGTACGCCGTCATCCGCGGCAGGTCGCCGTGACGGTGCCGGGCCGTGAGGAAGGCCGTGAGCGTGGACGTCGATGCGGTATCCTGAATCGACCCGGTGAAGCCCTCGGGCAGACCGAAGAGCGAGACCAGCCAGGCCATCATCTGCTGTTCGAGTTCGGTGGCCGCCGGCGAGGTCGCCCAGCTCATGCATTGCGCGCCGAGCCCGGCGGCCAGGATCTCGCCCAGCACCGAGGGCGGCGAGGAGTTGGAGGGGAAATAGGCGAACCAGCCGGGGTGACCCCAGTGGGCCACCCCCGGTTTGATCACCTCCTGAAAATCCGCCATGATCCGCTCGAAGGGCTCGCCCTGTTCCGGCGGCGAGGCCGCGAGCCGGGAGCGGACGTCACCGGGTCGTACGTCCGGTGTCGCCCGCTCCGTCCCGATGCCCTGCCAGTAGTCGGCGATCCAGTCGACCAGCTCGTGGGCGTGGCGGCGGAACTCCTCCGGGTCGTTCACGGCCGGAGGCGACGCCCCTCAGCCGCGAGGGCCTCGATATCCGCCACCGTCCGCGGCGCGCCGCGGCTCAGATTCTCGTAGCCGGTGGCGGTCACCAGGATGACATCCTCGATCCGGATGCCGATCGATTCGGCCGGGATGTAGAGCCCGGGCTCGATGGTGAAGGCCATGCCCGGCATCAGCTCGCGGAAGCCGGGATTCACGTCGTGCACCGCCAGCCCGACCATGTGCGAGGTGCCGTGGGTGAGGTAGGTGTCGCAGGTCCGCTCACCGCAGAGTGTGCCGGAATTGACCCGCAGATACTCACGCACGATCTGCTGGAGCCGGGCCATGGTCTGCCCCGGACGCACCGAATCCATCGAGGCCTGCTGCGCACCGAGCACCAGTTCGTACAGGGCCTTCTGGCGGGGTGTGAACTTGCCGTTCACCGGGAAGGTGCGGGTCACGTCGGCGGTGTAGTAGCCGAACTCTGCCGCGGCGTCGACCAGGACCAGCTCGCCATCCTGGCTCTGACGGCGGGAGAGGTCGTAGTGGAGGATGGTCGCATTGGGACCGGACCCCACGATGCTCGGGTAGCCCACCCGCTCGGCGCCGCGCCGGTGGAACTCATACTCCACCTGGGCTTCGATCTCGTACTCCCACATGCCGGGCCGAGTGTACATCATCGCGGCGCGATGCCCCTCCGCCGAGATCTCGGAGGCGCGGCGCAGGCGGCGCAGCTCGTCGGCGTCCTTTACGGACCGCGAGTTGTTGATGGCGGTGTTCAACTGCGTGCGGTTCAGCTTCTCAACATTCAGCATGCGGGCGAACGAATCGACCACGGCATCGACCGGCGATGCAATGGCCACCTGGCCCGCGCCACCGCGACCAACGCCGGGAGGCAGCACCTGCTGGTCCGACACCAGCGCGGTCGCCGGACGCGAACGCAGCGGGGCACACTGCCCTGCGGGAGCGCCTGCGGGCGCGGCACCGGCGGCGCCACGACCCCCACGACCACCCGCTGCTGGAATCGGGCAGATGTCGGCGAGTGTGAGCCCGGTCACCCGGGCGGCGATGCTGTCGGCGTAGGTCCGGGCCGCACTCCAGATATCGGCCACGGCGGGCGGCCGAGTCAGGAAGAGCCGCACCTCGCCCTCGGCGGTGGAGTCGGTCTTGATCAGCACCAGGCGCGCGTCGGGCGACTCCACACCGGTCAGGTAGAAGAAGTCTGGACTCTCGCGGTAGTCGGCATCCTGGGTGAAGTCGACGGCGGTCACCCGCACCTTGGCGGCCGTGATGACGGCGACGCCGGGGCGCATGGCCTTGAGGACGGCAGCCCGGCGAGCCTGCAACTGTTCGACGGGCACGGGGCCGCCGGGCGATCCGACCTGCGCCGTGGCGGGCAGGGGAAGGAGCGCACCGAGGGCGAGCAGGGGCAGCAGACGACGCAGAACGACCATGGGGACCTCCGGACAGACGGGGGTAGCTGGTGCCACCGGTCGGTGACCCGGGGGAAAATAAGCGCGGGCCACGAACCATGTCCGTGACCCGCGTGTCTGCCGGCGGCGCCGGGGTGCCCCTACTTCTCTTCCTTGAAGGCGGTGTGGCGCTTCAGGGTGGGGTCGTACTTCCGGAGCTCCATCCGCTCCGGGTGCTTCTTGGGGTTCTTGGTGGTCACGTACATGTACGCGCTCTCGCTGCTGCGGAGCTTGACCTGGAGACGTCCCTTCTTGGCCATGGTATCGACTCCTTACCAGGAAGCTTTGCGCACGCCGGGGATCTTCCCCTCGAGCGCCATTTCACGGAATGCGATGCGGGAGAGCCCGAAACGCCGGATGAAGGCCCGCGACCGGCCGGAGACCTGGCAGCGGTTCACCCGCCGCACCGGCGAGGCATTGCGGGGCATCGCCTGCAGCTTGCGGATCGCGTCGGTCTTGACGGACTCGGTCGCATTCACGTCGGAGATGATCGCCTTGAGCGCCTTGCGCTGCGTGCTGTACTTGGCTTCCAGCTTGGCGCGCTTCTTCCCGCGCTCGAGCCAACTCGTCTTCGCCATCGGTTCCAGACTCCTGTGAGGGCTGTGCGCCCGGTCTCCTGCCAATCCACGTCGACGCGACCCGCACGCCGACCAGCCCCGAAAGATGGACTGGTCGGGCCCTGGATGGAAGGGGGGGCGCTGAAGTCCCCGAACCCGGGGCCTCGACGAACGAGGCCTCGGCGTCCTGAGGAAGCGGAATGCATTGTGATGAAAGAACTTACCGCAACTCCCGAGGAGGGACTCGAACCCCCGACCCGCTGATTAACAGTCAGCTGCTCTACCGACTGAGCTACTCGGGATCGACAAGCGATCGTGGTACAGCGGGGCAAAACTAGTCAGGGTCCGCGCGGGAGACAAGAACCCCACTACCAGCCCAGCGTTGACGTCCGACCGTACCCTGGCCCGACGCCCGGGCCCCCTGCCCCGTGCCCCTGGGTCCTTGCCATGGCACCCCGTGGAAAACCCGACTCGCCGCCGAACGGTGCAAGCCGAAACGCGCAACGACGTTTCACCGGTCGGCGAGGTGGCATATCGGGCGCGCCAGAACGACAGGCCCAGGTCCGCGAGGTGGTCGACCGGGATGCGTTGGAGCAACTTACGAGGAGATCAGCACTTAGCCCCGTCAAATGAGTGTTTGCTCACAGGCCAATCCTTGCAGTGAGTACTCACACTTGCCTCTGCGGCCACCGGTCGGCCACAACGGCGTAGTCCTACCCCGCCTCCTGCAACGTAAGTCGTTGTGGAAAATAGCGTTACACCCATCTACCCCTTCCATTTCCACCCGTCCTGGCTACCTTCACACCCCATGTCGATCCTCCCTCTGGTCGGGCATCACGACCTGCGACGCCGCATCGACCACGCTGTCGTGGCTGGCGACCTCCCGCAGGTGCTGCTCCTGACCGGACCACGCGGCGTGGGCAAGCAACGCTTGGCGCTCTGGGTCGCTCAGCGTCTGCTCTGCCAGTCCCCCACAGCGGGTGAGCCCTGCGGCTCCTGCTCAAGCTGTCTCCGGACCCTGGGCCTGGCCCACCCCGATCTCCACTGGATTGTTCCGGTCCCCCGCCCCAAGGCGGCGGACCACGACAAGCAGGTCGAAGAGACCGCCGAGTCCATTGAGGCCGTCCTGGCCGAACGGCGGACCAATCCGCTGTGGGCTCATCCCGACGGCATGGCCAGCCATGGCATCAGCGCCGCCCGCCTGATTCAGCGCCGGGCCACCCTGACCGCCGCGGAAGGTGGTGCCCGGGTGTTCATCATCGGCCAGGCCGACCGGCTGGTGCCGCAGGAGTCGAGTCAGGAAGGGGCCAACGCGCTGCTCAAGCTGTTGGAAGAGCCGCCTGCCCGTACCTGGTTCCTGCTGACGACCACCACCCCGGGACAGGTGCTCACCACCATCCGCTCGCGGGCCATCCCGATCCGCCTCCAGCGGCTCGCCGACGACGACGTGACCAGGTTCTTCCGGGAGCATCACCCCACCGGTGGTGAACAACTGGACCTGGCCGCCGCGCACGGCTCCATCGGCCGTGCTCTGGCCGGCGACGGGGCGGACCGCAAGGCGGCTGAGGCGGCCGAGGCCTGGCGCGCCGCCCTGGCCAAGGGTGTCACTGCCGCGACCGAACGGGCGCTCAAGCAGGGCCCCTGGCAGGCCCGAGGCGACTTCTCCCTGTTGCTCGACGCGCTGGCGGATCAGCTCATGGCCGACGGTCGCACCGCCACCCGGCGCGGCGATCTGACCGCCGCTGCGGCCCGCACGGCCGCAGTCGAGGCCGTCCTGCAGGCCCGGGAACGGGCCCAGGGCAATGTGAACCCCCAGTTGCTGCTGGCAACCCTGGGGGATCGACTCACCGCGCTGGGGGCGGCCTCGTGACCGCCCGTCGCAGCACGCGCCCCGATGTGCACGGGGCCATGGATACAACGTCTGGTACGGGGAAGGCCGCACCCCCGTCGTCCCGAATGGGCAGGCATGTGGTCGCGGACCGATGGGCGCTCCCATCGGGGAACACGGCAGGAGGTATGATGATTGGACGTCTGATTGTGCGGGGAGTCGCCATCGGCCTGGGGGTGGTTGCCCTCATGGGACTGGGCGCGCTGTCGACCGTCATGGTCGATCCCCCCGCACCTGCGGTCGAGACCGCCGTCGTGGTCGAAGACACGGTGGATGTGATCGCCCGGATGGAAGCCCAGTTGCGCACCACGCAGCTCGAACTCGAACGCGCCCACCAGATTCTCGACTACTCGGCGCGCTACGATATCCCGGCCGACCTGGCCGCGGTGATCTACGACAATGCCGTGGCGGAAGGCATTGCGCCCGCCATCGGTTTCCGGCTGGTGCAGATCGAAAGCAATTTCCAGAACAGCGCCGCCTCCCACCGGGCCGCGATCGGACTGACGCAGCTCCGTCTGCCCACCGCGCGCGCCTACGAGCCCACCATCACGGCGACCGACCTGATGACACCGGCGCTCAATCTCCGCATCGGCTTCCGCTACCTGCGGGACCTGCTGAAGCAGTTCGGCAACGACCACGTCCTGGCCCTCGAAGCCTACAACAAGGGCCCGACCCTGGTGATGGCGCAGGTTGCCGAAGGCACCGAGATCGGCACCCGCTACTCGGATGCGGTACTGCGCCTCCGCCCCTGAACTCACGGGGAGGACCGCAGGGAAGGCCGTAATGCACAACGGGCCGGATCACTTGATCCGGCCCGTCTGTCTTCCAGCCGATCACGGCACCACCCGGCGTATCAGCCGGGAATCCGGAGCTTCTGACCCACCCTGATCTTGGCGCTCTTCCCAAGACCATTCAGACTCACCAGGCGACTCTGGCTGACGCCATAGCGCGTCGCGATGCCACTCACCGTCTCGCCGGCCCGCACCACATGGGTGCGCGCGGCACTGCTGGCAGGCAGCGTCTTGTTGCTGGTCGTCGTGGCGGGCTTGGCCGCTGCGGTCGAGGTCGGCGCCGAGGTCCGCGCCGCCACCGCGAGCCGCTGTCCCACGCGGATGACCGTCGACTTCCCCAGCCGGTTCTCCGACTGCAGCGCGGCCACCGTCATCCCGTACCGCCGGGCAATGCCGCCCAGCGTCTCACCGGACTTGACCACATGCGTCGCAGCGGCCGGTGCGCTGCCGGCATCCCGCAGCAGCGCCATCGGAATGGTGGTGCGGGGCAGATAGAGCACGGTGCCGGCCGACAGCGAACTCCCGCGCGCGGCCCGGTTGACCACACGAATCTCTTCGGCATCGGTCCCGGTGGCCTTGGCGATCGACGCCACGGTCTCGCCGCGCTTGACCGTGTGCTTGCGCAGCGCCAGCCGCTCCTCCGCCGGCAGCTCGGCGTAGGACTCCGCGACCAGATCGGCGGTCCCGGCGGGCACGCGGATCGGGTAGGACGCCACCGTGGGCGGCGCCACGGCCTTGAGCAGATGGGGGTTCAGCTCCCGCAGTTCCTCGAAGGAGCGACCGGCGAGCCGGGCAATCAGGTCGAGCCCCGTCCCGCCGTCGACCATCACGGAATCCCGCGGGAACGGGTCGACGGTGCGGTCGATGAAGAAGCCGTGCGCCTCGGGCTGGGTCGCGATCAGCGTTGCCGCGATCAGCTTGGGCACATAGTCCTTGGTCTCCTGCATGATCAGACGGGTATCCGCCAGCGAGAAGAACGCGTCGCCATTGGTGAGGTCGGGCGTGGTGTCGGGCGACTCGCTCTCGCGCGGCACTCCGAGCTGGGTGAGTCCGCGCCCCACTCGGCCCGCACCCGCGTTGTAGGCTGCGGCCGCCAGGTAGTAGGAGCCGAACCGGGCGGTGAGATCGCGCAGGTGCCGAGCCGCCGCATCGGTGGCCTGCACCGGATCGCGCCGCTCGTCGACCCAGGCGTCGACGGCCAGCCCGTACTCCTTGCCGGTCCCCACCATGAACTGCCACATGCCGGTGGCCTTGGCGGTCGACACGGCAACGTTGGAGAAGCCCGACTCGATCAGCGCCAGGTGAATCAGGTCACCCGGCAACTGGTTGGCCACCAGATGGGACCGGATCAACTCCTCGTAGCGCGGCATCCGGTCAAGCCAGATCTGGAACCGGTCGTGCGCGGTACCCGCGAAGTAGTCGACCCAGTACTGGACCCGCGGATGCCCGGCCAAGGCATTGGCGTTGAGGGCCAGCGGCGCCACATCGTCGAGCACCAGGCTGGGCAGACCGCTCAGCGGCGTGAACTCGGACAGGATGCCGAGCAGGGCGGCATCCGCCAGCGAGTCGGTCGCGATCCGGCGGTCCCGGGCCGCGGCAATGGAGTCGGTAGGGCGCACCAGCACCTGGCGCGGCGGGGTCTGCTCCTCATCGGGGAAGGTGCCGTTGCTCCGCACGGCAGCGGAACTCTCCGGAGTCGCTTCAGGGGCGGACGGCTGGGGACGCGGGGTGAAGCGGGGCTGCGCACAGGCGCCGAGGGACAGGCAGGCCAGCAACCCGAATGACAGACGAGACAAGGAGTACCCTCCGGGGATCGGACGAACGACATGCCCCGGAGCCGGGCTACCGGTGGGCAACCAATCGTAGCCTGAAGGATGCGCCAGGAACAACCCGCGTTACGTTTCAATGTGAAATGGTCGTCGCGCCGCTGCCACCCTCGACCTTCGAGGTCCAGGGGCCCCGGCTGTATCTTTCGGGGCTGGAGGCGGGGCATAGGGGCGGTGGGGCTCGAACCCACGACCTGCCGGTTAAAAGCCGGATGCTCTGCCAGCTGAGCTACACCCCCGCAAGCCGGGTAAGATACCGGACTGCGCCTTCACAGACCATGCTGGAGCGCTCCCGTGCCCCTGATCGATTGGCAGTCCCTCGCTGACCACGTCCTGGCTGGTCGCCCGGTTACCCGGGATGACGCGCGCGCCGTCCTCACCTCGGGGGAGTCCGACCTCCTCCCCCTGCTCGACGCCGCCTTCCGGATCCGGGAGCGCTTCCACGGCCGCGACGTCCGCCTCCACGTGCTGCAGAACGCCAAGCTCGGCGCTTGCCCCGAGGACTGCGGTTTCTGCTCCCAGAGCGCCCGGTACGAGACCGGCACCGGTCGCGCCAAGCTGCAGACGGCCGACGAGATCGTGGCCGGCGCCCGGCGCGCCGCCGAGATGGGCGCCGTCAAGTACTGCATCGTCACCGCGACGCGGGGCCCGTCGGAGCGCGATCTGGATGTCATCTGCGATGCCGTGCAGCAGATCAAGGCCAACTACGACATCAACATCTGCACCTCGCTGGGCCTGCTGCGTGAGGGCCAGGCGGAGCGGCTGGTCGCGGCCGGCGTCTCGCGCTTCAACCACAACCTGGAGAGTTCGGAGCGCTTCTTCGCCGAAGTGGTGGGCTCGCACACCTGGGACGATCGCGTCGCCACCGTGAAGCGCGCCCGTGCGGCTGGCCTCGAAGCCTGCTGTGGCGGCATTCTGGGCATGGGCGAGACCATCGAGGACCGTCTCGATCTGGCCTTCTCGCTCCGCGATCTGGAGGTGGAATCGATCCCCGTCAACTTCCTCGATCCACGCCCCGGCACGCCGATGGGCGACCTCGAACGGCTGGCCCCGCAGGACTGCCTGCGCATCCTCGCGATGATGCGCTTCGTGAATCCATCCCGCGACATCCGGATCGCCGGCGGGCGCGAAGTGAATCTGCGCTCGATGCAGGTGCTGGCTCTGTACCCGGCCAACTCGCTCTTCGTCGACGGCTATCTCACCACACCCGGCGCGGGGTACGATCACGATCTGCAGATGATCCGTGACGCCGGTTTCAGCGTGGCTGAACTCATCCCGGCATGACGGCGTCCGACGCCGCCACCCTCCGGGCGATCGACCAGCGCGCGGTCTGGCATCCGTTCACACCGCACACGGTCTACGCCGACGAACATCCGCTGATGGTGGTCGCGGGTGAGGGCCATTGGCTGATCGATGCCGACGGGACACGCTACCTGGACGGGGTCTCGTCGTTGTGGTGCAATCTCTTCGGCCACCGCCGCCCCGAACTCGACCGGGCCATCACCGATCAACTCGGCCGGTTTGCCCATGCCACCTTCCTGGGCAATGCCTCGGCGCCGGCCGTGACGCTGGCCCAGCGGCTGGTAGACCTGGCCCCCGGCGATCTGTCGCGGGTGTTCTACTCGGACAGCGGCTCCACCGCCGTCGAAGTCGCCACCAAGATGGCCTATCAGTACTGGCAGCAGAACGGGCCCGCATCGGCACGCAAGCGGACCCGCTTTGTAACGCTGGGTGAGGCCTACCACGGCGATACCGTCGGGGCGGTCTCGCTGGGTGGCATCGACCTGTTCCACCGGCGCTACGCCCCGCTGCTCTTCGAGACCATCCGGATCCCCACGCCGGACCGCTATCACGCGCCGGCTGGCGTCGATGAGGATGCCTGGGTGGCCGAGTGCCTGGCGCAGTCGGAGCAGACCATCGCCGAGCATGCCGACGAGATCGCCGCCGTGGTGATGGAGCCGGGAGTCCAGGGTGCCGCCGGGATGATCGTCCACCCCACCGGCTACGCCCGCCGGATCCAGGATGCCGCCCACCGGGCGGGGGCCTTCTTCATCGCCGACGAAGTGGCCGTCGGATTCGGCCGCGCCGGGGCGATGTTCGCCTCGGAGATCGAGGGACTGACACCGGACTTTCTCTGTCTGGCCAAGGGCCTGACGGGTGGCTACCTCCCGATGGCGGCGACGCTCACCACCGAGCAGATCTTCGAGGGCTTTACCGGCCCACCGGCGGAGGGCCGGACCTTTTTTCACGGCCACACCTACACCGGCAACGCCCTGGCCGCCGCCGCGGCCCATGCCACGCTCGACCTGCTGCCGGCCGTGCTGGCACAGCTTCCGGCAACGCTGGCCCACTTCACCGCGCGGGCGGAGGCGCTCCGGAACCTGCCGCACGTCGGTGATGTTCGCTACTATGGGCTTGCCTTGGGCGTCGAGATGATGCAGGATGCCGGGAGCCGCCGTCCCTTCGCCCCGGCGGATCGGACCGGCATGCGGATCTGTACGGCCGCCAAGCGCCGTGGTGTGTTTCTTCGACCGTTGGGTGATGTCGTGGTGGTCATGCCACCACTCACCATCCTGCCCGACGAGATCGACCTCCTTTTTGACGCTCTGACCGCATCGATCCATGACTGTTGCCCCTGAGATCGTCACTGTCATCGGCACCGATACCAGCGTCGGCAAGACCTGGTGCGGCTGCCGCATTGCCCGCGCCCTCGCCCGCCAGTCCCGTCGGGTCCGCGCCATCAAACTGGTGGAGACCGGCACACCACTGACCCCGTCGCCCCAGGAAGACGGTGTCCTGCTGGCCGCCGCAGCGGGTCAGACCGAGCCCAAAGCCGCGCTGCGGCGCTACCGGACCCCGGTGGCAGCGGCCGAGGCCGCGGACCGTGAACAGGTGCCGTTCGACCTGCAGGCCGTGCTGGCCGAGACACGTCTGCTGGCACGGGACACCGAGGTCACCCTGGTCGAAGGGGCCGGCGGCCTGCTGGCCCCCCTCACCTGGGCGACCACCATGCTCGATGTGACCCGCGCGCTGTCGGCCACGGCCTTGCTGGTCTCTGCCGACCGCCTGGGCACCCTCAACCACACCCTGCTGACGCTGGGTGCGCTGGAGCGCGCCGGTCTGCGCACGCCCATCGTGCTGCTGAACGAAGTGGAACAGGTGCCGGAGGACGACTCGGCGGGGAGCAACGGCGAGGCGCTGCGTCGCCTGCGGCCCGATCTGATCATCGTGGAAACATCCGCACCGAAGTGGGAAGCGCAGGTCATCACCCATCTCCTGCGGGACCGCACCACGGGGTGATCAGCGCGGGCGCAGAGCCGTGGCGCAGAACCCGGCGCGGTGATGCGGGGTCAGGCCCGCCGTCCTGAGGGCTTCAATGTGCGCGGCCGTGCCGTACCCGGCGTTGGACTCCCAGCCATACCCCGGGCGCCGACGGGCCAGACGGGACATCAAGGTGTCGCGGACCACCTTGGCCACCAGCGACGCGGCCGCAATCGACTGGCTGCGGCCATCCCCCCCCACCAGCGCCTCGTGCGGCTCCCCCAGGTCCGGTAGCGGCAGTCCGTCGATCAGCAGCATGGTGGGCACTTCCCCCAGGTGCACCCGACACCGCGCGATGGCTCGGCGCATGGCGAGCACTGTCGCCCGACGGATGTTGAGCGTGGCGATCTCCGCCACACTGGCGGCACCAATGCCGACCGCCAAGGACTCGCGCCGGATCACCTCGACCAGTTCACCCCGACGCCGCACCGACCCAACCCGCTTGGAGTCGCGGATCGCCGGGATCAGTACCTGGTCCTTCGGAAAGACGACCGCCGCAGCCACCACCGGCCCGGCCAGTGGCCCGCGACCGACCTCATCGACCCCGATCAACAACGCACCGGTACGCCACGCTGCCGCCTCGTGGAGTAGACGTTCAGGCATTGTACCGGCAACACGGTGCAGTGGATGGCGCGTTCAGCATCCGGGGAGAGTAGGGCCATGTGGGGTGAGGCGCCAGCGTGACCGATCGGCGGACATCTCAGATTGAAACTCTCGCCCCCCTGTTCTCGTCCTGCTGAGGAATGGTGTGCGACGGGTCGGCCCGCTGCGGCATCCCAGTGAGGGGGCGCTGCGCCTCCAACCGATCCTTTCTTCGTGGAGCATGATCATCCCATGAGTTGGTGGCGCAATCGATGGTTCTGGGTCCTGGCGGTGGCACTGGGCGGTGGTGCCTGGTTCTTCTCTCGCGAATCATCCGGGTCGGCGGGGCCCCTCCTTGCCCCGGTGCGTCAGGGACCGTTCGACGTCAGGGTCACCACGGCCGGCGAGCTGCGGGCCCGTGAGTTCGTCGAGATGGTCGTCCCCGAAGGCGCTAACGCGGCCGAGGTCTACCAGATCAAGATTGCCTCACTCATCCCCGAGGGCACCCTGGTGCAGGCTGGCGATGTGGTCGGTGAGCTCGACCGTGCCCCTATCACCACCAAGATCACCGAGGTGGGGCTGGCGCTCACCAAGGCACAGTCCAGCTACGAGCAGACGGTGCTCGACTCGACCCTGACGCTCTCGAAAGCGCGCGACGACATCCTCAACCTGGAACTGTCCATCGAGGAAAAGCGCCTGGTGAAGGAGCAGTCCGCCTACGAGACGCCCGCCGTGCAACGGCAGGCAGCCCTCGACCTCGAGAAGGCCGAGCGGGCGCTGGTGCAGGCACGCAAGGACTACCAGATCCGCGAGGAACAGGCCCAGGCCAAGATGCGGTCCGCCGAGACCGATGTGGTCCGCGTCAAGAATCAGTTGGCGGCCCTGGAGAATGTCCTGTCGCAGTTCACCATCCGCGCGCCCAAGGCCGGCATGGTGATCTACGTCAAGGAATGGAATGGTCGCAAGCGGACGGTGGGCTCGCAGGTCTCGCCCTGGGATGGTGCCATCGCCACGTTGCCCGACCTGACGCGGATGGAGTCGATCACCTACGTGAACGAGATCGATCTGCGCAAAGTGGCGGTTGGCCAGCCGGTGCGGATGACACTCGATGCCGACCCCGACCGTCGTTTCAACGGCGTTGTCGCGAGCGTGGCGAACATGGGTGAGCAGCGCCCCAACTCCGACGCCAAGGTGTTTGAAGTGGTGGTGACCGTCACCCAGGCCGACACCTCCCTGCGGCCCGGCATGACCACCAGCAACGGCGTCATCGTGACGGCGCTGCCACAGGCGCTGTTCGTGCCCCTCGAAGCGATCCATGCCGACAGCAGCGTGGCCTTCGTCTATCGATCCCGTCAGGGCAGCATCACCCGGCAGGAGGTCGAGACCGGCCCCATGAGCGACAACGAGGTGGTGATCCACCGCGGGGTCGATGTGGGCGATGACGTGCTCCTGCTGCCGCCCGCCTCGGCGGAGCGCTATCCGCTCCAGCGCCTGCCAGCCCAGTCGACGCCGACGACGCCTCCCTCGACACCGTCTGTCCCGACTCCTGCGTCGGATAGTGGCGATACGGCGACCTCGCAGCCGACGCCCCGACCGGCGGGGCCGGACAGCCTCCCGGTCAGTCTGGCTCTCGGTGGCGCCTGAGTGACTGACCGTCCGATCACAGCGCGGGGCACTCCCGGCCAGCACCCGCTGATCGGTCACGCCCTCTTCGGGCTGCAGATCGCCCTGGAGGCCGTGCGCCACAACACGCTGCGGGCGTTGCTCACCTCGCTGGGGATCCTGTTCGGCGTGGCCTCGGTGATTGCCATGCTGGCCATCGGCCGCGGCGCCCAGCAGGAGGTGCTGGAGCAGATGCAGCTCCTGGGCTCGAACAACATCCTGGTGACCCCGCTGGTCGAACAGCGCGAAGGGCCCGTCGCCGATGCGCCGACGGCCCATGAGGTTCACCGCTTTGCCCCGGGACTCTCCGCAGCCGACGCCGAGGCCATGACCACCGTCCTCCCCGGCATTGATGCCGTATCGGGGGAGATTGTCCTCAACACGGTGGTGACGCGCCAGGGGCAGCGGCGTTCGGGCAAACTGGTTGGCGTCGACCCCGCCTATTTCCGCCTCACGGGGCTGCGGGTGGCGGAGGGTCTTGGATTTTCCGAGCAGCACCTGCGGGATGGCCTGCCGGTCGCCGTCATCGGCCAGGGGATCCGGAGCCGGTTTTTCACCGGCGAGGATCCGATCGGCAAGCCCCTCAAGGTCGGTGATGTCTGGGTGACCGTGGTGGGGGTCCTGGCGGATCGTCGGCTCGAGAATGCCCCGCCGAGCCGTCTGGGCATCCGGGATGCCAATGCCGACGTCTACATCCCGACCCGGACCATGCTGCTGCGCTTCCGGAACCGGGCCCTGGTGGCCGCCGGTGGTCGGGGCGGTGGCAGTGTCTTTTTCAGCGGCGACGGCGGGATGGTCTCCATCAGCGGCCCCAGCAGCGGCGAGGGTGAATCCGACGAGAAGCGGCAGGAGCGGACCAATCCCAACCAGCTCGACCGGATCATTGTCCGGGCTGTCGAGTCCGCTCAGGTCCCCCAGCTCGCCGCCGTGATGCAGCGGATGCTGGAGCGGCGGCACAACGGGGTGGTCAACTTCGAGATCACGGTGCCGGAGCTGCTGCTCAAGCAGGAACAGCGGACCCGGGCCATCTTCAATGTGGTGCTCGGGGCGATCGCCTCGATCTCGCTGATCGTCGGCGGGATCGGGATCATGAACATCATGCTCGCCTCCGTGCTGGAACGGACCCGGGAGATCGGGGTGCGCCGGGCGGTGGGGGCCACCCAGCGGGACATCGGGACCCAGTTCCTGACCGAGGCGGTGCTGATCTCGTGTGTCGGCGGTATTCTGGGTATTCTGGTGGGTGTCAGCCTGGCCGTCGCGATCGAGCGGTTGGCCGGGATCCAGACGATCGTCTCAACTCCCTCGGTGCTGATTGCGTTCGGGGTCTCCCTGGCAGTCGGTATCGGTTTCGGTTTTACCCCGGCGGCGCGCGCCGCCCGGCAGGATCCTGTCGTCAGCCTTCGATACGAGTGAACTCATGAACTGCATGTTGCGCCTCGCGCTCCTCCCGCTGCTGGTCGCCGGGATCCTCGTCACCCCGTCGGGCGCGCAGGCCCAGACGTCCCTGACGCTGCAGCGCGCCATCGAGATCGCCCAGCAGGACGGCACCCAGGGACGCGCGGCCGAACGCACCCGCGAAGCGGACCGCTTCCGGAACCGGGTGTTCCAGAGTACGCTGCGCCCACAGGTCTCGCTGGTCGGCACCCTGCCCCGCTACCAGAGCCAGATCCAGGGGGTCATCCAGCCGGACGGCAGCACCGCCTTCCGCACCGTCGACCAGACCACCATGTCACTGGCGGCGCGGCTGACGCAGAGCGTTCCGCTGACGGGCGGCTCCCTGAACATTCAGTCGGACATCAACCGCTTCGTCCGCAGCGGCTCCCCGCTGGAGCAGTGGAACACCACCCCGTTCAACATCTCCTTCAGCCAGCCGATCTTCCAGCCGAACAACCTGGCCTGGCAGAAGAAGACCGAAGCCGTGTCCGCCGAGCTGTCGGAGAAGACCTACCTCGCCTCGCGCGAAGGCATCGCCCTCCAGACCACCAACCAGTTCTTCGATGTCTACGTCGCCCAGCTCTCGCTGCGCAACGCCATCATCAATGCCGAACGGAACGACACGCTCTTCCTGGTCAACCAGCAGCGGGAGGTGCTCGGCAAGATCGGCCGGAACGAACTGCTGCAGAGCGAGTACCGGGCGACGGTGGCCCGGCAGAATGTCAAAGAAGCCCAGATCGCGCTGGCGCGCGCCGAGGCGACCCTGCGGTTGGCCTTGCGCCTCCCCGCGAATACGCCACTGGACCTGCACGTCGACCTGACCGTACCCAGCCTGACGATTGATACCCTGCAGGCCGTCCGCGAAGCCCTGCAGAACCTGCCGGCCGTGGATCAGGTCGAGTTGCAGCGCCTGCAGGCCGAGCGCGCCGTGGCCTTCGCGAAGTTGAGCAATAACATCAGCGGCAGCCTGAATGCCTCCTATGGCTACAACGCCAACGGCGACGGCTTCCGGGCGGCCTATCAGGATCCGCTCCAGGCCAAGTCCGCGCAGGTGAGTGTGTCGCTGCCGCTGATGCAGTTCGGCCGTCGGCAGTACGAAGTGCGGGCGGCGGAAGCCGACCGGGAACGGACCCTGGAAAACACCCAGACGCAGTTGGAACAGATCGGCCTGGACGCACACTTCGCGGCCCTCGACCTGATGCAGCGCCGCGAAGCGCTGATCAGCGCGGCCAAGGCGGATACGCTGGCGCGGCTCTCCTTCGATGCCACCTACAACCGCTACCGGGCGGGCGCGGCGAACGTCACGCTGGAGACCATGTACGGCGCTCAGACCGACATGAACAGCGCCTTCAGCGGCTACCTGAACGCTCTCCGCGGCTACTGGCTGGCCTACTACACGCTGCGGCAGCGGACCTTGTTCGACTTTGTGCAGGGCACGCCCCTGCGCTGACCGACTGTCCCCGCCTGTCGGACGGCCCGTTCGCCGGTCTCTCATGGGACCTGGTGAGCGGGCCGTTCTGGTCTCGACCTACCGGGGCTCCCACTGCAGCACCTGTCGCTGGCCGAAGGTCGTGAACCCGAGTCCCCGACAGATGCTGCCGGCCACCTCGTCCACATCGGCCACCACGGCGCGACACCCGAGCTGTGCCGCCTCCTGCAGCGGAGCGACAGCCATGGCGGTCCCAACCCCCTGACCGCGATGGGCTTCGAGCGTCGCCAGCGCGTAGAGCCCGCCGACGGACCCGGTCACCACCAACTCGGAGGTCGCCACCGGGACCCCATCGAGATACCCCACGAAGTAGCGTACCTGGTGCCCCGGATGCAGGACCCGTCGGGTGATGGAATCCAGAATGGTGCGGTCGTGTCCGACGGTCGGCGCCCAGGTGGCGGCGTGGATGGCGGCGAAAGCTTCCAGGTCTGCTGGCGCCTTGACCGGGCGGATCTGCAGGCCCATCGGCGTACTGGCCGGGGCACGCACGGCCTGGGGATCGGTCACCATCACCTCCCGGACGGCGATGTGGTCAAACCCGTCCGCCACCAGGAGTGCGGCCAGATCCGAGGGCATGTCGGACGGACCAACCCACCAGGAGAACGGCCGCTGGCCGTTGTCAAACCGCTGTCGGGTGTTGGCAATCCACTCCCCCGCCAGGTGCCGCGGAAAGCGCGCCCGGGAAACGGTATTGAGCAGCGGAGAGTCCAATCCACTGTCCGCAATCACCAGATGCTCGCTCGACTCGACCCGCATGCCCGGTGCCCGGGGGTGACCCCAGATCAGGTACGAGGTGAGGTTCTCGTCTGCCGCGTCGGCGATACCGGCTGGGGGATGCATGCGGTGGGTCTGACCTGAACTCAGGAACCGGTCGGTGGCAACTGGATGATGCCGAAGGCGTTGCCGAAGGGATCCAGGACGGAGGCGACCAGCACACCGCCGCCCACATCGATGACGTCTTCGCGCACCGCCCCGCCCAGGCGGATCAGTCGCTGCAATTCCGCGGACACATCATCGACGGTCCAGTACGCCTGCGCACCCACCGACCCTGGCGTGCCTTCCGGCAGCAGCCCAAGCTCGAACCCGCCCACCATGAAGCCGACGTAGTAGCTCTCGTCAAGATAGGGGTCGATCCCCAGCACCTCCCGGTACCAGGATTTGCCGGCCGCCAGATCGGGGGTCGGATAACACACCGTATGCAAACCATGAATCATGCTGTGCCTCGCTGAGAGCAGAATCGTCCGTGATGGATGGGCGTCGACCGGACCGCGCGCTACTTCTGTTTGCCACCGAGCAGTCCGCCCAGCACCCCGCGCAGGAGCTGTCGGCCCATCTGATTGCCCACGGTGCGGGCCGCCTGCTTGGCCATAGTCTCGACCATCCCCTGGCGTCGCCCCGTCCCCCAGA
>CAYQXR010000017.1:0-42837 GCA_964421625.1 uncultured Gemmatimonadaceae bacterium | reverse complement strand
CCGAGGAAGCCGCAGCGGAAGCCGAAGCCGAGGGCGGTGGAGGACTCGGGCTCGTACTGGAGTGAGGCGTCGTTGAGCACCAGCTTGTCGAGCGCGTCGCGGAGATCCTCGTACTGGGCGGCGTCGGTGGGGTACACCCCGGCGAACACCATGGATTTCACGTCGCGGTAGCCGGCCAACAGGGTCGTGGCGCGCTGGCGGGCATCGAGCACCGTGTCGCCGACGCGGGCGTCGCGTACTTGGCGCAGATTGGCCACCACGTAGCCGACTTCGCCAGCCCGCAGCACCGCCGTGGGCCGCCGCCCCAGGGCCAGGTAGCCCACTTCATCGACGGTGTAGACGTCCTCGGGGTGGGCCCCGAAGGCCACCGACATGCCCTGCTGCAGGCTGCCGTCCACGACGCGGATGCTGGGGATCGCCCCGCGGTACCGGTCGTAGTACGAGTCGAAGATCAGGGCGCGCAGCGGCGCCTCGGCCTCACCGCGCGGCGGCGGCACCCGGTTCACGATGGCCTCGAGCAGCGCCGGGATGCCGGTGCCATCCTTGGCCGACACGGCCAGGATCTCGTCCCGCGAGGCCCCGATCAGATTCATGATCTCCTGGGCGCGCCGCTCGGGCTCGGCGCCGGGGAGGTCGATCTTGTTCAGGACCGGGATGATCTCCAGGTTGGCGTCCATGGCCAGGAACAGGTTCGAGAGCGTCTGGGCCTGAATGCCCTGTGAGGCGTCGACCACCAGGATGGCGCCCTCACAGGCCGCCAGCGACCGGGACACCTCGTAGGTGAAGTCCACGTGGCCGGGGGTGTCGATCAGGTTCAGCGAATACTCGTGCCCGTCGGCCGCCTCGTGGACCATCCGGACGGCATTCAGCTTGATGGTGATGCCGCGCTCGCGCTCCAGATCCATGGTGTCGGTGAGCTGCTCGCGCATCTCCCGCTTGGACACGGTGCCGGTGGCTTCGATCAGCCGGTCGGCCAGGGTGGACTTGCCGTGGTCGATGTGGGCGACGATGCAGAAGTTGCGGAGGCGGGCCTGGTGCATCCCGCCAATATATTCGGGTGCGGTGATCGGGCGACCGATTGCCACCGTGCCGGGACTCCCCGGCCCGGGTCCACCTCCCGGAGGGTCTCTGTCGCCGCTGCCGCCGTCCGCCGCTGGTCGTCCCGCCCTCTCGGCCGGGGCGGGGATGATGATCGTCGTCCTCATCTGGGCGGGGAACTTCACCGTCTCCAAGCTGGCCTTCCAGGAGATCGCCCCGCTGGCGTTCACCGCCATCCGGTTCGTGATCGGCTCGGTGGTGCTCTGGGCCGTCCTGCGGCGCCTGGAGCCGCCGGCGCCGCTGCCACCGGGGGCCCTGCGGCCGCTGATCTGGCTCGGCCTGATCGGCAACACGGTGTACCAGCTCTGCTTCGTCGAGGGGCTGGCGCGGACCTCCGCCACCCAGAGCGCGCTCATCCTGGCGGCGATGCCGGTCATGGTGACGCTGTTCGCCTGGCTGCTGGGCGTCGAGCGGGTCTCCCTGACCCAGCGGCTGGCCGTGCTCGGCGCCTTCGCCGGGGTGCTGGTGGTGCTGCTGGCCCGCGGCGGCACGCTGTCGGGGTTCGGGCTCGGGTCGCTGCTGCTGCTGGGGGCGGTGGTCTCCTGGACCATCTACACCCTGCTCCTCAAGCGGTGGACGGTGCCGGTCTCGTCGCTGCGGCTGACGGCTTGGACACTCTACACCGGCACGCCGGGGCTGGTGCTGGCGGGCATGCCGGAACTGCTCCGCACCGACTGGGGGCGGGTGTCCTGGGCCGGGTGGAGCGGGATTCTGTACGCCGCGGTGCTCTCACTGGGGCTGTCCTATGTGCTCTGGAACCGGGGCGTCACGCTGC
This sequence comes from uncultured Gemmatimonadaceae bacterium, assembly GCA_964421625.1. Taxonomy (GTDB): domain Bacteria; phylum Gemmatimonadota; class Gemmatimonadetes; order Gemmatimonadales; family GWC2-71-9; genus Palsa-1233. Next base: position 40,964 of record CAYQXR010000017.1, on the reverse strand, counting down.
TCGGGCCGACGCGGGCGTCGGTCTACAGTTGCGTGGTTCCGCTGCTGGCGACCGTCATCGCCATGGTCGGGCTCGGCGAGCGGCCCGGGCTGGTACACCTGGTGGGTGGCGGGCTGATCATCGCGGGCGTGCTGATGAGTCGGCGGGGCGGGTGAGGGTGGGGGGTGAGCTGAGTCGCGGTCCAGCCTCCGGGCCACCATCTCCGTCAGTCCACCCTCAGATACCGGTCGACAAACTGCCTGGGCGTCAGGACCAGAACCCCGCCCGATCCTGACACATCGAGCAAATGCTTGTCACCAGATACGATCATCAGGGCGCCCGATGCGACCCGGGACACCGCCAAAGAAGATCCCGGAGATCAATACGTTCGTGTCAAGGACGATCTTCACCGCGCTCCGCGCGCCCGCTTCACGGCTTCCGGAATGTCTGCTTGACGCAGTCCCGTGAGCTTGGCGACCCGGCGAGCCCGGCTGACGAGTGAGGCAAAGTCCTTCAGCGAAGGCGGGTCGAGTCGCTTGAAGATGACGACGTCCCGCTCAGCGATGACCACGAACTGGTCGCCGGTCTCGAGGCCGAGTTGTTCCCGGATCTCCTGAGGAATGACGACCTGACCCTTGGAGGACAGCGTAGTTGTCGTTGCGACAGTCATTGAGAACTCCGAGGTAAACTTACCAGTAAGATCGTCCAGGCGGGGCAAAGAGTCAAGTCGCGGGGTAGGGTCCTGTTGACCCGCCGCGGGGGGGGGTAGCTTTCCCAGACGACCCATTCCCCTGGAGTACGCACCATGGCAGGTCAGGTCCTAGTGCCGAGTCTGTGGACTCTACTGGCGCTCTCCTTGGTGGCCTTGCCCGCACCCGCGCAGCAGGCGGACAGCCAGGCGGTGCGCGTGGCGGCGGCTGAGTTCATCACTCGGCGACTGCCCACCATGCAGAGCTTTGGTGAGCGGTCTGCCGTCCGGGTGTTGGCGGCGACGCCGCTGCGGTATGGGTTGGGAGAGGGCAAGATGGTGATGCTTCCGGCCCAGCCCCCGCGACCGATCCGCGATGCCGAGGAGCTGGCCCGGGTCCTCCTGGCCACCGTGGCCACCCAGGCCGATTCGGTGTGGTGTGCCCCGTTGGGTGGGCCGTGTCACGGGACCACGGGGGTGCAGATCAGGCTCAGCGATCCGGTGATCCGGGGCGACAGTGCCACGGTGCTGTATGCGCTGCAGATGCTGCGACCGGTCAATGGCGTCTACAGCAGTATCGTGACAGTGTGGTACGCCCTCTACCTCGTGTGGGAGCAGGGGCGCTGGCGTACGGGAGCGTTCGGGGTGGCAAATCTTGAGTACCTCGCTCCGCCCCATGAGATCGGACCGGACGGCATGCCCGTGATTCGACCGTCGACCACTGGTGGTGGAGGGTGGTAGGCTCGCGGGTGCAGCAGAGGGGCGCGAGCGCCACCACTTGACAGCCCCACAGGTCGGCGTGTTCATTTGCCTCATGTCGACGCTGAACGCCTACACCTGTACGCCTTCGCCCCGCCGGGGCGCAGGCGTCCGTGTTTCCGCGACGGCCACTCTCACGACGACTACCATTACCGCCACCGGGCGTTCGCCGGTGCGGCCCGTCGTCTTCGCCTAGTTCGCGAACCCACGGCCCCGCACCCGGATCAGGGTGGGGGGCGATCCTCGACCTGATGCACGCGGGGCCTCCACCCGGAAGGTCCGAGGTCCCATGTCGTCCAGCACCACTCCGTTCACGACCCGCGTGATTCCCAATCCACTGCGGGTGGCCGCCGGGCAGGGGGCACGGCTGTGACCCGGGAAGCCCGGGCATTCGCCCCCGCATCGGTGGGAAATGTCGGCGTCGGATTCGACATTCTCGGTCATGTGATCGAAGGCGTCGGCGATACCGTGACGGTGCGCCGAATCGCCGCGCCTGCACCGGACGATGACGGCGTGCGGATCGCCGCGATCCGCGGGATCACCGTCGATCTGCCACTGGCCGCCGCGTCCAACACTGCTGGTGCCGCCCTGATCGCGATGCGCACGGCGCTGGGATTGCCCTTCGGCTTCGAAGTCGAGATCGACAAGGGCATCCCACTGGGATCGGGCATGGGCGGCTCGGCCGCCTCGTGTGTGGCTGCCCTGGTCGCGGCCAACGCGGTGCTGGATACGCCGCTGCCGCGGGAAGCGCTGTACCCGTTCGCACTGGTCGGGGAGGCGGTAGCCAGCGGCGGGCGGCATGGCGACAATCTTGGCCCGATGCTGCTGGGTGGACTGGTGCTGGCCACCGCCGAGACCCTGGTCCCGATCCGGGTCCCGTCGGAATGGCACAGCCTCCTGGTGCATCCGGATGCAGTGCTGGAAACGCGGCGGGCCCGCGCCGTGTTGGCGGGAGAATACGCCTTGCAGGAGTTCGTCGCGCAGAGCGCCAATCTGGCCCTGGTGCTGGCCGGTTGTCATGCCGGCGACGCGGCGCTGGTGCGGGCCGGTCTGCGCGACGTGCTGGTCGAACCACGGCGTGCCCCCTTGATCGTCGGCTTCGACGACGCCAAGCGCGCCGCGCTGGACGCGGGGGCAATGGGGGCCAGTATCTCCGGTGGCGGGCCGAGCGTGTTCGCGTGGTTCGAAACGCGGGCGGCGGCGGTCGCCGCGGCGCAGGGTGTCCAGGCGGCGTTCGCCCGCGTGGGGTTCGACAGCCAGGCCTGGGCGTCGCCGATCAATGCGCCTGCAGCACGGGTGCTCCCATAGTGCCGACGGGTTCGGATGCTCAGGCGGATCTTCTGATCAACCAACCGGCAATGCGCTTCGTCTCCACCCGCCATCCCGACCCAGTCGCCACGCTGAGCCAGGCGATCGCGGCCGGACTGGCACCGGATGGCGGACTGTACGTGCCGGAGCGGATGCCGCCCGCGCGCGACCTGCATGGCGGTTCGGATCTGGCCGATACCACCGCTGAACTGCTGCGCCCGTTCTTCGTCGGCGATGGCCTGGCGAAGGATCTGTCGGCCATCTGCCGCGAGGCACTGGACCTCTCGGCGCCGTTGGTGCCACTGGCCATGTCAGGGGATCACGTGCTGGAACTGTTCCATGGCCCGACTGCCGCGTTCAAGGATTTCGGTGCCCGGTTCCTCGCGGCCTGCCTGGCCCGACTGCACCGCGTCGGGGATGCGCCGCGGACCATCCTGGTGGCGACCTCCGGCGATACCGGCGCAGCGGTGGCAGCGGCCTGTCACCGGCAGCCGGGTCTGCGCGTGCTGGTACTGTACCCGGACGGGCGGGTGTCACCACGGCAGGCCCACCAGCTCGGCTGTTTCGGCGACAACATCACCACCCTGCGCGTGGCCGGTTCGTTCGACGACTGCCAGGCCCTGGTCAAACGGGCGCTGGCCGACGCTGACCTGCACGTGCGGGTGCGGCTGAGTTCGGCCAACAGCATCAGCCTGGGTCGGCTGTTGCCGCAGATGGGCTACTATGCCGACGCGGCACTGCGCCATCACAGGACGACGGGTCGGAAGCTGAATCTGGTTATTCCGACAGGCAATCTGGGCAACGCGCTGGCGGCCATCCTGGCGCAGCGGCTGGGCGTGCCGTTGGGGCGCATCGTGCTGGCCACCAACGCCAACACGGTGCTGCCGGAGTTTTTCGGCGGTGGTGACTACGCACCGCGTGCCAGTGTGGCGACCTTGGCCAATGCAATGGATGTGGGTGCACCGAGCAACTTCGAGCGTCTGCGCTGGCTGTATGGCGGCAACGATGATGCGCTGCGAACTGCGCATGTCGCGCGCAGCGTTGACGATGCAGGCATCCGTGAGGTTGTCGCGCGGCGCTTCCGGGATCACGGCGAGATGTTCTGCCCGCATACCGCCACCGCAGTCCAGGTGCTGGAAGCACTGCGTGCAGGGGGCGAGGAGGGGGACTGGGCCGTGGCAGCCACGGCGCATCCGGCCAAGTTCGAGTCGGTGGTCGAGCCGTTGATCGGGCGGGCGCTGGCGGTGCCGCCGGCGCTGGCTGCATTGCTGCGCCGACCGACGCAGGCCGAACCGATGGCGCCCGACTACGCGGCACTGCGGGAGCGGATTCTCGACGGGTGATGCCGGGGGTGGGCAGGCCCCGCCGTGATTCGGCGATGCCAAGCGATGGTGCGACCGTGGAGAGGGTTGGGGCATCTTCAGGGGTAGGCGATGGCCGATTCAGGTCGTTTGCTGCTCCTGCATTGGCTCTCCTCAACTGGCGGTGACCGACCGATGAACACAGGCATTCCTGCGCGATCCTTCGCCGTCCCGGTGGCAGTTGTCCTGAGCGCACTCGTCGGGACGGCATGTGCCGGGCCCGAGGTCGAACCCAGCGAGTTCTCCTTCCTGCCGTCATCACTTCGTGCCCACACGGCCGACAACCAGGTGCATGGGTCCATCGAGCGGCTGGGCGCTGTCAGCCCCGCCGAGGGGCCGGATGCCCTGGTCCAGGTGACGGCGATGGCGCTGCTGTTCGACGGCACCATGATCGCCGCGGCTGAACGCGCCACCTGTGACGTGCGGCTCTACTCCACCACCCTCGGGTCGGGTGTGGTCCGGCGATTTGGGCGGTGTGGTGATGGGCCGGGCGATTTCCGGCATGTCCGGGACATGGTCAGCCATGGCGACACGCTCTACATCTACGACGCTGTGCTGCAGACCGTGGTGGTGACCGATCCGACCGGGAAGGAGTATCGCCGGATTCCGCTGCAGTCACTGGTGCCGGGGGGCTTCGGCCAGTATCACTGGGCCGGCTTTGTCGGCGGGGGCCAGGAGGGCCTGCTGGTGCGGACGCTCGCGTACAACGACGCGGGCGAGCGGTTGCCCACCGCCACCTGGGCCGATGCGCCGATTGTGCGGGTCGATCTGCGCCGGAACACCTGGACCACCCTGCCGTCCTCGCCGCTGAGTGTGCCGCTGCTCGCCCGGAAGATGGCCGATGCCCCGCACGGGACGTCGTATCCGCTGAGTACCTGCGTCGTGCCGGATCGCTCCGACTGGCGGGTGGTGGTCGGCAATCCCTATGGCTTCGAGTATGTCGTCCACAACGCGGCGATGCAGCCCACGGTGGCCTTCACCTCTGAGGGGCTGGCCCCGTGGCATTTCGTGGTGGACTCGACCTCGCCGGGCGGCTACGCTCCCGGCTTCAGTCGGCACTACCAGGCCTGCTCCGCGGATCTGTCCGTGATCGCGATCCGGCGGTACGAGGGCCGCGACTCCCGGGTGGAGGATCAGTATGGGCGCATGGAGGTGTGGACGCACACCGGGGATCGGATCGCCGCCGTGGAATGGGGGGTCGGCGAGGGTCGGAGTGCGCACCCGCAGGTCGGCGCTCCCATGGGCGTACTCGGCGATACCATCGTGACGCTGTTCAGCGACCCGCTCGGTGCGCAGGTGATCGAGCTGTGGCGGGTGCGCGGGGGGCGGTAGGGGGCTCGGCAGGGCCGGGACCAGCTTCGCTCGCGAAGCTGGTCCCGGCCCTGCCGGATGTCGAGCGGGGGGGGTGTGAGGGGAACTACTCACCATTTGGTTGACAGTGCCCTTGCCTCCATCTTGGAGGACAGGAGGTGCTTCATGAGGAGAGCACGGCGGGCGTTTTCGCTGGAGTTCAAACAGGAGGCGGTGCGGCAGGTGACGGAGCTGGGCCGCCCGACACGCCAGGTCTCGGCGGAGTTGGGCCTGCCCCCTGCTCAACTGCGCTTGTGGCGCAGTGAACTGGCGGGAGCGCCCTCGGTGCCCCCACCGGAGAGCCTGGCAGAGGAGAATCTTCGGTTGCGGCGGGAACTGGCCGTCCTCCGGCAGGAGCACGAGTTCCTGAGCAAGGCTGCGGCATTCTTCGCGAAGGGTTCAGCGCGAGGTACGCCGTGATTGCCTGCTACAGTGGGTTCGGCCAACCCTGTTCCGAGGCCTCGTGGTTCGCTCGCCCTTTGTGTCGGAGGGTGCGCAGTGGCTGAGGGATGGGCGCGCGAGGAAGTCGAGGCGCTGGTCACGGACTACTTCCAGATGCTGGATGATGAGCTGTGCGGTCGACCCTACAACAAGGCGGCCCATCGCGCTCAGCTTGCACAGTTCCTTGCCAGTCGCTCGGCACCTTCCATCGAATTCAAACACGCCAATGTCAGCGCGATCCTGATCGAGCTGGGGTTCCCATTCATCACCGGCTACAAGCCGCGCAGCAACTACCAGCTCCTGCTGCGCGACGTCGTGATTGATCGCCTGAATGCCACGCCGGGACTCATTGCCAGCGTCGAGTCGAGCATTGCCAGCCCGGTCGCCCCAACCTTTGACGACGTGTTGGGGGCGCTGCAGTCACCGCCAACTCGGCGGGAGACACGGGAACGACGAGCGGAAATCGGCTATCAGGCACGACCCAATCCATTCCAGGTGAACTACCTTGAGCGGGAGGCGCACAACCGTGAGCTGGGACGCTTGGGCGAAGAGTTCGTGGTCGTCTATGAACAGGCTCGGCTGGCCCATATCGGACAGGACCGTCTGGCTGCCGCAGTTGAACATGTTGCACACACGCGCGGCGATGGGTTGGGCTACGACGTGCTGTCCTTCGATGCGTCTGGCCGAGAGCGCCTGATCGAGGTCAAGACCACCCGGTTCGGGATGGACACTCCCTTCTTCCTCTCCCGCAACGAAGTGACGGTCTCGGAGCGTGAGTCGGACCACTACCAACTCTATCGGGTGTTCGAGTTCAGGGAGCGGCCCAAACTGTTCACGCTCCCGGGCAACCTGCGGCACACCTGTGCCCTGGTGCCGGAGTCGTATGTCGGCCGGGTGGCCTGACATCGCTTTGCCAGCCTGTGAGCCGTGTGGTGGCCATCAGAGGAGTGGGGGGGCTGGGCGAGCATGGCTTTACTATGGACGGGAGCTGCTTCTATATTACTGGTAGCCTTTAACATGGACGCTGCCGTGACCCATATGAAACCTTACCGACACCATGGCTGACCAGTCGCCGACTCTGAGCCTTCGGGCCGGGCAATACCGACGGCAGCCCACGGGCTATCGTGCGTTTCTGCCGGCTCCACTGCCGCCGAGGCCACCGGTTCGCCTTGAGGGTGAACTCCGTGAGTTGCTCTCCGAGGCTGACCGGGCACTCGGACGGTTGGATGGCGCAGTCCAGACCCTGCCAAACCCCGCGCTCCTCGTGTTCATGTTTGTGCGAAAGGAGGCCGTTCTCTCCAGTCAGATCGAGGGAACACAGAGTTCGCTGCAGGACGTCCTCGCTGCGGAAGCGGAACTCTTCGGCCCCGAGGCCCGTCCTCGGGACGTCGACGAGGTTCTCAACTATGTGCGGGCCATGAACTACGGCCTGGACCGACTGGCGGACCTGCCCATCTCTGTGCGGCTGATTCGCGAGATCCACGAGCAACTGCTGACGGGTGTGCGCGGCGGTCGGCTGACGCCCGGCGAACTTCGGCGGAGCCAGAATTGGATTGGGCCTGGGGGAGCCACGCTTCACGAGGCCACCTTCGTCCCACCGCCACCCGAACTGGTCCCGGAGGCACTTGGTGAACTGGAACGCTTCCTCCACGCCCGGGACGACCTGCCAGTCCTGGTCAAAATCGGACTGGCGCATGTCCAGTTCGAATCCATTCACCCATTCCTCGATGGCAACGGTCGCGTAGGGCGCCTCTTGATCACCTTTCTGCTCACCGAGGCGGACGTGCTCCACAAGCCGGTCCTCTACCTCTCCCACTATCTGAAGCGACATCGGCAGGAGTACTACGAACGACTGCAGGCCGTTCGCGACCAAGGCGACTGGGAAGGCTGGTTGGCCTTCTTCCTCCGCGGAGTGGTGACGGTGAGCGCCGAGGCAACCGAGATGGCGCGCCGGATTCTGGCGTTGCGCGAAGAGCATCGCCTCATGCTGACCAGTGGGTTGGGAAGCTCGGCGGGCAAGGGGCACCAGGTGTTGGAGTCACTCTTTGACCGGCCGATCGTGTCCGTGTCGCAGGTCGCGGCACTGACCCAGAGCAGCTTCCCGGCAGCGAATACCTTGGTGGCCCGTCTGGTCGCCCTCGGGATCCTTGTGGAAGTGACCGGCTTTGCACGGAATCGACGCTTCCGGTATGAGCCATACGTCCGGTTGTTCACCGAGGACACCAATCAGAGCTCCGCCCCTCAATCGTAGTGATAGCGGGCCTGCAGGAACTCGATGCGATCGTGAAAGACCTCGTAGACCAGCCGACGGACGGGCCGTGCTGGCACCGTCAGGGCTCGACGAGCGTGCGACGCAGGGCGGTGAGGTCTGTGGACGCGGTGCGGCCTCGGCGGCCCCGGGTCAGGGCGGCGAGCAGTCGCGCCGCGTTGGCTGGCGAGCGCAGCAGGTCGGCGGTCTCGCGGAGGCTGGTCAACTCGTCTGCCGGAATCAACGCCATGTCCTCATGTCCACGCCGCTGGATGACCGCCGCCTCACGGGAGTCTTCTACCTGGTCCCAGAGGGTCGCGAGGTTGGCGCGGGCATGGCTGTAGGATGTCTTGACGGGCATGGTCGGGCTCCCGAGCAACCGTACAGGAGTGTTGTACCGGTCCTCAGGCAGGGCCAAGGTTCCCGGGCGGCCCTGCCGATATCCGGTCCATGGCCCTACCTTACGCCATCCCTCCCCTCTGTCTGGCGGCCGGACCGGTCGATGCCTGCAGCATCCGGGGTGGGCCATTTCACACGGCGGACCCCATGAGCACTCGCATCGATCATGTCGTCAGTGACCTGGAGCAGGTCACCCGGAATATCCAGGCGGCATTCGGACATCTGTCCCACGACCAGCTCAACTGGCAGCCGACCAGCACGCGGTGGAGCATCGCCCAGTGCCTCGAACACCTGATCACAACCAATCAGCTCTACTTCCCGATGCTGACCGCCGTGGCCACGGGGATCCCAACCCCCACCGCCTGGGAGCGATATTCGCCGCTCAGCGGTCTGTTCGGCTGGATCCTGGTCCGCTCGGTCGACCCCATGTCAACCCGCAAGCTGAAGACGCTCGCCAGGGCGGAGCCGTCCAGAAGCGGGATCGACGCCGACATCGTCGACCGGTTCATCCGGCACCAGGACGAGTTGATCGGACTTGTCCGCCGGATCCCGGAGGAGCGGGACCTGGCCCGGACGATCGTCACCTCCCCTCTGGCGCGCTGGGTGACCTACAGCCTGAACGACTGTCTGACGATTCTCTCACTCCACGAGCAGCGCCATGCCCAGCAGGCGCGCCGGGTGGTGGGAACCGGTGGGTTCCCGCACACAGTCGGCCAGGAGGCAGCGTGACGGGTGGTCAAGGATCGACGACGCCACTGGCTATCCGCCAACTCACTGCGGACGACATCCCACTGATGGACGCGCTGCTGACGATGTTCGGCACCGCCTTCGAGGATCCGGACAACTATTCTGCCCACCGTCCCGGCGCCGCCTACCTGCGTCGCCTCCTGGGGAGTGACACCTTCATCGCGCTCGCTGCCATGCAGGACGGCGAGGTGGTCGGGGGCATCGCAGCGTACGAACTGCCCAAGTTCGAACAGGAGCGCAGCGAGATCTATCTGTACGACCTGGCGGTGCTGGCCAACTTCCGGCGCTGCGGGATCGCCACGGCACTCATCGAGGCATTGCAGCGCATCGCGGCGGCTCGCGGTGCCTACGTGGTCTTCGTGCAGGCGGACACCGGCATCGAGGACGAACCGGCCATCGCGCTGTACTCGAAATTCAGTCCGCATCAGGAGGTGCTGCACTTCGATATCGAAGTGCCTGACGCACCGGCCGGTGGGAGGTCCTGACCATGGTGCGCTGGATCCTTGCGGTCTTCACCATCTTCGGTGGCTTCAGTCTGGTCGGGTTCCTGACCATCCTCGTCGCCGAGCTGTCGGGGCTGTGGACGACGCCCTACGGTGGTTTCGCAGCCGCGATGGCGGCGGTGGTGGTGACCTGGCTGGCAGTACCCAGACACCGGGAGGCCGCCACGGCGGTCACACTCATGCTCGGTGTGCTGGGCGCCTGGATGCTGCTTCGTCACGAAACGTATCCCGAGGGGCATCCGCGGGCGTACGCTCTGACGCTCATCCCGCTCATCGCAACCTACGCCGGTGCCGTGGTCGGTCTCGTTGTGGTCTTCGTCCTGCGGCGCCGAGTGTGACGAACGGGTAGCTGCTGCGGTCTTCATCAGGAGCCACTGACATGACCCTCTCTCCGGTATCCCTCACCCTTGGCCTGCTGACGGCCGCCACTGCCTGGCAGGGCAGGGCGACCGTCGTGATCCCCGACGCAGACGCAGACGAGGAGGCGCGTCGCCCCGTATCCGCCTGTGCCCCCCTCGCAACCGTTCCCGTGATTCCGATGCCTCGCGGGGTCAGTGCAGCACCGTCCGTGGACGTGCTCATCCGCTTCGCCATTCTGCCCAGCGGTCGAGTCGACAGCAGTTCTCTCGAGATGTACCCAGCCGTGAATGCAGTGCTCCGCCAGGCGGCGGTGGCGACCATGACCGAGTGGCGGACGACGACCAGTGACCAGACCACGATGGCCTGCACTCGGCTCCGCTTCGCAGATACCACAGGAGGTCGATCCGCCGATGGACGGCTGTCCGGCCCGATAGGGGACTGGATGCCACGCGAGGACGGATGGGTGGAGCGCCGCGGCGGCTGGTTCTACGACAAGAGAGGGTCCCGGGAGTTCCCGAGGTGGACTGGACTCGCCCGTGCCTCGTACCAGGACATGCTGCGCAACAGTCGCGGGACCGACCGCTTCACCGGTACCGACCTGCTCGCCTGGGTGGACCGGGTGGAGCACCTGCGTGATTCGGCCCGGACCGTTCCGCCGACATCGCTTCCGCAGGCCCGGTTCAATGATGCCCGCACCTATCGACCGGCAGCGGGCTCTCCCTGGCTGAGCTTTTTGGGCGCTCGGCCCGGCACGGAATTCCTGGCGACAGTGGTGCGTGCGACGGACAAACGGGCGGATTGGTGGCTGGATCATCCCACCTTCGAGCTGGTGGTATCCGCTTGCAGCGGCCCGGCATACAAACCCTCTTTCGACGATTCGGTGCTCGTTCGTCTGTTGCACGAGGCCCGCCAGGCCGCCCGGATGGCCATCGATCAGCATCCCCGACCCATCGTCGATACCAGTCGCCTGTACAGCCGCCTCGAGGTCGACTGTCCGGCCGAACAGCGCCCCGCTGTGGGGGTGTTCGGGGAGGACGACGCCATCCGCCATGCGCTGAACCTGTCGCAGGAGGCCTTCGTCAACTTCGTGATCGACCGCGATGGGCGAGTCGATCCCTCGTCGATTCATCTGTTCGGCACCTGGAGCGCTGCTGATAGGCAACGGGTCGCCGACGCCGTGCGCCCACTGACCTTCACACCGGCGACGGTGGCCGGTCGTCGCGTGCGCCAGTTCGACCACATCCGGATTCCGCCGAGGGAGGATGCCTCGCAGGAGACTGCGCGCGGGTACTGCCGCTCGATCGGCACCTTTGCGGTGGCGGTTGCCGTCCTGCCGCCCGGTCCCGCGGCGCCACTGCCACTGCTTCACGAGGTGGTGGATGAAGTCTTCAGTGTCGTGGAACCGCTGATCCGCGCCGGGCCGTACCAGGGCCGCTTCCGCTTTGTGGTGACGTCTGAAGGCGAGGTGGCCTTCCTGCAATGGGTTGAACCCACCAGCGATACCGTCGGAGTGCGGCGCTGGCTGTGGGATCCCGGCAGCACGGTTGAGGTCAGGTCCGGCGAGATGCGCGCCTACCGGATCGTCTGGCCGATCCGATACAACCTTTCCTTCAGGGAGCTGACAACCCCCCTCCCACTGGAAGTCACCCTGCGTCCTGGGGATTGTCCATGATGCGTTCCTGGCTGCGCCACATCGCACCCTGCCTGCTGGTGTTGCTGGCAGCACCAGCCAGCGCTCAGCGTTGGCCCTATCAGGTCCCACCAGCAGCAGCGAGCACGGTGCCCTCGATGCCCGAGGTGCTCTCGGCGTGGCGCCGTACCGCACCGGATACTGCGGCCCTGCGGGCGTTGGTCGACTCCTCGCTGCTGTGGGCCGCTACCGGTGCCCGGGGAATGGCCGAGGTCGTCGCAGATACCTCCATGCCGACGGTGTCGCGACTGTACGCACTCTGGGGACTGGAGGGGTTTCTGAACATCTGGTTCTGTCGACCCTTCTTTCAATACCACAACGGCTATCACTACAACTGCAGTGATGCCATCGGCATGCCCGAAGTGGACACGCGGCGCTACGGTGTCGCGTATCTGGCCCGGGCATCGATCCACCCCGCACTCTGCGACAGTATCCGGCAGATGCTGGTCCCGATCCGGGAGGAGCCGGACGGGATGGGGTTTGCGGTCGCCTCGACGCTGCCGTGGCTGGCGCCATCGGAACGCTGGAGTGACACCGCGCGCCGGTCCTGTGCCGCCAGTGTGGCGGCGCTCCAGGTGGCGTTGACCGTCGTTGATTCGCTGCGGCCCGGCCCGACCGACGGGTGGCGCGCCGCCAACTACATCCCGGGGATTGGAGGGTGCAATCTGTCAGCGCCCCCGGTCGTGGCCTTGGCGTGGGCGCGCACCGCGTCGGACGAGGCGTCGCTCACGCACTTGGTGGGGTGGAGCATCGTGCTGCGGGACCAGCGTGTCCTCGACGCGGCACTCGGCGCGGCCCGCGATACGACGGCACCACTGTCGACGCGAGTCGCGGCGATCCATGCCGTTGGCGGCCTGATTCACCAGGGCGTGGCAGCGTCGGTGCATACCGCCTCCCGCACCCAGCCGTTCCTCTGTCAGCCACTGCATGTCTTCGTGGAACTCGCACCGCAGGAAGAGGGTGCGGTGCCCGTTACGGATGAGGCCGCTGCGACCGCGCTGGCCACGCTCGATGCCCTGTTCCGGTCCGGGTCGCCGGAGGCAGTGCGGGTGGCCGCCGCGACCACGGCTGACTGCGTGCGCGTGGTGCGCGCCCTGCTGCCGCTGCCGTGGCGGTGAGGGGGTGCACTATGGCCCGGACCGTGCCATTTGAACGCGATCCATGCCGACAGATGCAAGGTGGTTCAATGATGGTAGATTCCCTGCCATGACGAATGCACTCACGTCTCTCGAAGTCTGCGCCGGTGCTGGAGGTCAGGCACTGGGTCTCGAACGCGCGAGGTTCGATCATGTCGCGGCAGTGGAGCTGGACCAGCATGCCACTGGAACGCTGCGGGCGAATCGGCCCGCCTGGCGGGTGGTGACCGGTGACATTCGTGAACTCGACGGCCGGGAGTTCCGGGGCATCGACCTCTTTGCCGGCGGAGTACCCTGTCCTCCCTTCTCGATCGCGGGCAAACGACTCGGTCCGGACGACGGCCGGGATCTGTTCCCCACCGCGCTGCGCCTCATCGGAGAGGCCCTGCCCGCTGCGGTGATGCTGGAGAACGTCCCGGGTCTGGCGACTGCCAGATTCCGGGAGTACCGCAGCAGTATCGCGCTCCAGCTCGAACGGCTTGGATACCGCGTGGATTGGCAGGTGCTCAACGCCTGCAATTTTGGGGTGCCGCAACTGCGCCCACGTTTCATTCTCGTGGCGCTGAGGCCGCGCGCCTTCGGACACTTCGTCTGGCCGGGTCCCCAGGCGTCGCCGCCGACCGTCGGCGGGACACTCCGCGATCTGATGGCGGCCCGCGGGTGGCCGGGAGCCTTCGCCTGGGCCCAGAACGCCAACGGCATCGGGCCGACGCTGGTCGGCGGGTCCAAGCTGCACGGCGGCCCCGACCTCGGCCCAACCCGTGCCCGGGAGTCCTGGAAGCTGCTCGGAGTGGACGGGCGCGGCCTCGCGGACGAGGCCCCTGATGCGGAGTTCCCGGTCAACGGATTTCCCCGGTTGACGGTGCGCATGGCTGCTCGTATTCAGGGGTTCCCCGACGACTGGATGTTTGCCGGGCGGAAGACGGCCGCGTACCGACAGGTCGGCAACGCCTTCCCACCGCCCGTCGCAGAAGCCGTCGGGTCTGCGATCAGACATGCCCTGGCTGGGCGTGCGGCACGGCCGACTGAACAGACTCAGCTCCAGATCGGTGGCCACGATGCCGGGTAGTGGCAAAGGGACTGCGCCTCGCGGCGGGGCGCGGACCAAGTTGCGGGACTACTTCCTCGCCCATGTTGGCGAAGTGATCGAGTGGCAGACGCTGCGTGACGTGGCGGGCGGCATCACCGAATGGGCCCGCCGGGTCCGCGAACTGCGTCAACTCGAAGGCATGAATATCCAGACGGACAAGGACAGCAGCGCCTTGAAACCCGGGCAATACCGACTGGTCGATACCAAGCCGCTGCCGGTCTTCGCGTCAGGCATCTCGAAGGAGACCAGGGCCTTCGTGCTCGATCGCAACGGATTCACCTGTCAAATGTGTGGGTCCGCCGCCGGGGAGCCGCACCCTTTCGATCCGTCCCGGAAGACCCGTCTCCACCTAGGGCACATTGTCGACCTGAGTCACGGCGGGACCGACGAGGCGCAGAATCTTCGTGCCCTCTGCTCGGTCTGCAACGAGGGGGCCCAGAACATCACCCTGCCGCGTCCGAAGGCGACCCAACTCCTGACCCAGATTCGACGGGCAGCCGGCGCCGAGCAGCTCGAAGTGCTCGCATGGCTGATGAAAAAATATCCGAGCCAGGCCCGCACGTTGCTTCCGGAAGGGCAGGACTGAAGCCCCCCCTACAACCGAGCCGCCTCCAACTCCTCCAACCGCGCCATTGCCCGCCGCAGGTGCGGGATCACGATGCTGCCGCCGACCACCAGGCCCACTGAAAAAATCTCCAGAAACTCCTCGCGGCTGACGCCCTCCTCGTGGCAGCGGACCACGTGGTAGGTGATGCAATCGTCGCAGCGGAGCACCAGACTGGCGACCAGTCCGAGCATCTCCTTCTGCTGCGTGCCGAGGGCACCGGGCTCGTAGGCCCGGTGGTCAAGCGCGAAGAAGCGGTTGATCGTCAGGTTCCCCGCGCCCAGGATCAGGTCGTTCATCCGGGCGCGGAAGTCGTTGAACTCGTCGAGCGTGCTCAGGGCTGTCCTCCGGAGGCAGGCAGCCGCACCGGCGGTGTCCGCTGCTGGGTGACGATGATGTCGTAGCTCTCGGGATTCCAGACCGGACGCGCCGGGGCGCTGGCCAGATCCGCCGCGAAGTAGAAGGAGAGCTGGGCTACGCGGGCCAGCTTGCTGCCATCGATAAGGTGTACCTCATCGCTGGGGCGGTGGTACTGCGGATGGACCCCGTTGAAGAAGAACAGGGCCGGCACACCCTTCCTCGCAAAATTGAAGTGGTCCGACCGGGCGTAGAAGTTCTCCTGCGGCCAGATGTCGTCGGCGGCGATGAGCCCCAGTTCGGGGTGGCGCTGCTGGACGGCGGCCAGCGTGGCGCCCATGTCCGAGTGCTCCTTGCCGATGGCGACGATCGAATCCGGGGCGTTCCGGCCGATCATGTCCAGATTGACGTTAGCCACCACCTGCGCCATCGGGACGGTGGGGTGGTTGGCGAACCACGCCGAACCCCAGAGCCCCTTCTCCTCGCCCGAGACATTCAGAATGATCACCGACCGCTTCGGCTTGATCGTGAGGGAGGCAAACGCCTCGGCGACGGACATCAGCCCGATGGTGCCCGATGCGTCGTCGTCGGCGCCGTTGCAGATGCTGTCGACCGTCGCGTCGGCCCGGGTCTGCGGGGCGCACCCGCGGTCGCCGTCACTCACCATGCCGACATGGTCCATGTGGCTGGAGAAGATCACGTACTCGTTGCGCAGCACCGGGTCGCTGCCGGGGATCATCGCCACGACATTCGGCGCGGTGTGCCGGGACACGATCCGGCGGGTCGCGACCAGGCTGACCTGGATCGAGGCCGGCGCTTCGATGATCACCGGCGTGGGGCTGCGGCGCAGGGCGTCCCAGTCGGGGCGGGTCGTCGTCCGGTCCCCGATCAGCAGCGAGTCGTGCATGGTCACCACCGGGATTGCGGTGGTATCCGGATCACCGATGGTGATGGCAACGGTGTTGAACTGGTTGGCGGCCAGAGTAGGGAACGAGGTGGTCGAGGTGCTCTGCAGCGTGAGAATGGCGCGTGGCGCCCGGGCCCGGATCGCATTGAGGATCCGATTGTTCGCCGTGGCGGGGCGCGCTGAGTCCATGACGAAGAGCACGATGCGCCCGGCGAGGTCGGCCGCCTGGACGTGACTGGTGTCGACCGCTCCACTGACAATCATCATCGGTCCGGTGACAGGTGTGCCAGCGGCTCCCCCGCTGAAACGGGCCCATTTCTCGAAGGTGTAGCGGGTGGTCTGTCCCTCCTCGCGCAGCTCCAGGTAGGTGGCCGCCGGGTCCAGTTGGGAACGGACCACCGGGAAGGTCTGGTAGTAGCTGCCGTTCTCGCCTGCCGGGACGAGGCCCCACTGCTGGTAGTGATCGGCGAGGTACTTGGCGGTCAGGTCGAGGCCCCGCGAGGGGGTGTTGCGCCCGCCCATGCTGTCATGGGCGATCACGCCGACCCGGTCGAGGACCTTGGCCGGTGTGATCAGCGCCGCTGCCGTACGCAGTTGGAGCAGGGTCGGTTCGGTGGGCGGCGGGGTGACGGCGCCGCGCCGCGCGCAGGCACTGAACACCAGCAGGAGGGAGAGGGACAGCAGCAGACGCATGATGGGACTCCGGAGCAGGGCGGGGAGACGACCGGCATTCCCGGTCCAAATCCCCTGGACGGGAAGCCGGAAAGATACTCCGGCCCCTTATTCTTCCCGCATGACCGCGCCCCCGTCCGCCCGCGTGCTGCGCCCCGACCTGCTCGACCCCGCCGCCGTGGCCCGGCTGGGTGGTCTGGAGGTCATGACCACGGGGATCGTCGACGGGTTCCTGGCCGGCCTGCACCGCTCGCCTCGGCGGGGGTTCTCGGTCGAGTTCGCCGAACATCGTCAGTACCAGCCGGGTGATGAGCCACGCTACATCGACTGGAAGCTGATGGCGCGCACCGACCGCCTGTACGTCAAGCAGTTCGAGGAGGAGACCAACCTCCGGGCCATGCTGGTGGTCGATGCCAGCGCGTCGATGGGGTGGCGGGGCACGGCCGACCGGCCGACCAAGTTCACCTACGCCAGTCAGCTTGCGGCCGCGATTGCCCTGGTGTTGCACCGGCAGCGCGACGCCGCCGGTCTGCTCGTCTTCGATGACGCCATCCGCCAGCATCTCCCGGCCCGGTCGCGACCCGGTCAATGGCACCTGCTGGCCCGGCAGCTCCAGGCCGTCACGCCGGGGTCGGGCACCGCCGCAGAACCAGCCCTCCACGCGGTGGTGCAGAGCCTGCCCCGGCGGGGCATGGTGATCTTCATCTCGGACCTGCTGCTGGATCGCGAGGTAGCGCTGACCGCGCTCCGCTATCTGCGCCATCGGGGTCATGACGTGATGGTGCTGCATCTCGCGGATCCCGGCGAACTCACCCTGCCGCCCGGCGAGGAGACGCGCTATCGCGATCCCGAGTCCGGCGCGACGGTGACACTCGATCCCATGGCCTGGGCCGATGCCTATCAGGCCACCGTGGCCGGCGTGATCCGGGAGTGGGGGGCCGCGTGTCACCGGGCCGGTGTGCGGCATCTCCTGCTGCCGACCGACGTCCCGTTCGGAACGGCGCTGCGGCGGGTGTTCCGCACGTGATCCATTTCGCCACACCCTGGGCGCTCGCCGCGCTCCCGCTGGTGGCTTTGCCGCTGATTCTCCATCTGGTGCGCCGACGGGAGCCGCAGGAAATGCTCTTCCCGGCGGTGCGCTACCTCGACGATGCCACCCGGGCGCACCGGCGGCGCCTGCGGGTGCAACACCTGCTGCTGTTGCTGGTGCGCACTTTGACGCTGCTGGCGCTGGTGCTGGCTGCTGCCGGTCTTCGTCTGCCCCGGCTGCCCATCGGTTCGCATCCGCCCACCGCGCTCGCGCTGGTGGTGGACAACTCCGCCTCCAGCGGTCTGGTCGTCGACGGTGAACCACTGGTGCGATCACTCGCTGCCGCCGCCCGCGAGGTGGTGGGTCGCGCCACGCCCGCGGATCGGCTCTGGCTGTTCACCGCCGACGGCAGCGTGCTCGCCGGGTCGCCGGAGACACTGCGCTCACAGCTCGACGCGCTCGACGCCGTACCCCATCGCCTCGATCTCGGCGCGGCGATTTCCCGGGCCCGGGCGTTGATGGCCGGGGCGGAGCTTCCCGGCGAGGTGGTGATCGTCTCGGACGCGCAGCGCAGCGCGCTGAGTGATGCGTCGGGCGACGGGCCGGTGCTGCTGCTGCGTCCCACGGGTGACGCGCCGCCGAACCGGGACCTGCACTTGGCCGAGGCGATTGATCTGCCATGGACTGGCGATGGCGGACGCATCCGGGTGGAAGTAGCCGCCCCGGACTCTGTGCCGGTGCCGGTTCTGGTGACGGCCGGCGCCTCGACGCGCGAAGTCCTGGTGCCACCCGGCGGCTCGGCGACCATCCCGATCGCGCCCTCCACAGCGGGCTGGGGCAGCGTGACGCTCACCCTGCCACCGGACGAGTTCCGCCTCGACGACCATCGCGAGCTGCCGATCCGCGTGGCCCCACCACCGGCCGTTGCCTGGGAGCCCACCGACCGCTATCTGTCCGTGGCGCTCGACGTGCTCGCGGCGGATCGCCGCATCCGTCGCGGCGGGCAGATCACCGTTGGTCGCCTGGGCTCCGGGGCCAGTCTGGTCGTCCCACCCAGCGATCCGGCCCTGCTTGGTGCGTTGAATCGCAGCCTCGCCAGTCGGGGCATTCCCTGGCAGTACGGCACACCGGTCGACGCCGCCATGCAGACCGACAGCACCGACGTGCTCCCGGTGGATGTTGCCGTGCATCGACGGATTGCCCTCGACGCCACCGGCACAGCGACGCCTCCCCTGGTGACGGTGGCTGGCGAACCCTGGCTGGTCCAGTCCGGCGACGTGCTGCTGCTCGGTTCACGTCTGGATCCTGCGTGGACCGCCCTGCCGGTGTCCGCCCCGTTCGTGCCGCTGCTCGATCGACTGCTCACCCGGTACCTGGCCAGCGGCGGCCTGCTGCCGGAAGTCATGGTCGGCACCCGACAGTTGCTGCCACCGGGGGTCGATGGTGTGGTCGGGGTCGGCGGTCGCGTGGCGGTGGAGAGCGGTGGGCCCTGGACACCGGTGGTACCGGGTGCGCACTTCCTGCTGGCGGGCAGCGATACCGTCGGCGCCATTCCGGTCCGGGTCGATCCGCGCGAATCGCTGCTGACCCGGGCCGAGTCCGCCGAGATCTCGGCGCTCTGGCCCGACGTCGCCATCATGCCGCTCGCTACGGGTGCCGCCCGTGCCTTCGGCAGCTCCCGGGGCGATCTTCGTACGACCCTGCTGGTACTCGCCGCGCTCGGTCTGCTGGCCGAATCGCTGCTGACTCTTCAGACCAGGATGCTTCCCGCATGACCGTCCATCCGGTGCTCGACGCATTCGCGCAGGCACCGACCCTGCTCGCGCTGCGCACCGAGCTGCCGTCACGCGGCAGTACCCTCCGGCTCGGCGGGCTGCCAGGGTCGAGCGGGGCCGTGCTGGTGGCCTGGCTGCTTGATCAGGCGCCCGGCCGACTGGTCACCGTGCTGGCCGCGTCTCCTGGGGACGCCGAGCGCTGGCTCAGCGATATCCAGCAGCTCGGCGTGTCCGCCGTCGCGCTCTATCCGCAGCGCGAGGCCCTCGGCGAGGACGAGCCGCATCTCGAGATCGCCGGTGAGCGGACCGAGACGCTGGCGGCACTGCTGCGCGGCGAATTGCGGGTGCTCGTCACCACAGCCCGAGCCAGCGCGGAGCGCAGTGCCGTGCCGGAGGCCCTGGAGCGTCTCCGACTCACGCTGACGCTCGGACTGCAGCGCCCGCCGGGCGACGTCGCGGCCGCGCTGCTGGAGATGGGGTACACCCGTGCGCGGACAGTGACCGATGTGGGGCAGTTCGCCATCCGTGGCGGCATTCTCGACTGCTACGGCTTCGGGATGCGCGCGCCCGCGCGCTGCGAGTGGTGGGGCGATGATCTCACCTCGCTGCGGGAGTTCGACCTCGACAGTCAGCGCTCCGGGGCCGACCTGAGCGAGGTCACCCTGCTGCCGATGGCGGTGCGTCCGGTCAGCGATCTGAGCGACGAGACCATGGTCCGACGGTCGTTGCTGGAATTGCTGCCGATCGACTCGCTGCTGATCGAGGAGCGTCCGCATCCCGACGAGGAGGAAGTCGCCCGCGCCTGGCGGGAGGCAGAACACCACCTGGAGATCGCCCGGCGGCTGGGAGAGGACGCGCCGGGACGCGCAGACATTCTGCTCGACCCGCTGGAGTGGACCCAACGCCGCGCCACGTTCGGTCGCCTGACCCTGCTGGACGAGGCCGCTGACCGCCAGATCGGCTTCTTCCCGCCCGAGCGGATCGACCGGGATCTGAGTCGGTTGCGGGCGCTCTTCCACGACGGCCTGCCCACCCTGATCCTCTGCGACAACGAGGGGCAGCGCGAACGGCTCGACGAACTGCTGGAGGATGGTGTCGGCGGTCGTCCGGCGGGCGTGCGCCTGCAGGTCGGCGCCCTCGACGGCGGATTCGTGATGCCCACGCTGCGGGTGCTTACCGACCACGAGATCTTCCGGCGCGCCCGACGGCTGCGCCGCGCCCGTCGCTATCGGCAGGCCACATCGTCCGCCTTGAGTGGCACGCTCACTCAGGGCGACTACGTGGTGCATCTGGAGCATGGGATCGGGGTCTACCGTGGCATCGGGACGATTCCGATCGACGGCGGCGTGCTGGAAGTTGCCATCGTCGAATACGAGGGCGGCGACCGACTGAACGTGCCGCTGTACCGGCTTGATCAGCTTGAGCGGTACCACGCGGGCACCGACGACACCGATCGCCCGCCACCGCGCATTCATCGACTCGGCGGCGGCAGTTGGAAGAAGGTGCGCGACCGGACCCGCGAGGCGATCCGCGCGATGGCGGCTGAACTCCTCGATCTGTACGCCCGGCGCCGGGTGCAGGCGGGGTATGCGTTCCCGCCGGATGCGCGCTGGCAGCGGGAACTCGAGTCGGCCTTTCTCTACGAGGACACCCCCGACCAGCGGCGGGCCACCGTCGAGATCAAGCAGGACATGGAGCGTCCCATTCCCATGGACCGGCTGCTGGTCGGCGATGTCGGGTATGGCAAGACGGAGGTTGCCGTCCGCGCCGCGTTCAAGGCGGTGCAGGGGGGCAAGCAGGTGGCCGTGCTGGTGCCGACCACCGTGCTGGCAGAGCAGCACTACCGCACCTTCGCCGAGCGGCTGGCCGACTATCCCGTGCGGGTGGAGGCGCTGTCGCGCTTCCGGTCCAGCAAGGAGCAGAAGGAGACGGTGCGCGGGCTGGCAGCGGGTGAAGTCGACATCGTGATCGGCACGCACCGGCTGCTGTCCAAGGACATCGTCTTCAAGGACCTCGGGCTCCTCATTGTCGACGAGGAGCATCGCTTCGGGGTGACCCACAAGGAGCGGCTCAAGACCTGGCGGCTCGCCGTGGATGTGCTCACCCTGACCGCCACGCCGATTCCGCGGACGCTGCATCTCTCGCTGGCGGGGCTGCGGGACATGACCGTCATCGAGACGGCGCCGCGCGACCGGTCGCCGATCCTGACCTTCGTCGAGCCGTGGGACGACGCGCTGCTGGAGGAGGCCATGGCCCGGGAGCTGGATCGGGGCGGGCAGGTCTTCTTCGTCCACAACCGGATCGAGACCATCGAGACCGTGGCGCAGCGCATCCGTGGGCTGATCCCCCGGGCCCGGGTCGGGGTGGGGCACGGGCAGATGTCGGCCGACGGACTTGAGGATGTGATGAAGGAGTTCGTCACCGGGGCGCTGGACATTCTGGTCTCCACCATGATCGTGGAGTCCGGGCTGGACGTTCCCAATGCCAACACCATGATCGTGCACGATGCCCACCGGTTCGGCCTGGCGCAGCTCTACCAGTTGCGGGGGCGGGTGGGGCGGTCCCATCGCCGGGCCTACTGCTACCTCATCATCCCCGATGCCATTGATCTGGTGGCCGAGGAGCGGCTCAAGGTGCTGGAGCATCACACCGAACTGGGGGCGGGGTACCGGATCGCCCTCAAGGACCTGGAGCTGCGGGGCGCCGGCAACCTGCTGGGGGCCGAGCAGTCGGGGCACACCCAGGCGGTGGGGTTCGACCTCTATCTGCGCTGGCTGGAGGAGACGGTCACGGCGCTCCGGGGGGCAGGTGGCGGCGAAGCCCCGCCGCCGCCCGAAGTGGTGCTGGATGTGCCGTCCCATCTGCCGGACGGCTACGTTCCAGACGATGAAACAAAGCTCGATTTCTACCGCCGACTGGCGCGAACGACGGTTCCGGGCGACATTGATGAGTTGCGGGCGGAACTGCGCGAGCGGTTCGGACCGCTGCCGACTCCGGCGGAGACCCTCCTGGACATGGCCCGACTGCGGGTGCTGGGGGGGCCACTTGGATTGCAGCATGTCCTGGTGCGGGGCGAGGAAGCACGGCTGACGTTCCGGGCCGGTGCCGCCCCGAGACTGGCTGGGCTGACGCGAGCTCTGGACGAGGTCCAGTTGGCGGCGGAAGTCCGGCGGACGGTGCCGCTGGCCTTGCGGCTGGTGCGGCTGGGTGGTGAGGGGTTGGTGCCCGCACTGGTGCGGGCACTGCGGCAGGTGGCAGTGTGACGTGGGCAGGGGTGGGTACAATCGTGAATCACGGAACCTTGGGGAGTTCGATGCGTCGGAAATTGTGGGGAGTGGTCGTGGTCGCCACGCTGGTGGGGGCCTGCGGCGGTGGTGGGAGCAAGGGCGGGACGGTCGTGGCCCGGGCCGATCAGGAAGAACTGTCGGCGGAATGGGTTGCCAATGTGATCCATACGGCGAAGGGCATGACCCCGAATATCCGGCTGAGCAACTACCTCGCCGATATCTGGGTCGATCTGTCCCTGTTCGCCCAGGCCTCGACCAGTGGGACGCTGGCGGATTCGACCACGGTGGCGGACGCCATGTGGTTCGACCTCCTCAAGTTCAGCCTGCTGCGCTGGCATGATTCGGTGGTCAGCGAGCGGGTCGGTCTGACCGACGCGCAGATCGACAGCACCGCAGCGGCACTGGACATGCGCCTGTCCCAGCATCTCCTGATCCGGACCTCCGGTGACAAGGCGGCTGATGCGGAGGTGCTGAAGCGGATCCAGGGCCTGCACGCCCAGATCCGTGGTGGGGCCTCGTTCGACTCGCTGGCGGCCGAATACGGTGAGGACGGCACCCGGGAGCAGGGTGGCTGGTTGCCGCTGGCCTCGCGGAATTCCTTCGTCGCCGAGTTCACGACCGCGCTCTGGAAGCTGGCTCCCGGTGAGCTGGCCCCGCTGGTCAAGACGGACTATGGCTATCACATCGTCCGGCGTGCGTCCGCGACTGTGGGCGACTCCGCGATCCGGGCCGCCGCACGTGACAGCCTGATGGCGCGGTACGGCCTCGGGGTCGCCGACTCGCTGCTGTCGGACATGTCGACCCAGCGGAAGTTTACGGTCAAGGCGGATGCGCCGACCCACGTCAAGGCGGCCCTGCAGGATCTGGCGGGTGCGCGGAAGAAGTCGACGGCGCTGGCCACCTTCACCGGTGGCGAGCTCTCGATGGTCGAGTTCCTGCGCTGGTTCGACGTCGCACTCTCCTCCAACCCGATGGGTGGCGCGGACCTGATCGAACAGATGCGGTCCATGCCGGACAGTGCGCTCGCTCAGCTCCTCAACGAGGTCGGTCGCAATCAGATGCTGGCCGAGTTCGTGATCGAGAACGGGATCACCTACACGCCTGCGGAATGGGCGGATGTTCACGCCGCCTACCAGTCGGGTGTCGACTCGCTGGCCGCGCACATGGGGCTCACCAGCATCGACCCGGCTCTGAGCGGCAACGCCCGGAAGGAAGCCGCGGCCGCCAAGGTGATGGAGTACTTCCAGCGGGTGCAGGACCGCGAGGTGATGCTGGAGGCTCCGCCGGGGGCGTTGACCTTCGTGCTGCGGGGCCGGTACCCCTTCGCCTACTTTGCGGACGGGCTCCAGAATTCGGTCAATCTGGCCATCGCGAAGAACGCGGCCGACGGCGGCGGGATCCCCCCGCTGCAGGATGGCATGCAGCCGACGGGTGATCCTGATCTCATCGTGCCGGCGCCCGGAGGTCCTCCGGTCGGCGGCAACGACGGGAACCAGTGATCCGCCGCCGTTCGCTGCTGGGTTGCGCCGCACTCCTCGTGAGTGCGGCGTTTCCCGTCATGGGTCAGGGCCTGGCGTCCGTCGATCGCGTGGCCGCCATGGTTGGCTCGCGGGTGATCACCCAGTCCATGGTGGACGAGGCGCTGTTCCCCCGGGTGACCGAGGACGTGCGCGAGAGCTGGACCGAGGTCCAGCTCGCCAAGAACCGCCGCCTGGTGCTCGACACCCTGATTCGCGAACAGTTGCTCTTTCAGGCCGCCCTGCAGGACACCATGGTCAAGGTGTCCGAGGAAGAACTCACCCGGGGGGTCGATGCCGAGATCCGGCGGATCCGGGCATCCATCCCGGACCTGCTGCAACTGGGCCGGGAACTCGAGGCGCTCGGCTACCGCGACATGGACCAGTACCGTCAGAAGCTGCTGGAGCAGCGTCGGCAGACGGCCTACATCCAGTCCTATGTGCAGCAGCAGCAGGAGAAGAAGACCATCCGTCCGCTGCCAGCGTCCGAGCGGGAGGTCCGGGCCACCTATGATGCGGCTGTCGCAGCCGGGTTGATGGCCCCCATGGAGCCCTCGATATCCTTCCGGCAACTGGTGATCGGCCCCAAGCCGTCGGAGGCCTCGCTGGTGGCCCCTCGACGGCTGGCGGACTCACTGGTCGAGGTGTTGCGCGGGGGAGCGGACTTCAGCGCCCTGGCGCGTCAGTTTACCATGGATGCGGAGTCGCGGGCCGGCGGGGGCAACCTGGGGTGGCACCGCCAGGGCGCCGGAAAGTTCGTCCGCGAGTTCGAGGAGGCCGCCTTCCGGCTCAAGCCGGGCGAGATCTCCGATCCGGTCCTCACCATGTACGGCTATCACATCATTCAGTTGCGTCGGAAGACCTCCGACGACGCGCAGATCTACCACATCCTGCTGATGCCCTCCGACAGCCAGGCAACAGCCCGCGCCCGTAGCCTGGCCGACAGTCTACTGGGCGTGTTGCAAGCGGGTGCCTCCTTCGATTCGCTGCAGGCTCTCTACCACGATCCCGTCGAAGTCCCCGGCACGACGGCCCGCCCCGTCGAGACGCTGCCGCCGGCGTACGCGGCGCTGAAGACGGTGCCTGCAGGAGGGATCGCACCGCTGGTCGAACTGCCCGCCATGCAGGGCGTGCCGGGGATGGCCTCGAAGTTTGCCATCATCCGCGTGACCGGCCAGTATCCTGCGGGAGTGCCGCCCTACGAATTGATCCAGGATCAGTTGCGTGCGGCGCTCGCCATGGAACTCGGGGTGGGAGCCCATGTGAAGGAGTTGCAGCGGCGGATATTCGTCGATATCCGGATGCCGTGACCCGTCCCGCACGTCTCGCCATCACCCTCGGCGATCCGCGCGGGATCGGACCGGAGATCGTAGCGGCTGCCCTGGCGGCAGGCGTCGACGCCGAGATCACCCTGCTGGGGGCCCGGGAACAGATCCAGGCCCTGCCTGCCGCGCATCACATCGCCACCGGGAGTTGGACCGCCCCGCCGGGAACCGGTCGGGCCAGCGAGGCGGGTCGGGTCGCCGGGATGGCGGTCGAACGGGCTGCGCGACTGGCGCTGGACGGGACCGTCGACGCCATCGTCACCGGACCCGCCGAAAAGCACGCGCTCCATCTGGCCGGCTATTCCTGGCCCGGGCACACCGAGTGGCTCGCGCATCTGGCGGGTGACGTCGACGTCGCCATGATGCTGGCCGCCGACCGGCTCCGGGTCGTGCTGGTGACCACGCATGTGCCGTTGCGGGACGTCCCCCTGCTGTTGACCACCGACCGGGTGGTCCGCACGGGTGAGGTCGTCCGCCAGGCCCTGCGGAGCCGGTTTGGGATCGCTGAGCCGCGTCTGGCGCTCTGTGCGCTCAACCCGCACGCGGGCGAGCAGGGGTTGTTCGGCGACGAAGAGGCCCGCGTGCTGACCCCTGCCGCCGAGCGGCTGGGCGCAGCCGGGCCGCTGCCGGCTGATACCGTGTTCGTGCGGGCCATGCGGGGTGAGTTCGATGTGGTCCTGGCCCCCTACCACGATGTCGGCATGACGGCGATCAAAGTGGCCTCCTTCGGGGCGGGGGTGAACGTGACCCTCGGGCTCCCCTTCATCCGGACCGCACCCGACCACGGCACGGCGCTGGATATTGCCGGCCGCGGGCTGGCGGACCCCTCCAGTTTCCAGGCCGCGCTGCGCCTCGCGGTTGCGCTCCACCATGCCACAGGGCCACAATCATGAGCACACCGATCACCCTCCGAATCTCCATTCTGATCCCGGTGTACAACGAGGCCCGGACCCTCGAATCACTCATTGACCGGGTCCGGTCGGTGCCGCTCGACCAGGAGATCATCTGCGTCAACGACTGCTCCAGCGACGGTAGTCGGGAGATTCTCGACCGGTTGCTGGCCGCGGGGCGGATCGATCAGCTCAGCCACCATCCGGTCAACCGCGGCAAGGGCGCGGCCATCCGGACCGGGATTGCCATGGCCACGGGCGACGTCATCGTGGTGCAGGATGCCGACCTCGAATACGATCCGGCCGAAATCCCCACGCTATTGGGACCCATTCTCGCAGGCAAGGCCGACGCCGTGTTCGGGTCGCGGTTTCTCGGGGGGCCGCACCGGGTGCTGTACTTCTGGCACTCGGTGGGCAATCGGGTGCTCACCCTGATGTCCAACATGTTCACCGATCTGAACCTGACCGACATGGAGACCTGCTACAAGGTCGTCCATACCTCGCTGATGAAGCGCCTGGTCCTGACCACCGACCGCTTCGGATTCGAGCCGGAGCTGACCGCCCGCCTGGCTCAGGCCAAGGCCAGGATCTGGGAGCTGCCGATCTCCTATTCGGGGCGGACCTACGAGGAAGGCAAGAAGATCGGCTGGCGCGACGGGGTCGCTGCCTTCTGGCACATCTTCCGGTTCAATCTGTTCCCGCCGTCGAATCCGCAGGTGCGGCAGCTTCCCCGGGATCAGTTCGCCCCGCCACCGGAGCAGCCAGAGTCAGGCGGCTGACCCCGGTGCCGGGGGTGCTGGTATCGGGCTGACCCGGACCAGCGCCACTCGGCGGCCCGCCATGGTCAGCACCTCCAGTTGGTGACTGGCCGTCTGGATCCGGTCACCGGCACGCGGCAGGCGACCGATCTGACCGAACAGGTAGCCGCCCAGCGTGGTGTAGTCAGTCTCGTCGAGGGTCTCCTCGAACCGGTCGTTGAACTCGGTCACTGGCAGGGCCCCATCCAGCACCTCGGTGCCGTCAGCGCCAGGGCGTTCCGGCGTCTCGCTGTCCAGATCGTGTTCGTCGTAGATCTCGCCGACGATCTCCTCCAGCAGGTCCTCCATGGTCACCAGCCCCGCCGTGCCGCCGTACTCGTCCAGGACCACCGCCAGATGGGTCTTGAGCCGCTTCATGTCGGCCAGGACATCCTCGACCTCGCGGGTCCCCGGCACGAACAGCGGCTGACGCAGGATGGTGCGGACGGTGCACCCGGGCCGCTGCCGGATCGCGCGGAGAATGTCCTTGGCGTGGACCACCCCGACGATCTCGTCCAGCGAGTCGGTGTAGACCGGATAGCGCGACCGTCCGGTGTCCGCCAGAATGTCGGCGGCCGCTTCGACCGTGTCATCCGCTTCGAGGGCGGTAATTTCGGTCCGCGGGGTCATCACCTCCTCGGCGGTCTTCTCGCTGAACTCGAAGACCCCTTCCAGCAGCCTGGCATCGCCGTCGCGCAGGGAGCCGCCTTCACCCGACTCCTCGACCAGCATCCGGATCTCCTCGGGGGAGTGCAGGCGCTCGTGCTCCCCCGGCGGGTTGATCTTGAAGATCCGCAGCAGCCGGTTGGCGGTGCCGTTCAGCACGGTGATCGGGATGTACATGATCCAGGCGAAGCCCATGAGGGGGAGCGTCACCCAGCGGGACACGTCCTCGGGGAAGAGCAGCGCCAGGGCCTTGGGGACCAGCTCGCCCAGGATGATGTGCAGCGTCGAGATGACGGTGAAGGCGATCCCCACCGCGATGGAATGCGCCGCGATGCCCCCGAGGGGAGCGGGGAGGCCGTGAAACAGCCCCTCGAAGAACGAGGCCAGCGCCGGCTCGCCGACCCAGCCCAGTCCGAGGGAGGCCAGGGTGATCCCCAACTGGGTCGCGGAGATGTAGCGGTCGAGGGATTGAAGGGCCGTGAGGGCGCGGGTAGCTTTGCCATCGCCCGACTGGGCCAGCTCCTCCAGGCGGGTCCGGCGGGCACCCACCAGGGCAAACTCGGCGGCCACAAAAAAGGCGTTGGCAAGCACCAGCGCCATCACGGCGGCCAGCCCGGTCAGGATGCCGGAGGAGGCAGTCAGTTCGGATGAGGGGTCGACCATAGACGGGAAGAGTAGTGGGACCGCCGGTGCGGGGGGAGAGGGGAGGGGGATTGCGGTCCGCCGCCTGACCCTCGTGCTGGGGCTGACCGCCAGTTTCGCGATCGTCGAAGTGGTGGGGGGCTGGCTCGCCAATTCTCTGGCGCTGCTGGCCGATGCCTCGCACATGGTGACGGATGTCGCGGCCCTCACCCTGGCCCTGATCGGTGCCCGCCTGGCGCAGCGCCGGGAGGGCTCCGCGCGCCGGTTCGGCAATCTCCGGTGGGAGATTCTGGCGGCGCTGATCAACGGGCTGGCCCTGCTGGTGGTCTCGGCGATGATCGTCATCGAGGCCCTGGGGCGGATGCGGGCGCCGGAGCCCGTCGATTCGCTGCTGCTGGGCGGTGTCGCCCTGGTGGGCCTGCTGGTCAACCTGGTGGCGCTCAAGGTCCTGCACGGCCATCACCACCACGACCTCAACAGTCGGGGCGCCTACCTGCACGTCCTGGGCGACCTGCTCGGCTCGGTGGGCGCCATCGTGGGCGCGGTGCTGATCCACCTGACCGGACGGACCATCTTCGACCCGCTGATCTCGATGCTGGTGTCGGTGATCCTGGTCCGCAGCGCCTGGCGGCTGGTCCGGGAGAGCGCCACCATCCTGCTCGATCACGGGCCCGCGGCCATCCCGGCCGAGCGGGTCCTGGGCCGCCTGCAAGCGGTCCCGGGGGTCACCCGGGTGCACGATCTGCACGTCTGGTCGGTGACCAGTGGCCTGGTGGCCATGAGTGCCCATGTCGTCGTGCCGGAGCTGGCGGCCCACCCCGTGACGTTGCGGGCGCTGGAGGCGGCCATGCTGGCGGAGGGCATCGATCACGTCACGATCCAGCTCGAAACGGACGACGATTGCCGGGGTGTTGACTGCGACGACGACGTCGCGGAACGGGCCGGATCACCCACCGAGTGTGGTCACGGCCACCCCGCGGGACACGGGCATCGGCACTGATCGCTTGCGGGTCGCCGGGTCGGGCGGTATATATGCCGCCGCATGCAGACCGGACCGAGCTGAAAGGGCAGTACCGAGTGGATATCCGCAACATCGCCATTATCGCCCATGTTGACCATGGCAAGACCACCCTGGTGGACCAGATGCTCCGCCAGGCCGGGGCCTTCCGGGCCAATCAGCAGGTCGAAGAACGGGTCATGGACTCCAACCCGCTCGAAAAGGAGCGGGGCATCACCATCCTGGCCAAGAACACCGCCATCACCTGGGGCGGTGTCAAGCTGAACATCGTCGACACGCCCGGCCACGCCGACTTCGGCGGCGAAGTCGAGCGGATCCTGCGCATGGTGGACGGCGTGCTGATTCTGGTCGATGCGGCCGAGGGGCCGATGCCCCAGACGCGCTTCGTGACGCGGAAGGCGCTGGCGCTGGGTCTCCAGCCCATCGTCGCGATCAACAAGATCGACCGCTCCGACGCCGAGCCGATGCGGGTGCACGACGAAGTGCTCTCGCTGTTCATGGACCTCGATGCCACCGAGGCGCAGCTCGACTGTCCCTTCCTCTACACGTCGAGCCGGGCCGGCACCGCCACGCACGAGCTGGACGAGCCGGGGACGGACTTCACGCCGCTGTTCCAGACCATTCTGGATACCGTCCCGGCCCCGACCGGCGATCCCGGCCGCCCGTTCCAGATGCTCATCTCGACGCTGGACTTTTCGTCCTTCCTGGGGCGGATCGCCATCGGGCGGATCGAAGAGGGCACCCTGGCCGTCGGGGATCAGGTGGCGCTCCTGCCGCTGGGCACGCCGGGGCTGGTGACCGATGAACCCGGCGTCGAGCGGAACCGGGTGACCAAGCTGTTCACCTTCGACGGCCTGCACCGCATCGAGGTGCCCCGCGCCGAAGCCGGTGACATCGTGGCGGTCGCGGGCTTCGAGGGGCTGGACATCGGCAAGACCATGACGGCGGTCGATCACCCGATGCGGCTCGCCGGCATTGCCGTCGAAGAGCCGACCATCTCGGTCGACTTCATCGTCAACAACTCGCCCTTCGCCGGTCGGGAAGGCAAGTTCGTCACCTCGCGCCAACTGCGGGACCGGCTGTACAAGGAGCTGGAACGCAACGTGGCGCTGCGGGTCGAGGCCACCGACTCCCCCGATACCCACGCGGTCTCGGGGCGCGGGGAACTCCATCTGGGCATCCTGATGGAGACCATGCGCCGCGAGGGCTACGAGTTCCAGGTCTCGCGGCCGCGGGTGATTCTGCGCACCAGCGAGAACGGCGAGCGGCAGGAGCCCTACGAGGAACTGACCATCGACGTGCCCGAGGAGTACATGGGCGTCGTCATGGAGAAGCTCGGCCCGCGGCGCACCGAGATGACCGAGATGCGCAACCCGGGCCAGGGCATGGTGCGGCTCACCTTCCGGATTCCCTCGCGCGGTCTGTTCGGCTACCGGTCGGAGTTCCTGACCGATACCCGCGGCACCGGCATGATGAACCACCGCTTTGTCGAGTACGGTCCCTGGGCCGGTCCGCTGAGCGGCCGCAAGCGCGGCGTGCTGGTGGCCGACCGCGAGGCGCCCGTGGTGGCCTTCGCACTGGGCAATCTGCAGGACCGGGCCCAGATGTTCGTCACCCCCGGCGATCAGGTCTACGAAGGGATGATCGTGGGCGAGAACTCCCGGCCCGGCGACATGGACGTGAACGTCGGCAAGGAAAAGAAGCTCACCAACATGCGGACCACGGCTTCGGACGAGAACATCACGCTCGAACCGGCCCGCGAGATTTCTCTGGAGTACGCCCTCGAGTACATCGAGGAAGACGAACTGATCGAGGTCACCCCGGCCACCATCCGTCTGCGCAAGCGGGTGCTCCAGGCCGTGGACCGGAAGAAGGCCCAGCGGGCCGCCAACCGGGGCAACCCCTCTTGACGATGGATCGGCATTCATTCAGCTTCACCCTCAGACTGGACCTTTGGAGGCGATCATGACGACCTGGGAGGCGTCCATCGCGACGCTTGAGGACAAACTCGTGCTGCGTCGGCGGTTCGACGACGACGAAGAGGACTTCGAGGATGGCCGGTTCGACTTCGACGACGACGAGGACGACGACGACGAAGAGGGCTCGGAAGAGGACGAGGACTACGAGGAAGAGGACGAGGAAGACTACGACCGGGACTTCTCGTTCGACGACGACGAAGACTGATCCCCGCCCCAACGACACACGGCCCGCCGCGCAAGCAAGCGCGGCGGGCCGTGGTCGTTCCAGCAGTGGGCTCAGCGCGGTGGCGTGGCCCGGACCGCCTTGGCGCAGGTCGCCGGAAGCTGGAGCTTCTGGAGCGGCGACGAATCAGGGTTCTGGTCCGCCAGGTAGGTCAGCATCGCGACCAGCGTGGCGTTGTTCTGGAGGTCCGCCATCACGACCTTGTCGTAGGTGTCGCGGTTGGTGTGCCAGGTCAGGTTGGAGTAGTCCCAGGCCAGCGCCCCGAGGCTGTGGACCGGGCCACCCGCACACTGGAACGAGGAGTGGTCGCTGCCGCCGCTGCCGGCTGGTCCCGCGCCACCCACGTTGATCCACCGGGTGATCTCGGAGGGCATCTGGCTCAGATAGCCCTCGATGGCCGCCTGGGCGGTCGGGAACGGCCCGGGGCCGATGGACCGGACCCGGCCGGTGCCGTTGTCCTGGTTCCAGCCGGCGCGCATGCCGGCGATAATTTCAGGATGGTCCTCGACCCAGGCGCGCGAGCCGTTGAGGCCCTGTTCCTCGCCGCCCCAATGCCCGATGACGATGGTCCGCTTCGGGTTGGGATAGACCTTCTTGAGGATCCGGGCAGCTTCGAGCATGGTGATGGTGCCGGTGCCGTTGTCGGTGGCGCCGGAGGAACCGTCCCACGAATCGAAGTGGGCCGAGAAGACGATGTACTCGTTGGGCTTCTCGGAGCCCGGGATGGTCGCGATCACGTTCGAGACCGGCAGCTCACCCAGGAACTCGGCGTCGGCATGGATCCGCACCTTGGGCGACTGGTTGTTGGCCGCGAGCCGGTACAGCAGACCGTAGTCCTCGCAGGAGGCGTCGATGGTCGGCACCTGCTGGGTCCAGCGGCCGAAGATCTTGTTGACGCCGGGGTACTGGGACCAGGCGCTGAAGATCACGGCCGCCGCGCCGACTTCCTTCGGCATGGAGTACTGATTGCCGCCGTTGGCCAGGCGCGTGGACCAGGCAGCCTGGTTGGCGCTGCGGAGCTGGGAAATCTGCGCCGCCGCCTCCGGCTGGCCGAACTGGTTCCACTGGTCCGAGGTCCGGCAGGACGGGTTCTCGGGGCTCATCAGGATGATCTTGCCGCGCAGCGACGGCGCCACCCGGGCGAACTCTTCCGGGGTCTTCACGTCGGGGAAGAGCACCACGTCGGCTTCGATGGTCTGGCCGCCGGTGCCGGGGCTCCAGCCCAGCATCTGGGCTTCGAGGGTGCGGACGCGGGGGAACACCAGGTCGACGTGCGTGACGCCGCGCTTCCAGGAGTTCCAGGTGCCGTAGGGCTCCTTCTTGGCCGAGATGCCCCAGGAGGCGTACTGGCCGATGACCCAGTCCTGCGCCTTGTTGAACAGGTCCGAGTTCACCAGGCGCGGGCCGATCGAGTCGAGCAGCACCTGGCTCAGGCGGGCCGCCTGGGAGCCGGCCCCGAGGCCTTCCTCGTTCATGCGGAGGATGATGGGGTCGGTGGGCGGCGTGGTCCGGACATGGGCCGGCATGGTGGCGGGCAGGGCGCCGGGCGCACCGCCAGCACCAGCGGCACCGCGGCCACCGACACCACCACGTCCGCCAGCACCGGCGCCAGCGCCGCCGCGGCCGACACCGCCCCGACCGGTCGGGGCACCTGGGGCAGCGGCCACCCCGCCACCGGCTGCCGCAACGGCACCGGCCGGGGGATTCGCAGGGGGAGTTGCCGTCGGGGTCGGGGCAGTCGATGGGGCACTGCTCCCACCGCAGCCGGCAATCGCGAGGGCAAGGCCGATTCCGAGAATTCGTTTGGTCATGCGGGGGTTCACTCCTGAAACGAGGTGGATCTCAGATGGAGGCTGGTGCGCGCAGCCATTGCCCCGCACGCCTCGTCTGCGTACCATAATCTACTGCCGTCCGCCTTTCCGCGGCGGCTGGATGGACTTTTTCGGGTGGAGGTCGCATGCGCAGGTCCCCATGGCTCGGCACAACGGTGCTCGGTCTGATTCTTGTCTCCCCGGCCTCGGCGACGACGCTGGACTGGACGACGTTGCGGCACAACCTGCTCACGCGTCCAACCGCGGCGCCGGTCCTTCCGATGCGGGCCGCGGCTGACACGGCCGTGCTGGTCGACTGGAAGATGCTGAACGAACTCGACCTCGACACGGGCAAGGCCCCGGCCAAGCTGTCGTCTCTCAACGGCAAGCGCGTCAAGATCGCGTCCTTCATCGTGCCGCTCGAAGACGACATGCAGGAAGCCGACGAGTTCCTGCTGGTCCCCTGGGTTGGCGCCTGCGTCCATACGCCGCCGCCGCCGGCCAACCAGATGGTCTACGTCAAGATGAAGGACCGCAAGACGGTGAAGATCGGCTGGTGGGATCCGGTGATGTTCGAGGGCACGCTGCACATCCGCAACGTCGAGTCCGTCTACGGCGCCTCGTCCTACGAGATGGTTGGGCTGGAGAGCAAGCCCTACGTGCCGCCCAAGACGTTTTGAGCGACGCAGCCCCGGCGATCGCGGTCGAGCAGCTCCGCTTCGCCTACCGCTCCGGTGCCCCGGTACTCGATATCGAGGCGCTCACGGTCCATGCGGGCGAACGGGTCTTCCTGCATGGTCCCAGCGGGACGGGGAAGACCACGCTGCTCGGGCTGATCGCCGGGGTGTTGGTGCCGACCTCCGGCACGGTGTCCGTGTTCGGTCAGAACCTGGCCACGCTGCGCCCCGGTGCCCGTGACGCCTTCCGCGGCGTCAACCTCGGCTACCTGTTCCAACTGTTCAATCTGATTCCCTGGTTGTCGGTCGTCGACAACATTGCCCTGCCCGCCCGCCTCCACCGGGGGCGGGCCGCGCGCATCGAGGGCAGCCTGGACGCCGAAGCCCGGCGTCTCGCCGAGGCGCTGGAATTGGGCGCCTACGTCGAACGCGCGGTGACCGATCTCAGTGTAGGGCAGCAGCAGCGCGTCGCCGCGGCGCGTGCGCTGATCGGATCGCCCAAGCTGGTGATTGCCGACGAACCCACCTCGGCGCTCGACACCGACCTGCGGGACCGCTTCCTCGAACTGCTCTTCGCCCAGTGCCAGGCGGCCGGGGCGACGCTGCTCTTCGTGTCGCACGATCTCTCGCTGGGACAGCGCTTTGACCGGGTGCTGGCGCTCGGTTCCCTGAACCGGATCGGGAGCGCCTGATGCTGACCATCCAGCTTGCGCTGCGTTCCCTGGTCAACCGCCGCCTGACCACGCTGCTGACCATCGCCTCCATCGCGCTCTCGGTGGCGCTGCTGGTGGGGGTCGAGACTGTCCGTCGCGGCATCCGCGATTCGTTCGCCGGCACCATCCGCGGCACCGATCTGATCGTCGGGGCGCGCGGTGGTACCCAGCAACTGCTGCTCTCGTCCATCTTCGGCATCGGCTTCCCCAACGGCAGTGTCTCCTGGGAGACCTACGAACGCTGGGCCGGGCACGGCGCCGTCAAGTGGACCATCCCGATCTCGCTGGGCGATTCCTACCGCGGCTTCCGTGTGGTCGGGACCACGGCCGCCTTCTTCGAGCACTACCGCTACCGGAACGACGGGACGGTCACGGTGGCCGAAGGCAAGCTGCCCGAGACCGATCGCGACGTGGTCGTGGGGAGCGAGGTGGCCAAGGCGCTCAAGCTCTCGATCGGGGCATCGCTTGCGGTGACGCACGGGCTCGGGTCGGCTGCTGCGGTGGGCATCTCCGACCACGATGAGCACCCCTTCGTGCTGGTCGGCATTCTGAACCAGACCAGCACCCCCATCGATCGCTCCGTGTACGTGACGCTGCAGGGCATCGAGGCGATGCACGCGGGGATGCCGAAGGCTGCGGCACCCGTGCCGCGCACGACGGCTGGTGCTGCCACGACGGGTGGCACGGCCGCCGGGTTGGCGCGCGATGGCCCGGTGACGGGCGATCAGGGCCAGCACGACGATCACGACCATGCCCACGGCACGGACGGGCATCAGCACGATGGTGACGACCATGCCCACGGCACGGACGGTCATCAGCACGAGGGGGACGGCCACGCCCACGGCGCCGACGGGGATCACGAGGTCGACCAGATCACGGCCTTCCTGGTGGGCACCAAGAACCGGGGCGATGCCTTCCGGCTGCAGCGCGAGATGAACACCGATTTCGCCGAGCCGCTGACCGCCATCGTGCCGGCCATGTCGCTGACCGAACTCTGGCATACCATCGGGTACGCCGAGGATGGCGCCAGAATCATTACGCTGGCGGTGGTGATCGTGGGGCTGATGGGCATGCTGGTCGCGCTCTACAGCACCCTCCAGGAGCGCCGGCGCGAGATGGCCATTCTCCGTTCGCTGGGCGCGGGCCCCGGGCGGATTGCCGCCCTGCTGGTGTTCGAGTCGGGTCTGCTCGCCTTGCTGGGGGCGGCGACCGGCCTGGCAGCGATCTACGGCTTCCTGTTTGTGGCCAGCGGGATGATTGAGCGGCACTTCGGGATCTTCATCCCGATCACGGCGCCGCAGCAGGTGGAATGGCTGTATCTGGGTGGGGTCATCGTTGCCGGCCTGCTGGTCGGCCTGATTCCCGCCTGGCGCGCCTACCGGAACACCCTCCAGGACGGGTTGGCGATCCGGCTGTAGCCGCCTCCCCCTGCACACAGAACGGCCTCCACGGGAATGCTTCCGGTGGAGGCCGTCGCGTTGTCGGCCGGTTGTCTCGGTGGCGGACTAGGCGGGCGGCGGCAGGTGGTGGTGCAGTCGGGCCTTGAGCCCGGCGGCGGTGAACGGCCGCACCACATAGCCGTTGACGCCGCAGGCCACCGCCCGCTCGACATCCTCGCGATGGTTCCGGTTGGTCACCAGAACGATCCTGGCCTGGGCGGCGGCAGGGAGTTCCCGCAGCGCGCTGGCCAGCTCAAGGCCGGACTGACCCGGGAGCGCCCACTCGGACAGCACCAGGTCGACGCCGGACGCAGCCTGCTGGAGGGCCGAGTCGGCGTCGGGAGCGGAACTGATTTCGAGGTCGTCACGCCCCTCCAGCGCGTGGGTCAGGATGCGCCGGAGGGTCAGGGAGGGCGCCACAAGCAGGCATTTCATCGGGGTGGGATGGGGGTCAGCCCAGCCCTCCCCAGGCAACCGGCAGCTCGATCTCGCGGGCGACATGCGCACTGACCTGGTTCAGCACGTCGGGCGCGTCGTAGGCACCGCTGGCCAGCCGCTGCCGGATGGTCGCCAGCCGCTCTGGGCTCAGCTCGCCGGACGGAATCGGCTCGCGGGAGGCCTCCAGCGCCTCGGGCGAGAGGGCGAGGGTGTCAGCCGCGAGGACGGAATCCGCGCCAGCCTGGGCCGACGCCGAGGCGTCACCACGGGTCTGGTCGGGGCGCAACGGGTCCGGACGAGGGGAAGGGGAGCGTCCCAGTGGATCGATAGCCATGTCTGCCTCCTCAGGTACGGGTACAGCTTCCCAAGCGCGGGGGTACTCTCCCGGCGCTATCAGATTATCGGCTGACTGCGCGGATTCCTGAGCCGCTCAGCCGCGGCGCTCGAAGACCGGGTCCAGCGGTCCCTGACCCGGGTGGCGATTGTATCCGTGGAGCAGGCCGTCAAGCTCCTGAGAGGTCTCGACGATGGCCCGCGCAATGTGGCCGGTATCCACGGTGATCTGGTCGGCCAGCAGGCGGGCCGACTGGTCGGCGGCGAGCCGCTCCGACTCCACCCGGTTCCGCATGGCCCGGTGATCGGGCCGGTCGAGCTGGGCGGCGGCATCGCGGACGGCCATCAGCCGCACATCGCGGGCAGAAATACCAGCCACCAGGTCGTCGGCTTCGCGGGAGAAGGCATCGAGGAGCCCGGCATCCTTCAGCCGGAGCACCGCCCGCTGCGCTTCGAGGATCTGCCGATACCGGACCAGATCGTCGAGCTGTGCAGCAAGCAGGCGTTCCGCCTCAGCGGCCTCGTCCCGCGACACGGTCATGACGCGACGCGCAGCGCCGGTTCGGCGCTCTCCAGTTGCCGGGCCGCGCCATCCCACGCCTCGTGCAGTTCGGCCACGGTGTGCCGCAGTGCCTCGAGAGCGGCCAGATCCGGCCTGCCATGCAGGGCGGTGAGCTGCGTAAGCATCCAACTGTAGAGCGAGGCCAGCCGCTCGGCGAGGTCGCCGCCCTGGGTCCGATCCAGCGATGCTGCCAGCTCGTAGACGAAGCTCTCCGCCCGCAGCAGTGCCTCCGTG
Organism: uncultured Gemmatimonadaceae bacterium; assembly: GCA_964421625.1. Classification (GTDB taxonomy): domain Bacteria; phylum Gemmatimonadota; class Gemmatimonadetes; order Gemmatimonadales; family GWC2-71-9; genus Palsa-1233. The sequence continues at coordinate 3,009 of CAYQXR010000017.1, read as the reverse complement.
CGTGCTTCGATCTCACCAGCGGCGAGATGCGTGCGCGCCTGCGTCAGACTGGCCTGCAACTGGGCATACAGCAGGACCACACGGCGGGCCGGTGACAGCGCCATCACTTCCATCTCACGGTAGCGGCTGGGGGAACCGTAGCTCATCAGGAGTGTCCGATCAGGAGGCGGAAGAGGTGGTGGAGAATCGGGTCAGGGACGACGATTGCTGGCGCAGACGCGCGATCGACGACTCCATCTGGAAGAAGGTCTGCAGCAGCACGGCCCGGCGCTGCTCCAGTCTGGCGTCGAGCGCGGTGATCCGGTTGGTGAGTGCATCGACCCGGCGGTCCATCCCGGCGAGCTTCTCGGCCACCAGGCCGTTGCCGGACTGGAGGTAGTCGTCGAGCAGTCGGACCACGCGGGAACCGGCGCCCACGCCGAGGGTGATGGTACCGACGGCACCGGTGGTGTCCCCGGTGTAGCTGACCGTGAGGCCCGCCACGGCACCGGAGGAGCCCACCAGGGTCTGGCCGGAGCCGGTCGCCAGGGCACCACCAATGGTGCCGCTGACATCGGTGCCGGTCGCGGATTGATCGGTGGCCCAGAGTTCGTTCGCGCCATCGCCGGTGCCCTGCACCGTGACGCTGATCCCGGCACTGCTGCCGTACGCGCCGTGGGACAGGCGGATGTCGTCGCCGTCCCGGCTGACCGTCAGGTTGACCCCATCCGCCTGGAAGGCGCTCTGGATCGCCTGTTCAATCGCCTGGCTGTCCATGCCGGTGACCAGCGTGACCGTGGCGCTGCGCCCGGTCAGGGTGTCGGTGATGGTCACCAGGTCGGCGGTGCCGCCGTCGTCGTACACACCGGAGAACCCGGTGGACAGGATCGACGCGCGGGTCGCGACGGCCGTGATCTCGACTTGATGCGTCCCGCTGGTGGCGTGTGCGCCCGACGAGACGAAGGTGAGACCGGCACCGGTGGCCGACCGCTGCTCCGAGAACAGCGAGCGGAGATCGTCGTAGCGGGTGTTGAACGCTGTGGTGAAGGTCGCGCTGTCGAAGGTCAGGCGCCCATCACGCGTCAGGGACACACCAGCCGAAGCCACCGTGGCCAGGTCTGCCGCAGCACCGCCGACGGTCTGCAGCAGGAGTTGTGGCAGGGCCGAGCGGGTGGCGCGGAGCATCGATTCGCCGTACAGCGGCGGACGGGTCGCGCCGACGGTACCCTGCTGCTTCAGGAAGTCGACCAGGCCGTTGTAGGCATCGACGAACCGCTGCATGGCGCCCTGGGCAGCCTCGGCGTAGCGGCCGACATCGATGCGGGTGACGGCGCCGGCTTCCTCGCCGGTCAAGGTCAGCGAAACCCCGTCGATCACATCGGTGATCTGGTTGCTGCTGCGGGTCATCGCGAAGCCGTCGATGGTGAACAGGGCGTCGCTGCCGGCCACGATGGTGGCACTGGCCAGCTTGGCCCCGCCGGCATCGAGCAGGCCGAGATCCTGGAGGATGGTTCCATCGGTGTCGGCCAGTGTCATGCCCGCCGCGCCGGTTGCGCTGCTGGTCAGGATCAGTCGCTGATCACCAGGGGCCACGGTCAGGATGGAGGCGGTCACGCCCGATGGGGTAGCGCCGGTGTTGGCCGCGTTGATCCGGTCGCGCAGGGTGCTCAGCGTGTCGCTGGCCGTCAGCGTGACGATGCGGCCGTTGATGGTGAAGCTGCCGGTCTGGCCGAGGGGCGTGGTCGCGTCCTGGGCGGTGGTGGTCAGCTTCTCGGCCTTGGCCATCTGCTGCACTTCGAGCAGGAAGGACCCGGCGGCAGCGCCCGGCGTGGCGCTGGCGGTGGCCAGCGCCCGACTGCCGCTGAACACACTGGTGGTGGCCGAAATGGCGTCGAACGCCGTGCCGTTGCTGAGGGCGGTGGCGGCGGTGCGCAGGGTCTCGAGATGACCGCGATACACACCAATGGCGGTGGCCTTGCTCTCCAGGGCGGCCCGCTCGGCTTCCATTCGCGCGGCGGGCATCCGTGCCTGCGCGATGATCGCGTCGACCAGATCGGCGTAGTTGAAGCCGGACATCAGGCCGGAGATCGAGGAGAGCGGGGTGGTCATGTCGGGTCCGGGTCAGGGGGTGTCGGGGCGGAGGCCGAAGCCTCCGTCCCGACGGGTCCATCAATCAGCGGAGGAGCGAGAGAACGCTCTGCGCCGACGAATTCGCCTGCGCCAGCATGGCGATACCGGCCTGCTGGAGGATCTGGAACTTGGTGAACGCGGTGGTCTCGGCCGCCATGTCGGCGTCACGGATCGTCGACTCGGCGGCGAGCACGTTCTGCGTGATGGTGGCGACGTTCGCCGAGGCGAACTCGATTCGGGACTGCGCCGCACCGACGGTACCGATGGCCTCGTTGGCCAGGTCGATCGCGGCGTCGATCTTGTCGAGTACGAGCCGTGCGTTGGTGGAGTCGAGGATGTCATCGGTTCCGAAGGTGAATCCGAGGCCCGTGGTGGTGAGGTCAATCCCGTCAACTTCCACGAGGTCGTCTCCTGCATAGGCACCGCTGGAACTCACCATGAAGCTGAGGGTAGGCGTGGTGCCGTCGACGAGCGCCGTACCCTGGTACTTGGTGGTGTTAGCGATACGGTCGATCTCTTCGAGGAGCTGCTGGAACTCGGCGTCGAGCTTGGTATGCTGGGAGTTGGGGGCGACACCGACGTTGTCGGAGTTGGCCTGCGAGGCCAGTTCCTTCATCCGGTCGAGGATGCTGGACACGGTGCCGATGGCGCCGTCGGCGATCTGGAGCATGGCGTTGGCCTGAGCGGCGTTGCGCTGGGCCTGCTGCAGCGAGCGGGCCTCGGCGCGGAGCTTGTTGGCGATCGCCATGCCGGCGGCGTCGTCGCCGCTGCGGTTGATCCGGAAGCCGGAGGAGAGCTTGGCGATCTGCCGGTCGAGGCCGATGCCGGTGGTGGTGAGGTTGCGGAGCGCATTGTTCGCCGCAACGTTGGTCTGGATACTGGCCATGGTGCTGTTACTCC
>CAYQXR010000016.1:0-44010 GCA_964421625.1 uncultured Gemmatimonadaceae bacterium | reverse complement strand
AGACGATCAAGATCAAGGCGTCGAAGGTGCCGGCGTTCCGCCCGGGCAAGGGTCTCAAGGACCTGGTCAACAAGGGCAAGTAAGTTCCTGTCCGCATGACGTTGGACTACGGGCCGCCCCGCTGGGCGGCCCGTCGACGTTTCCGGCCCCCGGTGCCGCGGGGCGCGCCTGCGCCGATCGGGTTCCCTCAAAAGTAGGCGCATGGCGCGGGCGGGGCTACGCGGCGGCGGAGCGGGTTGCCTCGGTGCATCGGGGCTGGTCCGCGCGGGTGCTGGGTGACGTTGTCTGTTGCCCACGCGCTGGTTACCGTTGCGGTGGGCACTTGGCCCGGCCTGTCACACTCAATCCGAGGAGCTGAGCCATGCTGAAGGTCCGGACGCTCCTGCTCTGGCTCGCCATTGGTGTCGTGGCTGCCTGCGCCACGCCTGGACCAAATGTCCTGTCCGCACCCCTCTCCGCTCAGCGCGTCAACACCGCCTTCCTCGACACCGTGCTGGTCCGGCTGAGCTTTAATGCCGAGATTTCTGACGGGATCACGTCCCTGGCTCGTGCCTGTACGGGGCACGAGCGGCTCACCGATCGCCTCTGTCAGGGGCTGGTCCGGAGCCGGGTCGGCATGTGGCAACTGGTGCCGGACGGACGGGAAAGCGGATCCATCTTCGGGATCGACTCGATGCTGGATGGGGCAAGTCTACCGGACGGGCCGCCTCGTAGACCTACAGGCATGTGGGAGTCCTTCGGTAACCCGCTTCCCTGGGCGGCCAGCGACATCCGCAACGGTGTGCGGCGACTGCAGGATCAGGTGGGAGAGGCGTCTGATATTGCCCACCTGTGGTACGGCCTGGCGTGGGCGGCCCACCAGGTGGACCATCGGCCCGACTCGGCACTGGTGCTGCTGGATCGGGCGGCCCAGGTGGGTGGCCTGCCGCCGGGCCTGCTGGCACTGGCGCGCGCGCGAGCGCTGCTGCATCTGGGGCAGATCGAGTCCGGGACGTCGTGGCTGATCACCGCCACGACGGATACCGCCTGGGTCACGCAGGGTGTGCTGCGGAATCTGTATCTCTTCATCACCCGGGATACCCGACTGCGCGCATCGCCTTCGGTGGCGCCCTTCGACCGCGTCACGATGGCGCGGGTGGCGGCGGAGCGGCTGCGGGTGCCACCGATTTCGCGCCCCCTGATCGTTCAGTGGCGGTCCTATCGCTTGGACACCGCGAACGGTGCCACGGTGGTGGTACCGATGGCGGTGTACCGACAGACGCTGCGGCCCCCCGATATGCTGGCTGATGGCCGCGAGCAGGTGACGCTGCGGGTGCAACTGATCGCCGTGCGGGCGGGAGATGGCATGCGGTTCGTCGTGGATACCCTGCGCCGATTCGCGCTGCCCCGGGCCACACTGCCGCCGGAACTGGACTACTCCTGGCTCCAATTCGGGACGGCCATGGCGTTGCCGCCGGGCACCTACGGGCTGACGTGGGTGGTGACGCATCCGGATGGCGGTGGGTTCGCCGGGACCCTGCCGCCAGTCGAAGTGCCGGAACCGGGGCGCGGCCTGCAGGTAGGCAGTCTGATCGCAGGAGTGCCAGTGCGCGGGCTGCCGTGGCCGGTGGGTGGAGCGCAGATCGGGCTCAATCCCATGGCGGAGTGGCAGGAAGGGGAACCGGTGTCGCTGGCGGCCATCGTCAGCGGACTGGAGGATGGGGAAGACTACCGGAGCACACTGCGGATTTTCCCCATGCAGGGGCCGAATCTGACCACGCCGCTGCTCACCGTGGCCACGGACAATGTGGCCAGCGGACCGCTGACGCGATGGGCGCGGGAGCTGGTGCCGGACAAGCTGCCGCAGGGCAGTTATTGTCTGCATCTGACGATCACGCGGGGTGCCGATTCGGTGAGCACCTCTGATGCGATCGAGGTCGGGCGATGGACGAGGCGCTGGAGCAATTGGCTCTACAGTGGTACGCTGGCCCCGCTGTCGCAGTCGTGTTTCGGCGCCAGTCAGTTTCGAGTCCCTTCTCGTCCGGACACTTTGGGCCGCTCCCGCATCCGAGGCCACGAGTAGTCGCAGGGCAGTGGTCTGCCGCTACTCCCGCCCGCTCGGCGGCGTCCGTCGGGGCCGGTCGGTGCGGGTGCCTGAGCAACGTTGTGTCCTGCCGATGGGCTTTGTACTATTGCGGTGGGTGCCTGTGCTCCCCTTTCAACCACAACGCGAGGAGTTGTCCATGCCGACATCCCGTACGCTGCTGTTCCTGCAGTGGCTCGCTGTTGGCGCCGTGGCGGCCTGCGCCACGCCAGGACCGTCCGCCGTCACGGTGGACGTGGCCCGGGAGGCGTCCTTCGAGCTTCCGCCACCGAATAACGGCTGCTGGCCGATGGTCTACCAGGAGTACGGCCAGTGGTGGCCGACCGCCACGCAGCCCTCGTGGAGCGAGGGGCGGGTCCTCGCCCTGGAGGAACACGAAGACGGGATCGGCTACTACGGCGACATTGGCGCGGTGGTTGACTCAATCCTGAACGAGGGAGTGGAGTATCGGCACTTCTTTCACAGGTGGGAGGACTCTTCCGGTACTTGGGTCCGGAGGATGGCCGACTCCGTTTTCGCCGAGCAGTTCTGGATTCCATTCTGGGGTCCCTCCTTGCACGGCGTATCCTATCCCTGCGACATGGACTGGTAGCGGGTGAGCGGGAACAGCGGGCGCGTCCGATACTGCCTGGGGCTTCTGGTCCTGGGCGGTTCCTTGGCCGCACCCCTCTCCGCTCAGCGCGTCAACACTACCTTCCTGGATACAGTGCTGGTCCGGCTGAGTCAGTCGGGCGAGTCGTCCTACCAGATCACCATGTTGGCCCGCGCCTGTACGGGGCACGATCGACTCACCGACCGCCTCTGTCAGGGGCTGATCCGGAGCCGGGTTGGCGGATGGCAATTGGTGCCGGACGGGCGGGCGAGCGGTTCGATCGAGGGTGTTGATCCATTGCCGGAGGGGGTCAGCCTGCGCGACCGGCCTCCCGGCGGTCCCCTCGGTATCACGGAAACGTTCGGCAACCCATCTCTCTGGACGGCGGGTGATATCCAGAACGGGGTGCGGCGGCTGCATGACCAGGTGCAAGAGGCGTCTGATGTTGCCCACCTGTGGTACGGCCTGGCCTGGGCCGCCCACCAGGTAGAGCACCGGCCCGATTCGGCGCTGGTGCTGCTGGATCGGGCGGCGCAGGTGGGTGGGCTGCCGCCGGGTCTGCTGGCCTTGGCCCGCGCCCGCGCTCTGTTGCACCTGGGGCATATGGAATCCGGGACAACGTGGCTGATCACCGCCACGACGGATACTTCATGGGTCACGCAGGCAGCACTGCGGAACCTGTACGCCCACCTCACTCGGGACGATCGGTTGCTTGCGTCGCCATCGGTGGCGCCCTTCGACCGCGTCACGATGGCGCGGGTGGCCGCCGAGCGGCTGCGGGTACCGCCCATGACGCGGCCGCTGGTCATGCGGTCACGGTTCTATCGGCTGGACACGGCTACGGGGGCGTCGGTGGTGGTGCCGCTGGCGGTGTACCGACAGACACTGCGGCCCACCGATACCCTGGCTGATGGCCGCGAGCAGGTGACGCTGCAGGTGCAACTGATCGCCGTGCGGGCGGGAGATGGCATGCGGCTCGTGGTGGACACCCTGCGCCGTTTCGCGCTGCCACGGGCCACGCTGCCACCGGAGCTGGATCATTCCTGGCTGCAATTGGCGACGGCGATCTCACTGCCGCCCGGCACCTACGGACTCACCTGGGTGGTGACGCATCCGGATGGCGGTGGGTTTGCGGGCACATTGCCGCCAGTCGAAGTGCCGGAGCCCGGACGCGGCCTGCACGTGAGCAGCCTGATGACGGGAGTACCGGTGCGGGGGCTGCCGTGGCCGGTGGGTGGAGCGCAGATCGGGCTCAACCCGGTGGCGGAGTGGCGTGAGGGAGAGACGGTGTCCCTGGCGGCCATCGTCAGTGGCTTGCGGGACGGGGAAGACTACCGGAGCACACTGCGGATTTTTCCGATGCAGGGGCCGAATCTGACCACGCCGCTGCTCACCGTGGCCACGGACAATGTGGCCAGCGGACCGCTGACGCGATGGGCGCGGGAGCTGGTGCCGGACAAGCTGCCGCAGGGCAGTTATTGTCTGCATCTGACGATCACGCGGGGCGCGGATTCGGTGAGCGCCTCGAACGGGGTCGAGATTGGGCGGTGGACACCGAATTGGGGCGACTGGCTCAGCAGTGGCACTCAGTATCCCCTGCCGCAACCATGCTTTGGAGCCCGACATTTCCACTCGCGCTCCTACCCGGACACCCTCGCAGCCTCCCGCATCCGAGGCCACGAGTAGTCGCAGGGCAGTGGTCCGCCGCTACTCCCGCCCTCTCGGCGGCGTCCGCCGGGGCCGATCGGCGCGGGTTCGGTCCGACCTCCCGCAGTGGATCTAGAGGTCCAGCGCGAATCGGAGCCCTTCACTGACCTGCTTCACCAGTGGGGCGGGGAGGGTGCGCACACGACTCGTCAAGAGGTCGCGGTTCACGGTCAGCACCTGTGTCACATTGGCCACGGAGTCCCGCGGGAGGCCTGACGCGGCGGCGGGAATCAGCACGTTGCCGGGTGCATCGACCAGGCGGATGTTGCTGGTCAGCGCGATGACGGTCACCGTGGCGAGACGGCTTCGGTTGAATGTGTCGCTCTGCATGACCAGGACGGGGCGCCGATCCCCGGGAGCGGAACCCACCGGGGTCGGCAGGTCTGCCCACCAGATGTCCCCTCGGCCAATGACCATCTCCCCGCTACCAGGACTCCGTCGGGAGTGCTTTGGCCTGAGCGATCACCGCCGCTGCATCGAGGCGGGAGGACTCCGCCGCATAGACCGCGTTCAGGCGCTGGGTGACCAGCTCGGCTTTGTGCTTGGCCACAAACTCGGCCAGCGCGCGCGCATACAGTTCACTCCGGCTGACGCCGAGGCGCCTCGCCAGGGTGTCGCCGGACTTGAACAGCGCGTCGGGAAGGGAGATCGCCGTCTTCATACCAGAGTATAACCTGGGTATGCTCTTGGTGGGATGTCTGGGGCACTCCCCTATCCGAGGCCACGAATAGTCGCGGGGCAGTGCTCTGCCGCTACTCCCGCCCCCTCGGCGGCGCCCGCCGAGGCCGATCGGTGCCACCGGTCCGCGGCGTGCGGGGCGGCCCATCGCTCGGGCCGCCGTCGACGCGGGCGGAAAGCTTGCGCCGACGCAGGGTGATGCCGGTCAGCCGCTGGGCAATCGCGGCGGCCTGGTCGGCCGGGACCTCAACCAGCGAGAAGGTCTCCCGCAGGTCGATCCGGCCGATCACACTCCGCTCGAGCCCCACTTCACGCACCAGAATGGCGACCAGGTCGGCCACGGTGGCCTGATCCTTCTTGCCGGCGCCGACCCAGACCCGCGCCGTGCGGATACCGCCGACCGGTGTGGCCGTCTCCGGCATCACCGGTGGTGCCGTTGTGACCGGCGCAGCAGCGGGTGTCTGCGCCTCCTGCCAGAGGAGGTGCAGCGCCGCCGCGACCCGTTGGGGCTCGTGCTGCTCGAACAGCGGCGCCAGCAGGTAGAGCGCGGCGTCGAGGTCGCGTTGTTGGACGGCGCTGGCAATGCGCTGACGCGTCGCGGCGTCGCGGCGCAGCAGCGTGGCAACGGCACCGGTCGTGGGCAGCGGACGCCGCGGCGTCGCGATGCGCTGCAGGTAGGCCTCGGTGCCCGGCGGCGTCAGCAGGAGGACATCGCCCACGGCCACCAGACGCGCCAGGGTCGCCGGATCGGGCAGGTCGTAGCAGATGATGCTGCCACTGCTCGGGAGTGTCTCCCCACCAAGGGCGATGCCTGCTGCCGGCCCGCCCAACGCAGCGGCGAGCACCGGATGATCGCGGTCGCTGATGGTCCAGACGGTCAGCATCGCGGGGTCGAGCAGTTCAACCAGCTCAGCCACGGTGGCGGCACGGGCCGCCCACGGCGTCGGCACGGTGCGCACCGGGCCTGCGGCCGGCCCCGCTTCGCCCAGCACCACTTGAATCGCCTTCCGCGCGAAACGGTCGACCACCGCGCGCTCCAGCACGCTGCTGCAGAGCAGCACCCGCTGAGCATCCTTGGGAAGATCCTGCATCAGGACGGCCAGCGCCTCGTCGGCCTGCCAGTCCTCCGGCCAGGCGAAGGCCAGGGCGGTGAAGCTGTCGGCGGCGAGCGCCGAGCGGGTATGGAGGGCGAGCGCGATGTCGGGCGTGGTGACCAGAACGTCGAGGTCGCCCTGCTTCAGGCGCCGTGCTGCGCGGGCTGTGCCACGCGCGATTTCGAGTCGGAGGCCGCTGGGGGCCAGATGGTGCAGGGTGGTGCCCCACTCACCGAGGAGGGCCTCGGAGGTGAGCAGGAGGAGGCGACCGGATTCGGTCGCGATGCGGGTCAGCAGGAGGGTCATCGCCTCGGTGGCCCACGCGGGGGCCGGCGGTGTGACCAGCACCGTGTTGGTGCCCCGGCGGATCGAGGGATAGTCGACCGGGCGCACCGGGCGACCGGACTCTGGTCCTGCTGCTGCCCCATCGAGGGGCCCTGCTGCCTGCATACTCACCGTTGCACCACCTTCGGTTGTCAAACTACATTGCGTCGAGAGCACCTGTACCACAACTGAACCACAGACGAAGTATAGACAGATGGGCCCCGCTGAGCCAGCGACCGCTGGCCTGCGTGAGCCTTAACCACTGGTTTTTGCGCGTTGGAATACGAGAACATTCCGTTGCCCACCGCCCCTCACTCTGGAGAACGTCCGATGGACCGTCGTTCTGTTCCACTCCTGCTCCTCGCCCTCCTCTGGGGGGCGTGCGGCTCCTCCGAGCCTTCCCCGACCCCCAAGACCCTCGCGGCCGTGGGGAGCACCACGCTGACCGGAACCGTGGGTGGCGCCATCACCCCGGCGCCCAGTGTGAACGTGACCAGCAGCAAGGGCGGCGCGTACGCCGGTGCCACGGTGACCTTCACCGCCACCGGCGGGACGCTCACCGGCGAGACGGTCACCACCGACGCCACCGGCAAGGCCACCCTGGGGGGCTGGACCCTGGGGACGACCGCCGGGACCTACACCCTCACGGCCACCGTCACCGGACTGACCCCGGTCACCTTCACGGCCACGGCCAACCCGGGCGCACCGTCTGTGGTTACGGTGATGAGCGGCGGTGGGCAGTCGGCCGGAGTGGCCACGGCGGTTCCCGCACCGATCACGGTCCAGGTGAAGGACTCCTACGGTAACCGGATTCCCAATGCGAATGTCTCCTTCGCGGTGACGGCCGGGGGCGGCAGCCTCGCCGGCCTGAACGGCACCACCAACAACAATGGTGAGGTGGTGCTGCCTGCCTGGACGCTGGGCACCAGCCTGGGGGCCAATACGGTCACCATCACCGCCGGGTCCGCCTCGACCACCGTATCGGCAACCGGGCAGCCGGGTGCGCCGGTAGCATTGACGGCAGTGGCCGGGATCGATCAGGAGGGCGACGTCGGCACACCGCTCGCCACGCCGATCGGTGCCAAGGTTGCCGACAGCTACGGCAACGGCGTGAGCGGCGTGACGGTCAACTTTACGCAGGCCAGTGGTGGGGTCCAGATCGGCTCTGCGTCGGCGGTGACCAACGCGCAGGGCATTGCGACCACCACCGTGACGCTCACAGCCGCTGGCACGTCCTCGGTCAGCGCCGCCAGCCCGGGTCTGCCTTCGGCCACCTTCACGATGAGTACTGGCCCGACCATTACCGGACAGATCACCCTGCTGCCGCAGTACTCCGGGATTCCGGTGGTGGTGGCTGCCGGGGCCGGTGCCGCGGGTGGGGTCAACCCCAAGCTCAACGCGGCCGGCCTGCTCCGGGGCCTGGCAATGGTGGAGGCTCCTGCAGCGCTGCCCAGTCCGACCCGGTTGAACGGTGCTGCGGGGGCCCCAACCACCCGGCGGCTCGTGGTCCGCTTCCGGTCGAGTGATTTTGGCCTGCCCGCGCAGGCTGCCGCGTACACCAGCCAGAGTGCTGTGTTCTCCCAGGCCACGGCGGCCTACACCACCGTGCTGGCGCCCCATGCGCAGGCGCAGCGGGTGGTGACTCGGGCCATTTCCGTGCCGCTGGCCGCCGCGCTGGTTGAGGTGCCGGCCGACCGGTCGCCCGAAGCCGTCATGGCCGAACTCCGCCGCGATCCCCGCATCGCCGATGTGGCTCCCGATGGGGTTGTGTCCCAGCACGAGCACGGTTCGGTGACCGTGCCGCCCGAGGCCGAACTTGCTGCCCGGTGGGGTGCCCACCGAGTTGGCAGCGTGGCGCTGATGGGAGAGCGCTATGCGAACGATCCGTGGGCTGCGGAGCAGCTCTGGCACTACCGCATGATTGATGCAATCCGGGTCTGGCCGCTCACGACCGGGAGCCCGACTGTGCGGGTAGGGGTCATCGATTCCGGATTACGTGCCGACCATCCGGCAGCGGCCGGCATGTTCAACGCCAGCCAGGCCTTCGACTTCGTCGATGGGATTACCACCGCCTACAGCTTTGCCCAGCCGGTCTGCGGCGGCGGGACCTTCCTGACTTTCCGCGGATTGCCGGAGCATGCCAGCTCACCGCGCAACGCAGCGACCGACCCGATGGGGTACCAGGTGCATTCCTCAGGCACCTGTTGGGAGCCCAGATCGTCGGGGAGTCACGGGACACACGTGGCCATGACCATTGCGTCGCAGGCCAACGATGGGGTTGCCGGCAGCGGTGTCAACTGGGCTGCCACCATTGTCCCCATCCGTGCGCTGGGTGTCACCGGCTCCGGATCGTGGTTCGATATCTCCCAGGCGATTCTCTATGCTGGGGGCCTCTGCGCCACGTATGTCGGCGCCCCTGCGGAGACCTGCATTCAGATGCCGGCCGTCGATGTGCTCAATATGAGTCTGGGTGGTGGGTGCGAGGCACTGACGACCGCCGCGATGGCACAGATCGTCAACTCGGTGGTCGTCGTTGTCTCGATGGGCAACAACAACAACTCGACCCCCCAGTGCCCGGCCTCGTTGCCCGGTGTGGTGGCGGTGACGGCCCTGGGGCCCAGCTATGCCAAGGCTGGTTACTCCAGTTTTGGGGCGCACGCCACATTGTCAGCGCCCGGGGGAGACCTCACCTTCGGGACAACTCATGGTGTGATGTCCGCTGCCTGGAACTACCATACCATGGAGCCGATCAGGAGCTTCTGGCATGGGACCTCCATGGCGTCACCGCATGTGGCCGGTGTGGCCGCGCTCGTCAAGGCGGCCAATCCGGGCTTCACGGCCGATCAGATCCGGGCCCGACTGATCAGCGGCGCGGTGGATCGGGGCACGCCAGGGCATGATGCGACCTACGGACACGGCGTGGTCAACGCCTACCGCAGCGTGACCGGTAACAGCGCGCCACCGCAGTCCACCCGGGTGCGTGCCGTCGATGTGGCTACCGGGGCCATCGTCAAGACGGTGGCGGTGGCCGGCAACGGCTCCTTCCAATTGACCCGGCTGCCGGCAGGGACGTATCGCATCGTCGCCACCCAGGACGAGGACGGCGACGGACTGCTGGGCCTGCCGGGCCGCCGCTTCGGTGCGGCCGCAGCCACGGTGACGATTGGGCCGAACGAGGTGAAGACGGCCAGCTTCAGCATCGGGGACCCCGCGGAGGTCGAGCCCAACAACACAATGGGTGAGGCGCAATTGCTGGTGGTGGATTCCTGGGTGCAGGGAGCCCTCAGTACCACAGCCGATCGCGATGTCTACGAAGTGCGGATCCCGACGGCGGGCAGCTACACCTTCGAGACTTCCGGCGTGCTGGGCACCTGCGGTTCCGCAGGTGAAGCCGACACCAATCTCCGGCTGATGGGATCCGACGGCGGCCTCCTCGCCGAGAATGACGATACGCCGTATCCTGTGGCGAGCGTCCCCGGGGTCTGGTGCTCGAAGATCGTCCAGACCCTGTCACCGGGGACCTACTACCTGGATGTGGGCACTCTCTGGGTGGCCGGACCGGGGCGCTACCGCCTGCACGTGGCACGGTCGCCTTCGTGAGGCTGTCCATGATGTCTCGGAGCAGGTCGGGGCTGGCGCTGCTGGCGCTGGCCCTGGCCTGCGCGCCGAAGGCTGGCACGGGCGGAGGGGAGCAATCTCCCCCGCCCATCGCGACCGCTGGCCCGCAGCCGCCGACCATCACCCTGATGCTCGACCGCGAGGCCCTGGGTGTTCCAGTCAGCGCACCAATCGACTCGTTGCGTCGGGTCATCGATCGGGCTGTGCTCGGGCTCCAACAGGAGGTGCCCTTCGAGGTCCTGGCCAACTCGCCCCCGCTGCTGACCCTCCAGGTGCGGGCCCGGACCGCCGAAGAGACCGCCGCGCTGCTGGCCTCCCTGCGTCGTGCGCCGACGGTCTTCCGGGCCGACGTGGCAACCACCACCGTGTCGATCCACCCCGACAGCCAGGTAGTCCGCGGCACGCCGGCTCCCGGGGCGCCGGTGTTCCTGGTCACGCTGCACGCCGACTCGCTCGGCATCCGTCCCGGCCAGTCGCCGGGGCAGATTGCCGCGTTGGTTACCCAGGCGCTGCCCAGTCTGCGCCAGACCTACGATTTCGAACTCCTGGAACAGCTCACCCCCCTGCCCATTCTGAAGGTGCGTCCCTGGCTGGGGGCCAATCCGGTCGACCTCACGGTCCGCCTCGGGCTGCACCCGTGGGTGCGGGCGGTCGAGCCAGATCACTTCATGGTCGACTCGGTGCCGGGGGCGTCGCTCACTCGCTGAGGTCCGACAGGTTGACAGCGGAGCGGGGTACGCGGAGCTTTCCCGCGTTCCTCGTCTCCGACTCCTGACCGGACCCGCTCACCATGGCCTTTCGTTCCTCGCCCAATCTGGCGCACCTCAAGCCCTCCGAGACCGTGGCAATCAGCGCCGAGGCCAAGCGACGCCTGGCCGCGGGCGAGAACATCCTCGACCTCTCCGTGGGTGAGCCCGATTTCGATACACCCGCCGCCGTGGTGGCCGCCGGGGTGCAGGCACTGCAAAGCGGACGCACCCGGTACGCACCGAATGTCGGTATCGCGCCGCTGCGTGAGGCCATGGCCAGCTCATTGTCGCAGATGAGCGGTGGCCGCGCAGTCGATGCGAGCCGGATCGTGGTCTCGAACGGCTCCAAGCAGGCACTCTTCAACGCCTGCTTCTCCCTGTTCGGGCCCGGCGATCAGGTGCTGATCCCGTCGCCCGCCTGGGTGTCCTATCCGCAGATCGTGCATCTGACGCGGGCCGAGCCGGTGCTGGTCCCGGGCGATCCCGAGTGGGGCCTGAAGGTCTCGATCGCCGATCTGGAGCGGCATCGACAGCCCTCAACCCGTGGACTGATTCTCTGCTCCCCCTGCAACCCGACCGGCGCGGTGTACACGCTCGCCGAGGTGCGTGCCATCGCCGAGTGGGCGCGGGAGCACGGGATCTGGGTGATCGGTGACGAGATCTACCGCATCATCCACTACGGGGCCGGGCCGGCGCCCTCCTTCCTCGATTTGCCCGACGAGCTGCTCGAGCGGGTGGTGGTGATCTTCGGTGCTTCCAAGGCCTACGCCATGACGGGGTGGCGCATCGGGGCAGCGTATGGTCCGGCCGAGCTGATGGCCGCGATGGCAGCACTGCAAACCCACGTCACCACGGGCGCCAATCAGCCGTCCATGTGGGCGGCGGCGGTCGCGTTCGGCGACGAGGCGGTCTCCACCGAGGTCGCCCAGATGGTCTCGGCCTTCCATCGGCGACGCGACTATCTGGTGGCGCGGTTCCGCGATCAGTTGCCCGGTGTGGAGTTCATCGAGCCGCACGGCGCGTTCTATCTCTTCTTCCGGGTCGACGGCATGGCACCGCGTCGGGGCCTGACGGGGACCGCCTTCTGCGAGCAGGCCATGCGCGAGGAAGGGCTCGCGATGGTGCCGGGCGGCGCCTTCGGAGACGACCGCTGGGTGCGGATGACCTACTCCGTTTCCGATGCACAGCTCGACGAGGCGATGGACCGCCTGGTCCGCCTGGTGGGCCGTCTGGGCACCGAGGCGGCGACCTGAACCCAGATCTGCTGGGGACGGTGCTCGCCACGCTCGACGCCCCGAGCACGCCGCACCAGTTCGCCTTTCTGACCGACGCCAGTGCCCGCCTCGGGGTGGGCAGTGTGGTGAGGGTCGACAGCGACGACCGGACTGTGTTCGGTGTGGTGGTAGACGGCAGCGCCTACGAAGCCGTCGATACGCACGACTCGGGGGAGGGCCCTCCCGGGACTCGTGAAGTACGGCGCTGGGTGGCTGCGGTGCTGCGGCATCTCCCGGAAGAACCGCTGCAGCCGGTGCCGGTGGCCGGTCGTGTCCACCTTGCCACGCCAGACGACCTGCCGGTCGCGCTGCGGATGGAGAGTTATCTCCAGGGCGAGCGGCCGACCGGTATCCCCATTGGCCTCCACGCCGCCGGAGGCGACGCCACGCCGATCTGGCTCGACGCCGATTTTCTCCTCGGTCCTGAAGCCGCGCACCTCAATCTCAGCGGCATCTCCGGCCTGGCCACCAAGACCAGCGCCATCACCTTTCTGCTGTCGTCGGTGTTCCAGACCTTTCCCGCGCACAAGGGCCGCGTCGCCGCCATCTGCTTCAATGTGAAGGGGTCGGATCTCTGCTTCCTCGATCAGCCCGCGCCGCTGGGCACCGAGGACCTGGCCCGCTGGGAACGCCTCGGTTTGCAGCCGGTCCCTTTCGCCGACGTGCGGCTCTATGCACCGCTGCGCGCCGACGGCGTGACGCCGAACACGCTGCGCACGCACCCCGCGCTGATCGATGCCGTCGAGCCGCTGACCTGGGGACTGCGCGAAGTGCTGGATCACGCCGAGGTGGTGCTCAACCGGGACGACCTGGACGCCAAGGCTGATGCCTTCATCGACTTCCTGGCCGATCGCGTGGTTGGACGCGAGTTCCACGCGCCCGAGCTGCAGGACGCCCCGTTCACTGTCACGTCGTTCGCCGGGCTGGAGGCCTTCTTCCGGGCCATCCTGAACCATCTGGAGGGGCGCCGCGGCGGGGAGATCTGGCGCACGCACCATGCGGCCACGATCCGCAAGGTCCGCAACCGGCTGGGCAACATCGTGACCCGGGCCCGCGGCCTGGTCACCGACGACGCCGATGTATCCGATCTTCCCTGGGGCGCCTTCCGCGACCGGTCGGTGACGGTGATCGATGTCGCGGGTGTGGACCCGCTGGCCCAGGACCTGGTCTTCGCCCGGGTGATTGCCCGGCTGCGCGATGAACTCGAGCGCCGCACGCTGGGTGTCGATCATGTCGTGGTGGTGGTCGACGAGTTGAACAAGTATGCCCCGGCCGACGGCGAGGAAACTCACGTCCGGCGGATGCTGCTCGACCTGTCCGAGCGTGGCCGCTATCTGGGTCTGGTGCTCTTCTCGGCGCAGCAGTTCCGCTCCCAGGTGCAGCGCCGGGTGACGGGCAACGCCGCCACCGCGCTCTACGGCCGCATGGATCCCGATGAACTGGCGCTGCCGGGGTATGCCACGCTCGCCCCCGCCGTGCGCAGCAAGCTGGCGGCGCTGCCCAAGGGCGAACTGATGGTGCGGCATCCGCACTTCACGCACCCGATCTTCATCCGGTTCCCGCGTCCGGCCTCGCTGTCCGGGCGCGAAGGACTGGAACGGTTCCCGCCTGCCCCCGATCGTCCCTTCGCCGACGGCGTCATCGCCCGCCTGCGCCGGGTGGTTCCCGGGGTCAACGGGGGCACGGTGCGGGACCTGATCGAGGGGCGCCCAGAGGCCGAAGTGGTCCGGGCCCTGTCCATGGCCCTTCGTCCCGGTGTTGGTGACCCGCTGGACACCTTCCGCCGCTCCCTGCGGAGCGTTATTCCGCGGACGGACGCCGCCCCTCCCTCGTCGCGCGCACCCCTCGGCCATCCCGGCGAGGACCCGTACGCTCCATATTGAGCAATGCGGCTCGCCCATCTCGCCGACCTCCATCTCGGCTTCCGGCAGTACCAGCGCCTGACCAGCCGCGGCCACAATCAGCGGGAAGTCGACGTCGGGCTGGCCTTCAGCCGGACCATCGACGACGTGATCGCTGCTGCGCCCGATGCGGTGGTGATCGCGGGGGATCTCTTCCACGCCGTGCGCCCGACCAACTCGGCGATTCTGCTCGCCTTCCGTGAGCTCAGCCGCCTGCGGTCCGCGCTCCCCGATGCACCGATCATCGCAATAGCCGGCAACCACGACACACCACGATCCTCCGAGACCACCTCCATCTTCGGGCTCTTCCGGGAACTGGGCATCCAGCTCGCCCCAATGGAGACTGCCGACCGGTTCGTCTTCCCGGCCCTCGATCTGTCGGTCCTCGCGGTGCCGCACGCGGCGCTGATGTCCACGCCGCGACCTGCGCTCGAGCCCGCCGGCACCGAGCGCTTCCACCTGCTGGTGCTGCACGGCGAGACGCCGGGGCTGTTCGGCAGCGAACGGGATCACGCCGAGTCGGGCGGCGCGGCCATCGAGGCCAGCGAGCTGGAGACGCCTGGATGGAGCTACATCGCGCTGGGCCACTACCACGTGCAGCGCCAGGTGGGGCCGCGCGCCTGGTACGCCGGGTCGCTCGAATACGTGTCCCCCAATGCCTGGGGTGAACGGCGCGAAGAGGCGCGACTCGGTGTGCCCGGCAAGGGCTGGCTGCTGGTCGATCTGGCGACGGGGGCGGTCGAGCGTCGCACCATTGAGGCGCCCCGGCGCGTGCTGGATCTCCCCTCGCTCGATGCGGATGGCCTCTCGGCGACGGAACTCGACCGGCTGCTGGTCGAAGCGATTGCTGCGGTACCGGGTGGCATAGCCGACTGCGTGGTCCGTCAGGTGGTGCGCCGGGTGCCGCGGCCGGTGGCGCGCGAACTGGATCACGGACAGATCCGCCGGTGGAAGGCTGAGGCGCTGCACTTCCTGCTCGACCTGCGGCGTCCGGACGAACCCGAACGCCTGCTGGCCGGGTCGGGTGCGCCGGGCGGGCAGCGGACGCTCTCGGCGATTCTTCAGGAGGAACTCCGCGCCCGGCCCCTGCCAACCGGCATCGACCGCGAGCAGTTCGTGGCGACGGGACAGGCCTTTCTCGACGAAGTCCTGGCCGAGGGAGAGGAGTCCTGATGCGGTTGCTGCGACTCCAGTTGACCAACTTCCGGCAGCACGAGGCCACCGATCTCACCTTTACCAATGGGTTGACCGGGATCATCGGCGCCAACGGGTCGGGGAAGAGTACGCTGCTGGAAGCCATCGGCTTTGCGCTCTACGGGGTGTCGGCGGTGCGCGGCAAGCGGGACACCATCCGCAGACGGCAGGCCCAGGGGCGTGCCAAAGTGGAGGTGGTGCTGGAGTTCGAGCTGGGTGGGCATCATCACCGGATTGTCCGGGGGCTGACGCAGGCGGAACTATTGGTGGATGGTCGGACCATCGCCAACAGTACCGGAACCGTCGCGGCGCGGGTGGCGCACCTCCTGGGCATGGACCGCACCGAGTTCTTCAATACCTACTTCACCGGTCAGAAGGATCTGGCGGTGATGGCGGCCATGGGGTCGACGGAGCGGGGCAAGTTTCTCTCTCAGGTGCTGGGCTACGAACACCTGCGGGATGCCCAGGACCGGATGCGGGTGCGCCGAAGCGCCTGTCGATCGGAGCTGGTCGGCCTGGAGCAGGGGATGGCCGATCCGTCGGCGATCGAGCGCGAGGTGCAGCAGGCACAGCAGGAACTTGCCGCCGCACGACAGGCGCTGGAAAGCGCCCAGCAGCGCGAGGCCGTCGCGCGTGAGCAGCAGGTGGCCCTGGAGCCGGACTGGGAGGCGGCGCTGGCCCGGCGGAGTGCCTGGGAGTCGCTGGACGGTGAGCGCCGGACAGTCGAACAGCGGGTGGCCGAAGCGCGCGCCGCACTGGAGACCCTCGACCGCGAGCTGGCCGTGTCCCTGCACGCGGCGAACCAGTTGCAGGAGGTCGAACCCCGTCTGGGTGCGTGGGATGCGCTGGTGGCGGAGCGGGATCGTCTCGATCTGGCGGCGGCTGCCTGGGCCATTCACAGCGAGACACGTGCTCGGGCGGAGGAAGCGGAGCGTCGACGGCAGGCCTTGGAGGCTGAGCAGCTCACACTGCCGGATCCTGAGGCGGTGGCGGCGCTGGCCACCGAGCGGACCGCGCTCGTCAAGTTGCGCCAGGATGCGCATATCCAGGTCGAGGAACGGCGGACCCGGTGGACCCAGGATCGCCAGGAGAGCGACACCCTGCTGGCCCAGTCGCGGGAACAGTACCGGGACTTGAAGGAGCAGCGGGATCACGTGGCAACGGAGGGTGCGGCGGGCATCTGTCCGACCTGCGGGCGGCCATTGGGCGAGGGCGCCGAGGCGACCCTGGGGCTGTTGAATCGACAGCTCGAGGAGGTGTCCATCCGGGGGCAGTACCTCCGGCAGCGGCATGAGCAGCTTCGGACGCCACCGCCCGAGATCCAGGAGCTGGAGGACAAGGTTGCGCAGAGTGATCGGGATCTTCGTCGTCTGACGGAGGCGCAGGGCCAGTTGCAGGCCCGTTTGCAGCGACGCGAAGCGGTGGCTGCCGAGCTGGAACAGATCCGCAGGCAGGCACAGCGTCAGCCCGAATCTGCCACGGCACCACTGTCCTACGACCAGGTGCGTCACGAGATGGTGCGGAGTGCGGTGGCGGCCCTGGAGCCCGATCGCCGACTGAGCGATCAGTTGCGGGGCGTGGCCGCGCGCGCCGAGGCGCTGGGGCAACAGGCGGCCACGGCCGAAGAGAAGGCGACCCAGGCCGAAGCGGCGCTGGCCGCAGTGGATCAGCGGCTGGCTGCACTGCAGTGGGATCCTGTGGCTTTTGCGGATCTCGATGGGCGTCGACAGGACCTGGTCGTTGCGCAGGAAGCGGCGGCGCGGGATCGCGTGGGCGCTGCTGTCACGATGCAGGGGGCGGAGCGCATGCTCGAGCGGGCCGTGACGCATCATCAGGAACTGGTGGAGCGCGTGGCCGCGGCGCAACGACTGGCCCAGGAGGTCGCGCTGCTGGACGAGCTGGATCGCGCCTACACCGATCTGCGTCACGCGCTGAACGTGCAGGTCCGTCCTGAGTTGGCGGAGCGGGGCTCCCGGCTGCTGCGGCATCTGACCCAGGGGCGCTATGACGATCTGGAACTCGACGAGCACTATGTCCCCGTGGTGGTCGACAGTGGTGAAGTGCTGCCGGTGCTGTCCGGTGGCGAGGAGGATATCGTCAACCTGGTGCTTCGTCTGGCGATTTCGCAGATGATTGCCGAGCGGGCGGGGCAGCCCCTGTCGCTGCTGGTCCTCGACGAGATCTTCGGGTCGCTGGACGACGAGCGCCGGGCGGGGGTACTCACGCTGCTGAGCAGTCTGGCCGACCGGTTCCCGCAGGTGGTGCTGATCACCCACGTGGAGTCGATGCGGGAAGCCTTTGATTGTGTGTTCCGGGTTGCCTACGACGTGGAACGCGGCGTGTCCACTGTGCGGGAAGAACAGGTCGGGGTGCAGGATGCCGCTTGAGGATCAGGTCTTCGGCCCGCGACCGGCGCAGGGCAGCGATATCAACGCGCTCAACCAGTTGTTCGCCGAAGCGTTCACTGATCGGTACCGACGGGACGGCCTGGTCGGGATCCGGGTGCCACGGCTCAACCCGACCATCTGGGAGTATGCCCTCGCCAACGCCGGCGAGGGTGCCATGCTCTGGCACGACGCGCGGGGCGCACTGGTGGCGTTCAACATGGTCCACTGCGCTGGACGGCAGGGCTGGATGGGGCCGCTGGCGGTCCGGGCCACCCACCAGCAGATGGGAGTGGGCCGTCGGATTGTCCAGGCCGGCATGGCAAGGCTGACCAGCCTGGGCGCGCGGACCATCGGCCTGGAGACGATGCCCCGCACCGTCGACAACATCGGGTTCTATGCCCAACTCGGCTTCCGTCCCGGCTACCTGACCATCACCATGCAACACGAACAGCCGCTGGATGTCTCCGAGCCGCTGCCCCGGCTGAGCAGGTTGGCAGGGGCGGATCGTGTGGCGGCGCTGGAGGCGGTGCGGCAGTTGACCGACCATCTGTCGGAGGGCACCGACTTCACCCGGGAGATCGGTCTCACGCTGTCGATGGACCTGGGCGATGTGAGCCTGCTGTACGATCCACAGGGTGACCTGCGCGGCTTCGGTCTGTGGCAGCACGCGCCGCTGGTGCGGGGCCAGGCCCGGACCGAACTCCGGGTGCTCAAGCTCGGCGCCACGGACCCCGCGGCGGCTCGCCTGATGGTGGACGGCCTCGACACGCAGGCCTGCGCTCTGGATGCCATGATCTCCATCCGCTGCCAGAGCGGGCAGACGGGGTTCTTCGGCGATCTCATCGCCGCCGGGTACCGGGTGGGCTGGACCGATCTTCGGCTCACACTCGAGGGCCATGGGGAACCGGACCCGGGAGAAGGGGTGTTTCTCTCGAACTGGGAGATCTGACCGCCACCAGGGTTCCTTGCCTCCACTGGGGCAGGGCCGTACCCTTCGAGAGCCCCGGCATCGTTCCACGCCCGCAAGGAGGACATCATGGGCCTGCTCCGCCACCTCACCCCGCTCGTCGCTGTCGCCGCCCTGGCGGCCTGCGCCGACGATCCCATTGCCCCGCAGCCTCCGCCACCGCCGCCGATTGATGCGCCGCTGCGCCTGGTCGAAACGGAGTTCTGGGCGGGCAATCCGGTTACGCTGGTTTCCGCGGCCTTCGCCCGACCCGACAGCGTGGTGGTCGAAGTGGGTGATCAGGTACTCACTCCCGAGCGGCTGAACGACAGCACCATCCGGGTGGTGCTTCCCAACCAGGCGGGGTCGGTGGCGCCGGTGGTGGTCATCGGCGCCACGCGGCGTCCGATGCCGAGCATCACGGTGCATGGGCGCGTGGGGCTCATTGAGTTGGGGTTCCGGTTCGAGGATGGGGTGCTCGTCGGCCCCAATGACGCGAGTACCCCGGGGGCGTTCGGAGTCGCGAGGCAGCAGGGCAAGCTGTGGTTCACCATGGTAGACCTGGCCACGGGCGACACCCGGTTCGACGACTATCTCACGCCGCCGATTTCCGGGAGTGCTATACGCCCTCCTGGGCCCACGCGTCAGCCGAACGAGTTCGTGTTCTTCACCCAGGATGGCACCGCTGAGACCTGGCGGCTCACCAATGGGGCACCAGTGCTGGTGCAGCGGCACGAGGAGGCCCCGCTGCCTGGGGCGAACTACAGTTACCGGCAGTTGACCTATCTCGGTGATGTCGGTTGGTGGCGTCTGGAGAAGAACATCATCGTGGCCTTCCCCGGTCCCGGGTACCAGGGTGACGGAGCCCAGATTCCGCGGGTGGACGACGCGTTCGGCCTGGTGATGGATCCGACCGGCAGCCGCGCCATTCCGGTCGGCGGGTATACCAGTGGGCGGACCATGGTCCTGAATGCCACGACCGGTGGTGTCGCCTATTTCGTGGAAGGTGTCGGGATTGCCCACGGCGCAGCCTTCACCGCTGACGGTGTCCGCTTGGCAGTCGTCGGTGGTGCCAACCCGATTGCAGCGAGTGGTGGCATCGCGGTTCTGGACGCCGCGACCGGGAATGCAGATTGGGAGACGCCGCTGACCGTGTCCTCTCGGGGCGTGGCGTGGGATCAGTCCCGCGGGCGTGTCTACGCGGCGGGTGTGGAGCCGGGGACGGACGCCATGGTCGTTGCCGTGCTGGACGCTGCCGATGGTCGGGTGCTGGCGACGCTCAGAACAGGCGACGCAGAAGTGAAGTGTCATCCGAACTCGTCCATGGCGATGGCGGTGACGTCCAACCGTCGCCTGCACGTGCTCTGCACTCCACACGCACCGTCCCAGCGCCTCGCCAGCATCTGGCAGTTCTCGGTGCCGTGAGCACCTGACCCGATGCGGGGTACGACAAAGGGGGGCCGATCGGCCCCCCTTTGTCATGCTGGTACCTGACGGATCTTACTGATTGCCGCCGGTTGCCGGGGGCGTGGTGTAGAGATCGCGCCCCTTGTCGCGCTGGTGGATGCCGTTGACCATCCAGTCCGGCGCGGGCTTGCCCTTCAACTTGGCGTCGAAGAACTGCTCCATCCGCATGGCCATGTCCTTCTGGTTGGCCCGGCTCGACGGATTGTGGGCGTCGTTGTTGTAGTTGATCATGTAGACCTCCCGGCCGAGCCGCTTGAGCCCGACGAAGAGTTCGATGCCCTGGTACCAGGGGACCGCGTCGTCCTGATCGTTGTGCATGATGAAGAGCGGCGTCTCCACCCGGTCCAGCCAGAACAGCGGCGAGTTCTCAATGTAGAGCTGCGGAGCTTCCCACAGCGTCTTGCCGATGCGGCTCTGGGTGTTCTCGTACTGGAAGGTACGGGCCAGGCCGGAGCCCCAGCGGATACCGCCGTAGGCACTGGTCATGTTGGCCACCGGCGCCCCGGCCATGGCGGCGCTGAACATCCGCGTCTGGGTAATCATGTAGGCGATCTGGTAGCCGCCCCACGACTGGCCCTGCAGGCCGAGGCCCTTGGGGTCGACATAGCCGCGGCGCAGCAGCATCTGGACCCCCGGCACGATCGATTTCATCGCACTGGGACCAGGGTGCCCCTGCAGGTAGTAGATGTCGGGCATGAAGATCAGATACCCGTTCGACACGTAGTGCGAGGCATTGATGATGTTGCGACCGTTGGGCGGCACGTAGGAGTGCAGGCCATCGGAGAGTTCCTCGTAGAAGTACGAGATCATCGGGTACTTCTTCGAGGGGTCGAAGTCCTCAGGCTTGAACAGAATGCCCTGAAGGGGCACCCCGTCATCGCTGGTCCAGGTGACCAGCTCGGCGGTGCCCCAGTTGTACTCGCGCTGGAACGCGTTGATGTCACTGATCCGCGTCATCGAGGTCAGATTCGGCCCGACCCAGAGGTTGGGCGGATCGGTGAAGGTGCTGCGGGTCATCATGTACACTTCGGCGTTGGCCGCCCGGGTAGGAGTGCCGAAGTTCACGTCGTCCCAGTGCATCCGGGTGGGTGCCTGCTTGGCACCGAGCCGGTCGCTGTAGAAGCCGCTGGCCTTGGTCACCTCGGAGAAGACACGGAAGTACAGTGTCTTGGCCGGGTCGAAGGTCCGCTCCTCGACCCGATCCTGCTCCAGGTCGATCAGTCGGAAGACCAGCGATTCCCGGCGGCCCACCGAGTCGGTCACCACCACCGGCGCGCGGGTGCCGCTGGGGTCGAACTCCCAGACATCGAAACGGTCGTAGATGAGCACCGAGCGGTCGCCCGGCGTCCACCCGGCGATGCCCCAGGCCGGGGCCGGATTGGGCGTGCTCCAGGTCTCCTGATGGAAGGGACCGCCGGTGGTGCTCTGGGTCAGATTGACGGTCTTCCCGCTGGCGATGTCGTAGGAGTACCAGTGCTGCTTGTCGAAATACATGGCGTACTTGCCGCCCACCGACAGCGAGACCGAGCCGGTGATCTTGGTCGCAATCTGCTTGCTGGCTCCGGTGCGCGGGTCGATTACGAACACGTCGTTGCCGTCGCCGCCCCAGAGCTTTTCCTGGTCGTAGGCCATGCTGCTCTGGGCCACGCCGACCTTGCCGTCATCGGAGAGCGTGACGCTGGTGATCGAGTCGGTGGCGAGCTTGACCAGCTTCTTGCTGTCGAGGAAGTAGATGGCCTGGTAGCTCTTGTTCCGCGGACCCGGGTTCAGCTTCTGCGCCGGCTGGAGTTGAACATCCTGCCAGTGCCAGAGGTCGAAGTTGGCCTTGCCCACCAGCGAGTCGCGGATGATCGAGTCGGCGGGCGGGCCCTGGAGCGTCACGGTGAGTGCCGTGGCCGCCCGGTTGAAGGAGGCCGTTGCACCGAGGGTGAAGTCCTTGGGCAGCGAGTCGGGGTGGAGCAGCGGCGTCACCGTGCCCGGGGTGCGGAGCGAGCCCAGGTAGAGCGTCGCCTTCGGCTCGTCGGACTTGCCCCACTGGTCGCGATCGGAGTAGAACACGAAGCGCTGCTGCGATCGGTCGAAGCTGAAGCCGCGATAGTTGCCGGCCCCGGCCATGACGGTCTGCACGGCGCCGGTGGCCATGTTGCGGATGTAGAGACCATCCTTGGTCGAGTCGGAGCGGGAACCGATCACGTAGACCATGACCTTGGCGCTGTCGTCCCAGGTGTAGAAGGACATGTCGGTGAGCCGCTCTTCGGCGCCGGTGGTCAGGTTCCGCAGGGTGACGGGGTTGCCGAGGGTCCGCCGTGCTCCAGTGGCAGCCGCTGCACCAGCGCCCCCACCGGCACCAGCGCCACCCCGGCCTCCCTGACCGCCGCGTCCACCTGGGGCAGCAGGCGTGGCGGCGGAGTCGGGCGTCGCGGTCGAGTCGGTCGGGGTGACCCCGCCGGTGTAGGTCATCCAGGTGCTGTTGTACCGCGGCAGGCGGTAGTTGGTGACCTTGGGCATCTCGGTCCGCTGGCCGGTGGCGAGGTCGATGATGATCAGCGCCGTCCGGTTGGCCGCGTTGGTCAGCGCGGTGTCGATGGCCGGTGCCGCAGCGGCGCCTCGTCCACCGGTGCCGCCTGCTGCATTGCCGCCCGCCGCCGGAGTGGCCCCACCACGGCCGCGCGAGGCGGCTGCGGCACGGGTTGCGGCCTGGGCGCGTTCCACATCCACCTGTGGCGCCTGGGTCCCCACGAAAGCGAACCGGCCATCGTGGGTGAACGGGCCGCCGGTCCCGGTGGGACGGGTGGTGCCCGAGGGCTGCGCCGCGGGAGGCGGCGTCACACCGGCCCGGGCGAGGCCGCCGGGGTTGTTGTTGGCTCGGGCGGTCCAGCCGACCGGCACGCGGTACTCCGTGGTGCCGGTGGTCGCCCGGACCACGAACTCAGCGTCACCGAGTTGCGGGCTGATGGTGTAGGCCACCCAGCGGCCATCGGCCGAGAGGCTCGGGGCGGAGATCGACTGCCAGCGGTCCCAGTCGGCCTGGGTCAGGGCCTTTTTCTGGGCCTGACCGCTCAGCGAGACGGCGGCGAGCAGGGAGAGGGACAGTACGGGCAAGGGGCGCATGTCTGGTCCTTCGGGTGAGTGGGTCTCGGGGGATCCCCCAAAGATAGGCGATTTGGAGCGGCAAGGGGGGCGGGCCGCGCGGGACAGGGTGGCCGCGCGGCTTCAGCCGCGAGCTCGTGGCTCCCCTTGACCCCACCCCCCAGCCACCACTACACTCCCTCCATGCAGCGCGCCGCGTATCGATTCGCCTTTGTGTTTACGGCCTTCCTCCCGGAGGGGGTCGGGCATCGGCGTATGCGGTAGCAACTCGCACTCGTACGGTTTCCCGCGGCCCCCTCCCTCCGGAGGGGGCCGTTTCGTTTTCCACCCGGTCAATCGACCACGCAGGAGTTCCCCATGTCCCGCATCGCATTCCCAGGCGTTCCCGGCTCGTACTCGCATCTGGCGGCGTCGCTCCGGTTTCCCGACCACGCACCCGTGGGCGCCCGGGACTTTGGCGGCGTGGTCCAGGCGGTGCGCAGCGGTCGGGCCCGGCTCGGGCTGCTCCCCATCGAGAACACCGTGATCGGGCCCATTCATGAGGCGCGTGCCACGCTGGCCGCTGCGGTCGACCTGCAGGTGATCGAGGAGATGCTCTTCCCGGTGGACCACTGCCTGCTGGGGCTGCCGGGCGCGACCCTGGCCGAGATCCGCTGGGTCGAGAGTCATCCGGCTGCGCTGGCCCAGTGCGCCGGATGGCTTGCCGCCCAGGGGCTGCGGGCACGCCCCGCCGAGGACACGGCCGGGGCCGCCCGGGAACTGGCGCTCGACCGCGACTACACCCGGGCCGCAATCGCCTCGGCGGAAGCGGCTGAACGGTACGGCCTCACCATCCTGGCGCGACAGATCGCCGATCGCCCGGGCAATGCGACCCGCTTCGCGGTGGTCACTGTCGGACGCGAGGTGGCGGCATGATCGGGCGATGGTTGGCCCGGCAACTCCGCTGGCCCACGGTACGGGCGATCCGCGGGGCGACCACGGTGCCGGTCGATACTCCGGATCAGATCGCCGCCGCCGTGCTCGAACTGCTCGACGCCATGCGGGACCGCAACCGGTTCGACGACCACGAAGTGATTTCGGCGATCTTCACCATGACGCCGGATCTCCAGTCCGCCTTTCCCGCCGAGTCGGCGCGCCTGGCGGGCTGGCACGACATCCCGCTGCTCTGCACCACCGAGGTGGCGGTGGCCGGGGGACTGCCGCGCTGTCTGCGGATTCTGCTCCATGTCGAACGGGGCTGGAGCGAGGTGCCGGGGCCGGTCTACCTGCGCGAGGCGGTCCGCCTGCGTCCGGACTTGCAGGTGGCGCGCCCGGCCCGGGATTGCATTCCGTCCCCGGCGGCGACAACATCCACCCTCGTGCAGGAACGTCCCATGACCTGAAAGTGAGCCCGCCGTGCCGAGAGCTACCCGCCGGATCCAGGAGATTCCCCCGTACGTCTTCGCTGTCCTGGCCGAACGGAAGCGGATCGCGCTGCAGTCCGGTCCGCCGATGATCGACCTCAGTCTGGGCTCGCCCGATCAGCCGACGCCCGCGCCGATCATCGAAGCGCTCCGCGCTGCGGCCCTCGACACCACCCGTCACGGCTATCCGCCGATGACCGGCGATCCGGGCTTCAAGCGGGCCTTCGCGGCCTGGATGGGGCGCCGCTTCGGGGTGACGGTCGATCCCGAGACCGAGGTGGTACCCACCGCTGGTGCCAAGGAGGCGCTGGCTCACCTGATCGCCACCTACTGCGGTGAGGGCGACGTCCTGCTGATCCCCGACGTGGCCTATCCGGTCTACGAGCGCGCCGCCATCGCGGCCGGGGCTGACACCGTGCTGCTGCCGGTGACGGCAGCCGGTGGCTGGTGGCCCGACTTTTCGGCCATCGATCCCGCCGTGCTGCGCCGGGCCAAGATCCTGCTGCTCAACTACCCCAACAATCCCATCGGCGCGACGGCCACGCTGGCCCAGTGGACCGAGGCGGTGGCCTTCGCTCGGCAGCACGATCTGCTGCTGGTGAGCGATCTCGCCTACAGCGAGTTGACCTTCGACGGCACGCCCGCGCCTTCGGTGTTCCAGGTGCCCGGTGCGCACGACGTCGCGGTTGAGATCCATTCGGGCTCCAAGAACTTTTCGATGGCCGGGCTCCGTCTGGGCATCGTGACTGGCCGGGCCGAGGTCTGCACCCTGCTGAACAAGTACCGCAACCTGGTTGGCTACGGCGCGCCAACGGTGGTCCAGCTCGCCGGCATCACCGCCTACGATCAGGCCGATGCGCTCGCCGCCGGCATCCGGGCCGGGTACGCCGAACGGTTCAAGGCCGCGTTGGCGGGGTTTGCCGAGGGCGGGCACGACATCGGTGCGTCGCCTGCGGCTGCGATGTATCTCTGGCTGCCGGTGCCGGCGGGCATGTCCGACTGGGAGTTCGTCGAGCGTCTGATGGCGGAGGAGCGGATCGTCGCCACGCCGGGCAGCGGGTTCGGTCCCGGTGGGAACGGGTATGTGCGCTTCTCGATGGTGGCGGCGCCCGACACGCTGCGCGAGGCGTGCCGGCGGGCGGCGGGGATGTGGCGGTGACCCCGCGGGTCGAACTGGGAGCGGGCGCCGCGCTGCTGATTGTCTGGGCCGCGATCCAGTTCGGTGTCGCGCCTGCGACGGGTTGGATTCACGCGCTGCTGGCCGCAGGCGTGTTGCTCCTGATCCGGGGGATTGCCCGCAGCGGCTGATTGGTGTGGTCGGGTCGTGACAGCGGGGCGATTGACGGGTTCGCTCCGTTCCGGTAACTTCCCGATGCTGTTCGATGGCAGGGAGCCTTCGTTCTCTAGCCGATAAGTCCGAGGATGGGCCCATATGCCCGGTCCGACGTCAGGCCCCACCAGGGGAAGGCGGACGATCTGGCGAGGGCGCCGAATACTGTCTCTTGGGCTGCCAGCAACACCTTCCTGTCATCGAACGGCAGGCCGGCGCCACCGGAGGGTTCGGGAGGCGCCGGTGCGCTTTGTCCCCTCCGGGAGGACCCATGCCCCACGCCACGGTCGTGCGCCGCTGCCACTTCAATGCCGCGCACCGACTTCACAACCCCTCGCAGACGGCCGAGTGGAACCGCACCACCTTCGGGCCCTGCAACCATCCCAACTATCACGGGCACAACTACGAAGTCGAACTCTGCGTGTCGGGCCCGATCGACGACCTGACCGGGTACGTGACCGACGTGGCCGAGTTGCAGGTGCTCTTCGATACCCATGTCCACGACCAGCTCGATCACCGGAATCTGAATCTCGACGTGCCCTGGTTCGCTGAACGCCTGACCTCGACGGAGAACGTGGCGCGGTTCATCTGGGAGCAGATCGCGCCGCGGGTCCGCCAGGGTGCCCTGACGGCCGTCCGCGTCTGGGAGACTCCGCGCAATCACGTCGAGTACCGGGGTGAGTAGTCCGACCGAGACACTGAACGGCACCACCGTGCTGGTCACCGGCGCGTCCCGCGGCATCGGGGCCGCCACCGCCGCCGCCTGCGCGCAGGCAGGTGCCCGGGTCGTCCGCGTGGCGCGGTCGCCGCTGCCGCCGCTGCCACACGCCACTCTGCACGACTTCCGAGCCGACCTGACCGATCCCGCTGCACGCGAGGCGACCTGTTCGGCAATCGAGGCAGCGGTGGGTATCCCCGACATCGTGATCAGCAATGCCGGCGCCTTCATGATCGCGTCGCTGGACCAGAGCAGCGACGCCCTGGTCGAGGAGCAGATCGCGGTCAATCTGATGGCGCCCTTCGCCCTGGCGCGGTGGTGCCTCCCCGCCATGCGCGATCGGGGATCGGGAACCCATCTGCTGGTCGGGAGTGTGGCCGACCACCGTGCCTTCCCGCTGAACGCCGCCTACGCCGCCTCCAAGTTCGGTGTCCGTGGACTCCACGAGGTACTGCTGGAGGAGTATCGCGGCTCCGGTGTGCGCTGTCTCCTGGTCTCGCCGGGACCGACGGACACCAGTGTCTGGGATCCGATCGATCCCGATCACCGCGAGGGGTTCCGACGACGGGCCGACATGCTGCGCCCCAACGACGTGGCCGACGCCATTCTCTGGGCTGTGACCCGGCCGGCCCATGTTCAGGTCGACTGGCTGCGCCTCGGTCCGGTCTGACAGCCAGTGCATATCGAACTGACCGATCACCTGCGCTGCCCCGGGGAGCACGAGGAGGCCTATCTGATTCTGCTCCCGGGTCAGATGGCGGGGCGGCGGGTCGTGACGGGCGACTTGGCCTGTCCCATCTGCGGGTGGCAGACACATTGGGACCACGCGATTCCCGACTTCGGGGGTGAGACACCCGCCGCCTCAACAGAGGCGTCACTCCCCGCTGAGGCACTACCGGCCATGCTGGGGCTCGAGGGCGCCGGTGGCTGGATTGCACTGGCCGGGAATCTCGCCGCGCACGCGGCAGCGGTGGCCGCCCTGCTGCCGGGTGTGGGCATCGTCGCGGTCAATCCCCCGCTGGATCTGGTGCCCGACGACGCGGTCCAGGTGATCCGCAGTCCCGTCTGGCCGCTGAAGACCCACGCCCTCCGCGGTGCCGCGTTCGGACCCGGTGCGACGGCCTGGCGCGATGCCATGCTCGGCTCGGTGCTGCCGGGGCGGCATCTGATCGGTGTGGGCCCTACTCCGGCGCCCGAGATCAGTGAGATCCTCGCCGAGGCCGGGTCGGTCTGGGTCGCCCGAACAGGAACCACTCGGCGATAGGCCTGCCTGCTGGCCGATGCCGTGCAGAACCGGTATCTTCTCTCCAACCGATCGACAGTGCCATTCCAGCCATGCCCCCCGGCGTGGTGCCCGCTACCCGTTCTCCGGAGATCCAGATGATCCGTCGCACTCTGCCGTTACTCGTGCTCATGGCCGCGTGCCAGACGCAGAGCACTCCGCCGTCGAACCAGTCCGCAGGCCAGGCGGAGCCACCTTCCTCGTCGCCCGCCGAGATGTCGCACGGAGAGGCGCGCCTGAACGACCCGGCGGTGCCGCTCAACTACCCGGCGGCAGCCCCACCGCGGAGCACCACCCGTCGTCAGACAGTCCGGATGCACGCGGTCCACGCGCCGCATATCGTGGCGCCGGGCATCGTGTTCGAGGGCTGGTCCTTCGACTCGATGATTCCGGGGCCGGTCGTGCGGGTCACCGTGGGAGATACCGTCGACTTCACGCTCATCAACTCGTCGCCCATTCCCCATTCGATGGACTTCCACGCGGCAGAGATCGCGCCCAGCCGGGCCTACGTGAACGTCCTGCCGAAGGACTCGATCAAGTTCCAGTTCGTGGCCAAGGTTCCTGGGGCCTACATGTACCACTGCGGGACGGCGCCGGCGGCGCTGCATATCGCCAGCGGCATGTACGGCGCGATCATCGTCGATCCGGTGACGCCGCGTCCCGCCGCCAAGGAGTTCGTCCTGGTCCAGAGCGAGTTCTACTTTGCGCCGGTGACGGACTCCGCCAAGCCGCGCACCATCGGCTGGCAGAAGATGCTTGATCTCTCACCGGACCATGTGGTCTTCAACGGCGTGGCGGGCCAGTACGCGGCGCATCCGCTCCAGGTCGAGCCGGGTGAACTGCTGCGGTTCCATGTGGTGGGAGCGGGCCCGAACCGGGCATCAGCCTTCCACATCGTGGGGGCGATCTTCGAGCGGGTGTGGGAGGACGGGTTCGGCCCGCCCAAGCGCGGCGTCCAGACGACGTCCGTGCCGGTCGGTGGCGGCATGATCTTCGACGTGCGGCTGCCGGAGGTCGGGCTCTACCCCTTCGTCAGTCACGCCTTCGCCGATGCGACCAAGGGCGCCGTGGGCATTCTCCGGGCCGGTCAGCCCACCGGCACCATGAGTCACTGAACCAGTGCCGCTGCGGTGGACCCCGGCTGGTCCGGCGGTTCACCGCGGCGGGTTGGATTCCTCCTGGGGCTCGGCGTAGAGCGCCTCAATCTGATCCTGGTAGTGTGACTCCACTACTCCGCGACGGATGCTCATCTTCGGGGTGATCTCGCCGGCCTCCAGCGAAAAGTCCCGCGTCAGGACGAGGAAGCGCTTCGGCATTTCGAACTGGGCCAGCCCGCGGAGATTGCCTCGCGCCTCGCGCTCGAGCTTCTCGACGACCTGGGGTAGCGTGAGCAGTTCCTCGAAGGGCAGGTCCGGGAGTCCCTTGTGCGCGCGCCAGGCCTCCAGTGCGGTCGGGTTGGGCACCAGCAGCATGATGGGGAAGCGACGCCGATCGCCCAGCATGACGGCGTTGAGGAAGAACGGATTGATCTTGAGGAGCGCTTCGATCGGCTGCGGCGCGATGTTCTTGCCGCCAGCAGTCACGATCAGATCCTTCTTCCGATCAGTGATCCGCAGACATCCCTCTGCGTCCAGTTCGCCGATATCGCCGGTGTGGAGCCACCCGTCGGCGTCGATCACCTCGGCGGTTTCCTCCGGCCGACCGTAGTACCCCTTCATCACGTGAGGCCCGCGGGTCAAGATCTCGCCGTCGTCGGCGATCCGGACCTCCACGCCCGGGAGCGGCCGGCCAACCGTGCCGGGTCGGATCATGTCGACCGCATTCACGGCGATCACCGGCGAGGTCTCGGTGAGGCCGTAGCCTTCGAGAATGGTGACGCCGGCGCCCAGGAAGAATCGCGCAATGTCCGGATTCAGCGGCGCGCCACCCGAGACGCAGAAGCGGAGGCGGCCGCCCATCCGTTCGCGCAGTTTGGCGAACACCAGCCGATCAGCAAGCCGACTGCGGAGTCCCAGCGTCCAGGGGATCGGCCGACCGGCCAGGCGCAGATCGAGATGGCGGCCGCCCACCTCGCGGGCCCAACCAAAGATGCCGCGGCGCAGTGCATTGCTCCGGGTCATCGTTTCCAGGATGCGGGCGTACACCTTTTCGTACAACCGCGGGACCGCCGCGAGCAGCGTGGGGCGGACTTCACCCAGCTCAGCCGCGACGGTGTCGTTGCTGGTTGCGTAGTGGACCGTCACCCCGGCCAGCAGCATGGCGTAGTGACCGACCATGCGCTCGAAGATGTGGGACAGCGGCAGAAAGGAGAGGCAGGAGTCGGTGGGGCCGAGCGAGAGAATCTGCCAGGACGCCTGCACATTGCTGGCGATGTTGTCGTGGCTGAGCATGACGCCCTTGGGCGTGCCCGTGGTGCCGGAGGTGTAGATGATGGTGGCGACGTCGTCCGGCTGCGCGACCATGGCCTCCGCCTCCCACTCGAACTGATGTCTGGCCGCGGCACCCTCGGCTTCTACTGCGGCCAGCGGCAGCACCTCCGACGGCAGCGGGAAGTCGTCGAACACCACGATCCGTTCCAGCGCCGGCAGCTCGTGACGGATGCTCAGGAGCTTGTCGAGCTGCGCCGCACTCGAGACGAAGGCCGCCCGGGCACCCGAGTCGCGCAGCGGATGGATCATCTGTTCGGATGGCAGCGTCGGATAGATCGGCACGTCGATCAGGCGGGCGGTCAGCGAGGCGTAGTCGACCAGGGCCCACTCCGGCCGGTTCTCCGAGATGATGGCGATGCGGTCGCCGGGCTGGTAGCCCCAGGCCCGGAAGGCGGCGCTCAGCCCCTCGATGCGGGTGGTCATCTCCGACCAGGTGATGGTCGGCCAGTGGCCGTCGCGCTTGATCCGCAGGGCGGGGTGCGCCGAGAACCGGTGGGCGGCCGCGAAGAAGAGCTGGTTGAGGGTCGTGCCGTTCGTCACGCGATCACGCTCCATGGGGAACGGGAAGGGAGCTCAGGGCGCCTGGATGGTGATGGCAATCGGGTCGGAGCGCAGCGAGCCGACCCGGGCTTGGATCCGTGCCGACCCGGTGGTCACCAGTGGGTGGACCATGCCGGTGATCGAGTCGAGAGCAATGGTCAGCGTGTCGGCCGTCGCCCAGCGGATGACGGCCGGGACCTCCTGGGCGTGGCGGTCCAGGGCCCGGGCCCGGAGCTGCAGGGAGTCGTCGGCAGGCAGGGTCAGGGAGGCCGGGACCAGCAGTTCCAGGGCGACCACACCGTCACCGGTGGTGGGCAGTTCGCTGCATGCTGCCAGTGCCAGGACGCCGAGGAACGGGACGGTGCGGCGCATCAGAGGGCCTCCTCCGCGGGGGAGTCGGTGGCTTCCATCCGGGCCAGGGTGGCGCGGGCATGGTCGACCCAGCGCTCCATCTCCGGGTCGCCGGTCGGCTTGGCCAGAAACAGCCGCAGGTGGTCGGCGGCCCGTGCGGCCTCGCCCCGCCGAAGCAGGAGGAAGGCCAGGCCGTAGTGGGCGCCGGCCAGATCCGGGACCAGTTCCAGCGCCCGGCGGTAGTGGCGGATCGCCTCTTCCTGCCGCCCGGTCCGCGACAGCGCAATGGCGATGTACTGATGGACCCGGACATCGGAGGGGCGGTCGCGCAGCGCCAGTCGGTACGAGGTGATGGCCGCCTCGAAGTCGCCCTGGCGTTCGAGCGCGAGCCCCTCGTTGAGATAGTCGAGGCGCTGCGGACGGAGGGACTCACCCTCGCCGGAGAGGATCTTCTTCCACCAGCTCACGCGGGGATATCCGAGGGGGTGGGGCGCATCGCTCTAACTTAGGCCGCGGGGGAGGGGAGGGCAACCCGACGGTGGGCGGGGCATGTGCTCGCCGCGCGGGATCCCAACGAGTGGGGACGGCCCGTGTCTGCCGCGCGGGATCCCAATGAGCGGGCGTGGGTGAATGTTGGGATACCCCGCGCGACCGCCATGCCCGTTTCTCCCACCCACGGTGTTACACTACACGCAGGACGCGACACCACGGGGCTCTCCAGGAGGAATCATGCCGGTGCCATCCAGCAGTGCACGCGACACCCTCGCCATCGACTGGGCCTTTTTCGGTGAACTCTGCCGAGCCCTCGCCATTCATGTCCATCGGGAGTATGACCCCGATCTGGTGATCGGGATCGCCAAGGCCGGGGTGATTCCGGCCGCGATCATCGCCTCCATGCTCGATCGTCCGTTTGCGGCCATCGTGATCTCGCGCGACGAGGCGGGGGCGGATCCGCGTCTGCTCTCGCAGGAGCTTCCGCCCGTGACGGGGCGGCGGGTGTTGATCGTCGATGAGACCTGCGACAGCGGCGACACCATGCGCCTGGCCCTGCATGCGGTGCGTGGTGGTCAGCCTGCCGAAGTGCGGACGGCGGTGTCGTTCCGTACCGGCGCGTGGGAACCTGATTTCCAGGCTTTCGCCACCGAGAAGAAGATCATCCTGCCCTGGGATGGTGAGGTGCTGCACA
This sequence comes from uncultured Gemmatimonadaceae bacterium, assembly GCA_964421625.1. Lineage (GTDB taxonomy): Bacteria > Gemmatimonadota > Gemmatimonadetes > Gemmatimonadales > GWC2-71-9 > Palsa-1233. The sequence goes on along the minus strand of CAYQXR010000016.1, from coordinate 11,667 downwards.
CCGGCTGACCCGGTCGGGGAGGCGGCTGGACGTCAGTCCGGCCGCCCTCCGCACACGGCAGCCGGGCCGTTGAGCTGCCAGCGCACGATCTCGAAGTGCTCGAGGCCGGTGGAGTCGGTGATCTTCCGGACACCGGTGCGCGTGCCATGAGGGAACGGGGTGGGGATCTCGCCGGAGCGGATATCCCGCGATGCGAGGACTTCCTCGGCGACGGGGTCGATGACTTCCATGCGCAACTGCGCGGGATAGACGCGCTGCTCAGGCGGCAACGTGTCCGCACCCGGGCGCAATCCGGGTCGGCGGACGGCCGTCAGGACCAGCAGCAAGCCCTGGCTGTCGACAGTGACCGAGGGCGTGGATGGGTACATCGTCCCGCCGTCCGGGGCGGGGCCCTCCATCACGCGGTACCACGAGGCCACCCGCTCGATCCGGCGCAGCGGCTTGTTGTCGAGGCTCCACTCTTCCAGGACATAGGGTCCGACGCTGTCCTGTGGGGGGGCGAACCAGATCGAGTTCCCACCGGCATAGCTCGAACTGCGCGTGATCGAACCTCGACGCACCGAGTCGAGCGGGCCGATTTCGCCCTCGATCTGTCCGGTCCGCGAGACGATCCGAAGGGCGGGGACTGGCTCCAACCCGAGACGTGATGTTGCGCTGCCTGCGAGGCGACCATCGTCCAGTAGATGGGTGAATCGGTCAAGACCACTGAACCCGACTTCGCGGAACCGCCGCACGAACTGGTGGTCTGGGGTGAAGAACGACCACTGGAACCGGTTGTCACGGACCAGGAGGGTGTCCCCCTCGATGACCCACAGATTGAGCCGACCCGACGTAAACTCCCCGGGCCCCTCGCCCGGGCGTCCGAGCGTGCGGAGGAACTGTCCCTCGGGCGACCAGATTGCCAGCGTACCGGGTGTGGTGGTACCGGTGTAAAAGAGTCCTCGGCTGTCCTGTACCACAGACCACGCCGGATCAGGCCACCGCCTCTGTTCGTCCGACCGGATGACGACCCCGGTTGGTGTGAACTCCAGCGTGCAGGGGAAGTCGCTCTCGCGGGCGAGCCCGTTGCTGGCGTCGCTGCAGGCCAGCAACAAGAAGAGTACGCTCGTGACGGCGATGCGTCGGATACCAGTTGTCACTGACATGTTGCTCCCTGTGGCGTGTTGTCTCCGATTCACGATCCGGCCTGTTCCCCGCACACCGCAGCCGGGCCGCGGAGCTGCCAGCGCACAATTTCGAAGTGTTCTAGACCGGTGGAGTCCTCCAGCTTCCGGTAACCCGAGCGGGTGCCGCCGGGGAACAAGGTTGGAAACTCTCCGGAGACCACTTCCTGTGACGCGATCACCGCCCTGGCGTCGGGGTCGATGACTTCCATGCGCAACTGCGCAGGATAGCCGCGCAGCTGAAGCGGCAACGAATCGGTGCCCGGGCGCAATCCGGGTCGCTGCAGGGCTGTCACGACCAGCAGCAGTCCCAGGCTGTCGACGGAGACGGAGCGGACGGAGGGGTACATCGTCCCGCCGTCCGGGGCGGGGCCATCCGTCACACGGTACCACGAGGCCACCCGCTCGATCCGGCGCAGCGGCTTGTTGTCGAGGCGCCACTCTTCCAGCGTATAGGGCCCGACACTGTCATATGGCGGGCTGAGCCAGACCGCGGTCCCACCAGCATAGCTTGAGCTGCGCATGATGGATCCTCTCCTCACCGAGTCGAGCGGACCGACCTCGCCCTCAATCTGTCCGGTGCGCGAGACGATGCGCATGGCGGGAATGGGCTCTGGGCCCAGGCGGTTCAAGTGGCTTCCGGCGAAGCGCCCATCATCGAGCAAGTGGACGTAGCGGTTGACGCCGACGAAGCCGACTTCCCGGAAGCGTCGTACATACTCATGGTCCGGGCCGAAAAACGACCACTGGAAGCCGTTGTCTCGGACCAGGAGCGTGTCTCCCTCGATGATCCACAGGCCGAGGCCCCCGCTCCGTCGGAATTCCCCAGGCCCCTCGCCCAAGCGCCCGAGGGTACGGAGGAACTGGCCGTTGGGTGACCAGATCGCCAGGGAACCTGGCGATGAGGAGTTGCTGTAGAACAATCCTCGGCTATCCCGCACCACTGGCTGCCTCGGGTCCGGCCACCGCCCCTGCTCGTCCGACCGGATCATGACCCCGGTTGGCGCGAACTCCAGCGTGCAGGGGAAGTCGGTCTCACGGGCGAGGCCGTTGCTGGCGTCGCTGCAGGCCAGTGACCACAGGAGCATGCTCGTGACGGCGATACGTCGGATAGGCGCAGTCGACAGGTTCCCCCATGCTTGCCGTTGCCACTGATTCATAACCCCGCCTGATCCCCGCACACCGCAGCGGGTCCACGAAGCTGCCAGCGCACAATGTCGAAGTGTTCGAGGCCGGTGGAGTCGGTGATTCTCCGAACGCCAGTGCGCGTGCCGCCAGCGAACGGACTTGAGATCTCACTGGAGCGGACAATCCGTGATGCGAGAACCTCCATGGCGTCCGGGTCGAGGACCTCCAGGTGGTACTCTACCGGATAGTACCGCAGATTCTGGGGGAGTGTATCGGTTCCTGGGCGGACACCCGGGCGACGTGAAGTGGTGAGCACCAGGAGGAGGCCGAGGCTGTCTACGTAGACGGATCGAACGGATGGAGTCGGCGCGAGGCCCTCAACGGTGGATGCGGGGTTGTACCACGAGGCGGCTCGCTCGATTCGGCGCAGCGGCCTGTTATCAAAGCTCCATTCTTCCAGAACATAGGGGCTGGCTGTCTCGGTAGGTGGGCCGAGCCAGATGGAGGTGCCGCCAGCATAGCTCGAGCTGCGCGTGATCAGCCCTCGACTCACTGAGTCGAGGGGACCGATCTCGCCCTCGATCTGTCCGGTCCTCGAGACGATCCGGATGGCAGGGACCGGCTCCAGTCCAACACGCGATGTTGCGCTTCCCGCAAATCGACCATCATCCAGTGGGTGAGCGAAGTGGCCAATGCCTATGAAACCGACCTCACGGAACCGCCGTACGAACTGGTGGTCCGGGGCGAAGAAAGACCACTGGAACCGGTTGTCACGGACCAAAAGGGTATCCCCCTCGATCACCCACAGACTGAGCGCACCACTGGTGAGCTCTCCAGGGCCCTCACCCAAGCTTCCGAGCGTGCGGAGAAACTGTCCTCCCGTGGACCAGATCGCCAGCATGCCGGGTGTGGTGGTGTTGCTGTAGAAGAATCCGCGGCTGTCCTGCACAATAGGCCCCGCCGGATCGGGCCACCGGCCCTGCTCGTTGGACTGGATGATGACCCCGGTTGGCGCGAATTCCAGCGTGCAGGGGAAATCGGTCTCACGGGCGAGTCCGTTGCCCGCATCGCCGCAGGCCAGCGAGAACACGAGGGCACATGTGACAGTGATGCGTCGGGCAGTGGAACTCTTCACGGCCTTGTCCGTTCTCCGCACACGGCCGCAGACCCGCTGAGCTGCCAGCGCACGATCTCGAAGTGTTCGAGACCGCTGGAGTCGGTGATCTTGCGATAGCCCGTGCGCGATCCGTGCGGGAACAATGTCGGGTATTCGTTGGGGCGAGCATCCCGCGACGCGAGGACTTCCATGGACCTGGGGTCGATGACCTCCACATGGTACTGTGCCGGATAGTATCGCAGATTCTGAGGGAGTGTGTCGGTCCCTGGGCGGATACCCGGGCGACGTGAAGTGGTGAGCACCAGGATGAGGCCAAGGCTGTCCACGTAGATGGATCGAACGGATGGGGTCGGCGCGATGCCCTCGATGGTGGACGCGGGGTCGTACCAGGAGGCGACTCGCTCAATCCGTCGTATCAGCTGATTGTCGAGGCTCCACTCCTCCAGAACATAGGGGCTGGCCGTCTCGGTAGGTGGGCCGAGCCAGATGGAGGTGCCGCCCGCATAGCTCGATGTGCGCGTGGTACGTCCCCGAGTGATGGAATCGAGCGGTCCGATGTCACTCTCGATCTGTCCGGTTCGGGAGACGATCCGGAGTGACGGGACCGGGTCTGCTTCAAGGCGCGACATCGCGCTCCCGGCCAAACGGCCATCGTCCAGCAGGTGCGTAGAGGGGCTGAGGCCGACGAAGCCGACCTCACGGAAGCGGCGCACATACTGATGATCCGGGCTGAAGAACGACCACTGGAAGCCGTTGTCGCGGACCAGGAGCGTGTCTCCTTCGATGATCCACAGGTTGAGGCCTCCACCACGCATGAATTCGCCGGGCCCCTCCCCCATGCGCCCGAGGGTCCGGAGGAACTGTCCGTCTGGTGACCAGATCGCCAGGGAGCCGTTCGTCGATGAGTTGGTGTAGAAGATCCCTCGACTGTCCCGCACAAGCCGCACGGTCGGGTCCGGCCACCGACCTTGCTCGTCCGACCGGATCACGACTCCGGTCGGCGCGAACTCCAGCGTGCAGGGGAAGTCGGTCTCACGGGCGAGGCCGTTGCCTGCATCGCCGCAGGCCAGTGCCAGGGCGAGTGTGCCGACCAGCGTGAGCCGCTGGCCACCGACCCTGGTCACGGCAGAATCCGGAAGCGGCTGATCCGATTGGGGGGCTTGTAGGCTGGTGTCGCTTTCTGCCGTTCGCGGTAGACCGCGCCAGTGTCCGGCCAACTGGTGATCAGGGCATTGCCGGTGAAAGCCCTGATGGTATGGTGGGCCGGAATCCGCACTTGGCCGACGGGGCTGCCGTCCCGGGTGAGGATATCCACGGTGTGCGGCACTGGTGCCGCCCACGGTAGCGCCGACAGGTCGTTGCGGAGGACGGCAATGCGACCGTCCGGGGCTGTCCAGAGCTTGGCGATCACGCTCCGCGCCTTGGGTAGCGGCAGCGAATCCAGGACCTGCTTCGCTCGGCGCATGGTGGTGTCCGTCCCCAGTGCCCGGATCGCCTCGGTGCGGTACCGGGCGGTGACGGGAACCGGGGCGACCTGGTGGCGCACCTCGCGGGCACTGCCCGATGTCGAGTAGAGGGACAGCAGGTATTCCGGACTGTCCGCGATCACCAGCCCACCGAAGGCCTGCGAGGCGATGAGCATGCGCATCGACTCGATCGGGTAGAGGTAGTGCGGGACCCGGTAGAGGATGGTCGGTGATTGCTTGACCACGGTTGGCTTGCCCAGGGAGTAGCGCTGGAAGTCGATCGGGATCAGGCCGTACAGCGGGCGGGGAAGATTCTCCGAGTTCTCACGGTAGGTGGTCTGTTGTACGAACCACCCGGTGGCAGTCGGGAGAACCCCCGACAGTTGGCTGCCGCCATCTGCCGGGGGGATGGACGCCATGCCGCGACGATTGCCTGCGGCGTCCAGGAGAAGAAATATCGTCGGGGCACTGGGACCAGTCCCGAAACCGAGTACGATGGTATCCCGGGCAAATCCGGCCCCGAGCACCTGGGAGAGTCGACGGCCCAGCGAGTCCACCAGGGGGACGTCCCGCGTGACGTGGCCCAGCGAGTCGACGAGCCGCAGCATAGTATGACTGCTGTTCACGACAGCGATCCGTTCACCGGGCAGCGGCAGGATTCGGTCCTCGCGGATTGTGTCCGCCACTCCGACCGATTCGCGGACCTGCATGGGCTTGAACGTTTGTGCCGTCAGGCCCTGCGGCAGCAGCAGGGCGGCCCAGGCGATGGCCAGGAGTTGCGGAGTCGCCCGTCCGCAGGAGACTGCTCTGGTGAACATGGCGTTGAGGAGCATTGTACCCTCGATATCTGGGTTACCATGGCTGACGGTGCCGGGGTGGCTCCCACGGGTTCCGCGTACCCTGCCGCAGCCCTGCATTTTGCTGTACAGCCGGAAACCTATACCCGATGGGGGGGCGGCAATCCCGACAAGCAACCCCTCAGGACTCCTCGGGCGGGACCCCCACCCCATCCCGCCAGTCCCGGCCCGCTGACAGCAGGTCGTAGACAGCCGCGAGGGTCCGGCCCGACCCGGCCAGGAACCGGCAGGCCTGATCGCCGCGCGAGCGGCATTCCACTTCCAACACCGCCAGCGGCTGCTCTGCCAGCGCCGTGAGAAACGCAGCGAATGCGCCGCAACTGAAATGGCAGGACGGGTGCGTACTTGACTCGGGGTCGGCCTCGGCCCAATCTGCCGAACTCAGCAGAAGGCCGGTATCGTCGATGGTGCTGACCTCGAGGGTGCCCCAGCCCAGGGAAGTGCAGAGTTCGCCGAGCAGTGGGGCGAACCATTCCCGGTCGAGATGCGCGGCCTCGTCGAGGCCGGTGCGGCGATGGACCAGATCGCGCCAGCGCCGGGCCAGCAGATCGCCCGTGGCGAAGCCCGCGTCCTGCAGCAGGGCTGCGGTCGTCTGGGGGTCGGCCACCTGCAGGCGACGGCGCAGGCGGTGGAGCGAGGCGGGAGCGATGGCGAAGGAGGGCATCGGATCGAAACTACGCGCCGGAGTCGAGTCGCTGCAAGAGGCCCGCCTCGTCGATCACCTCGACACCGAGGGTGCGGGCCTTCTCCAGCTTGCTGCCGGCCGCGTCACCGGCCACCACCACGGAGGTCTTCTTCGAGACCGACTCCGCCACCTTGCCACCGGCCGCCTCGATCTGGGCCGCCGCCTCGCTGCGGGTCAGGGTGGGCAGTGTGCCGGTGAGCACGAAGGTCATCCCGCTGAAGATTCCCTGCACGGGAGCCTGGACTTCCTCGCCGAGGGTGAGCCCCGCCTCGGCCAGTCGGCGCACCAGAACCTGCATGCGTTCGTCGCGCGACCATGCCGCGATGGCCGCCGCAATCACCGGCCCGATGCCGTCGACGGCGGCCATCTCCTCCGGGGTGGCGGCCATGATCCGTTCCAGGGAACCGAAGTGGCGCACCAGCGCCTGCGCGGCGCTCTTGCCGACGTGCCGGACACCGAGCCCGAAGAGGAGCAGCGCGAGCGGCTGGCGCTTCGAGGCCGCGATCGCCGCCACCAGTTGGCTGGCGGATTGTTCGGCGAAGCGGTCCAGCGCGGTGAGCTGGGGCACGGTGAGGTGGTAGAGGTCGGCCACAGTGTGGATCAGTCCGGCGGCCACGAGCTGCCGCACCCGCTCCTCGCCCAGACCGCGGATATCCATCGCGGCGCGTGAGGCGAAATGGATGATGCCCTCGATCTGCTTGCCGGGACAGGCGGGATTGGGGCAGAGCCGGATGGCCTCCCCCTCGTCGCGCGTCGTCGGAGTGCCGCAGACCGGACAGTCGGTCGGGAAGACATAGGGAACCTGCGTCCCGTCGCGGGCCTCGATCTTCGGCCCGAGGATCTGGGGAATCACCTCGCCGGCCCGGATCACTTCCACCAGATCGTTGATCCGGATGTCCTTGGTGCGGATCAGATCCTCGTTGTGAAGCGTCGCGCTGGAAATTGTGACGCCGCCGTGCTCGACCGGCTCAAGCACGGCCCAGGGCACCAGCGCGCCGGTGCGGCCGACATTGACCTTGATGTCGAGAAGACGGGTGGTCGCGACTTCGGGGGCGAACTTCCGCGCGATCGCCCAGCGTGGTTCCCGATCGCCGATCACACCGAGTTCCGCCTGGAGATCGCGCCGGTCGACCTTGACCACCAGTCCGTCAGCGTCGAAGGGCAGGGCGGCGAGCTGCGGGCCCATCGTGTCGATGGCCTCCAGGACGGCGTCGAGGTCGTGATACGTCGCCGCGTGCGGCTCGACCTCGAAACCCCAGGTCCGCAACTGCTCCAGTACCGCGGTCTGCGTCGGCAGATCGATGCGGCCCTCCAGCACCTCGATGGTGAAGGCGAAGCAGCGCAGGCGCCGGGACCGGGTGATGGTCGGGTCGAGCTGCCGCAGGGCACCGGCCGCGGCGTTGCGCGGGTTGGCGAAGGGCGGGTCCCCCTCCTCGGCACGGCGCGCATTCAGGCGCTGAAACGCGGTGCGGCCGAAGTAGACCTCCCCGCGGACCTCCATCAGCGCGGGCCAGCCGCCGCCTTGGAGCTGGAGGGGGATATCGTGAATGGTCCGCAGATTGGCGGTCACGTCTTCGCCGAGGGTGCCGTTGCCGCGGGTCGCGCCGGTGCGGAGGACGCCGTCGGCGTAGGTCAGGGAGATGGCGGTGCCGTCGATCTTGACCTCGAGCACATAGCCGCCGGTGCGCACCAGCGGCGTGATCCGGGCGGCCCGGTCCTCCCAGGCGCGCAGTTCCGCCGAGGAGAAGGCGTTCGGCAGCGAGAGCATCCGGCGCTGGTGCAGGTGCTTCGGCAGCGCGCTGGCCGGTGCGCCGCCGACCCGCAGGGTGGGAGAGTCCGGGGTCCGGAGGGCGGGGTGCTCGGCCTCCAGATCCTGCAAGCGACGGAAGAGCTGATCATATTCCCCGTCACTGATCTCGGGAGCGTCCTGCTCGTGGTAGGCGCGGTTGGCCCGGAGGATCTGCTCACGCAGTCGCAGTACCTCGTCCTGCATGGTCGGCGGGACCTGGCTGTCCATCACGTCTGTCCGGAGATGATCATGGGGTCCATCCTGCTCGGCGTCCTGCTGGTCGCCTTTCTGGCCTGGTTGACCGGGATCGGCAAGGAGAAACATCTCCCGGCCCCCGAGGACGATCTGACGACTCCAATCGACGAGGCGGAACTCGAGGCGGCGGAGCAGGAACTGCTCGCCGCGGAGGAGACCACCACGCTCGAGGAATCCGAGGACGACGACTGGGGGCCGGGCACCGGCCGCTCCGCGCTCCCGGGCATCATCTAGCCCGGGTCAGCGGCGCGGCCGACGGCCTCACACGTCCAGAACCGATACGTACTTGGCGTGGCTCTCGATGAAGGCGCGCCGAGGTTCCACGTTATCGCCCATGAGTTCGTCGAAGAGCTTGGAGGCTTCGACGGCATCCTCCAGGGTGACGCGCAGGATGGTCCGGGTCGCGGGATCCATGGTCGTCTTCCAGAGCTGATCGGGGTTCATCTCGCCCAACCCCTTGTAGCGCTGAATGTGCAGCGTGCCGCGGTTCCCCTCGGCGAGCCGCTTGGCGAAGCCCTCGCGCTCCTCCTCGGTGTAGGCGTAGTACTCGTCCTTGCCGCGGGCCACGCGGTAGAGCGGCGGCTGCGCGATGTAGATGTAGCCCGCCTCGATCAGCTCCGGCATCTGCCGGAAGAAGAAGGTCAGCAGCAGCGTCCGGATGTGGGCCCCGTCGACGTCGGCGTCGGTCATCAGGATGATCTTGTGATAGCGCGCGTCGGTGATCTTGAAGTCGTCGCGGATACCGGTGCCGATCGCCGTGATGATGGCGCGGATTTCTTCGTTGCCGAGGATGCGGTCGATCCGGGCGCGCTCGACGTTGAGGATCTTGCCGCGCAGCGGGAGGATGGCCTGGAAGGAGCGGTCGCGCCCCTGCTTGGCGGACCCGCCGGCGGAGTCACCCTCGACCAGGTACATCTCGCAGAGGGCCGGGTCGTCGAGTGAGCAGTCGGCCAGCTTGCCGGGGAGCACCGCGCTCTCCAGGCCGGACTTCTTGCGGACCAGCTCGCGGGCTTTCCGGGCCGCCTCGCGCGCGCGTGCCGCGCTGACCGCCTTCTCGATGATGGCCCGGGCCACACCCGGCTGCTCGTCGAGGAAGGTGCTCAGGTGCTCGTTCACCACCGCCCGCACGATGCCCTCGACCTCGCCGTTGCCGAGCTTGGTCTTGGTCTGTCCCTCGAACTGCGGCTCGCGGACCTTCACGTGCAGCACGCAGGTGAGTCCTTCGCGGGCATCGTCGCCGCTCAGGGTGAAGCCTTCCTTCTTGAAGGCGTTGGACTTCTTGACGATGTCGTTGATGGTCCGGGTCAGCGCCGACCGGAACCCGGTCAGATGGGTGCCGCCTTCGTGGGTGTTGATGTTGTTCACGAAGGTGAAGGTGTTCTCGTTGTAGCCGTCCTCGTACTGCAGCGCCACGTCGACGTCGACGTCGTCGCGGGTGGCGGAGAAATGCACCGGCTTGGGGTGCAGCGGCTTCTTGTTGCGGTTGAGCCAGGACACGAACTCGACCAGTCCGCCCTTGTAGTAGAACGACTCGCTCTTGGGCGTCTCGTCCCGCTCATCGCTCAGGACGATGGTGATGCCGCCGTTCAGGAAGGCGAGCTGCCGCAGCCGGTCGGCCAGCGTGTTCCAGGAGTATTCGAGGACGGAGAAGATCTCGGGGTCGGGCTTGAAGGTCACCGTGGTGCCCGTGGCCGGGGCCATGCCGATCACGGTGAGCTTCTGCGTCGTCATGCCGCGGACGAAGGACATCTGGTGGCGCGCGCCGTCCCGGTCGACCTGGACGGTGAGGCGCTCCGAGAGGGCATTGACCACCGACACGCCGACGCCGTGGAGACCGCCCGAGACCTTGTAGGAGTTCTTGTCGAACTTGCCGCCGGCATGGAGGACGGTCAGGGCCAGCTCGACGCCGGGCAGTCCCTCGGTGGGGTGGATGTCCACCGGGATGCCGCGGCCGTTGTCGACCACGCTGATCGAGTTGTCGCGATGGATGGTGACCTCGATCCGGTCACAGTGCCCCGCGAGCGCCTCGTCGATCGAGTTGTCGACGACCTCGTACACCAGGTGGTGCAGGCCGTTCTCCCCGGTGGACCCGATGTACATGCCGGGGCGCTTGCGCACCGCCTCGAGTCCCTTGAGGACGGTGATGCTCTGCGCGCCGTAGTCCTGCCCCTGCGGAGCGGGGGTGTCCTGTGCCATGCATCCTCACCTTCGCAAACGTTCAGGGTCGGTCCAGCGGTCCGACCAACCATCGAATATGGCCCACTCGGCCCCGCCGCGCTCCGTTGACGCGGGCCAGGATCCGGGGCGACATCAGTCCCAGCTCGGTAGCCCAGGCGTGGCTGGCCACCCGTACCAGCAGGGTCCCGTCGGCCGTCACCGCCATTGCCCGGGTGACGGCGGCGATCTGCGGCCCGACGACCTCGGCCCACCGCTCCACCGCGTCCACCTGGTCCAGACGCGGCCGGAGCCCGCTCCGGTCCAGCCAGGCGCCCAGCACCTCGGCCATTGGGGTGGGCCGGGACGGCGGGCGGGAGGAGGCCCTGCTCACGCGGCCGTCCGCACCACACCGCCCAGCACGTCCCAGCGGGGCAGGGTGAGGTGGTCGGGGATCTCGCTGGCCTTGGGGGCCGTGACGATCTGCTGTCCGGCACAGGCGCGGAGCCGCTCACCCAGCCGCTCCTGGCGGCCGCGATCGAGGGTGGCGAAGACATCGTCGATCAGCAGCGCCGGACGCGCCCCGCGCACGGCCGCCAGCGTCTCCCACTCCAGCAATCGCAGGGCGGTGGCCGCCGACCGCTGCTGTCCGGTCGAGGCAACCTGCCGGGCCGGGTGCCCATCCAGCGTCAGGACCAGGTCGTCCCGATGCGGCCCGACATGGCTGATGCCGCGGTGCAGGTCGCTCGCCAGACTCGCGGCCAGCGCAGGCTCCCACTGGGCCGGGTCCCGCAGTTCTTCCCGCCCGCGATAGCGCAGCGTCACCGCACTCTCCTCACCCAGCCGGGCCAGTTCGTCCCGCATGCCCTTGCCCATGGTGGCCACCCAGTCCTGCCGGGCAGCCGACAGCGTGGCGCCGTGGCAGGCCAGCCCCGGAATGAAAGCCGCCGCCAACCGCTCCTCGCCCTGCCGCAGGGCGGCATTGCGCTGCGCCACCAGGCGGCGATACGCCAGCAGGGCTTCAAGATAGACGGGGCTGGCCAGCGAGAGCAG
>CAYQXR010000015.1:0-44487 GCA_964421625.1 uncultured Gemmatimonadaceae bacterium | reverse complement strand
TCATCTACACCGTCTGGCTCAAGCGCTCCTCGCCGCAGAACATCGTGATCGGCGGCGCGGCCGGCGCCTTTCCGCCGCTGGTGGGCTGGGCCGCCATGACCGGGTCCATCGACCTGGGTGCGCTGTACCTGTTCGCCATCATCTTCTTCTGGACCCCGCCCCACTTCTGGGCGCTGGCCCTGAACAAGCAGCGCGACTACGGCAATGCCGGCGTCCCCATGCTCCCCAACGTGCACGGCGTCCAGGAGACCAAGCGGCAGATGCTGCTCTACACCTGGATGCTCATCCCGCTGACCGTGATGCCGGCCATCATCGGCCTGCAGGGGGCCTTCTACGGCGTGGCCGCCACGCTGCTGGGCTGGCGCTTCATCCAGTACTGCCGGACCATCTGCCGGGAAGAGGGCGTCACCCCCACCACCTGGAAGCTCTACAAGTACTCGCTGTCCTACCTGGCGCTGCTCTTCGTCGCGATGGCGGTCGACCACTGGGTGCCGTTCGGCCACCGCGAACCGGCGCCCATCATGATCGTCCTGGGCACGCCGACCGACCCGGCCACCCTGACCACGCCGCCCCCCCACGAGCACTGACCTGACCGGCCGACCGGGGCGCCGTTCTGCGCGCCCCCTGTTCCGCCTCTGGCCCCTGCTCCGTCCCCATCGCGGGGGGCTGGCGCTCGCCGGGGTGGCGCTGCTGCTGGCATCCAGTATTTCACTGGCCTTCCCGCTGGTGGTGCGCGAACTGCTCGACGCCGCCCTCGAAGGACACGACACCACCCAGCTCAACCGGATCGCCCTGGGCCTGCTGGGCCTGTTCGCCCTCCAGGCGGTCCTGAACTACATCCAGGCCTACTGGCTGGCCGTCACCGGCGAGAAGGCCGTCTCGGGCATGCGGCGCGACCTCTTCGCCAAGCTGCTGACCCTGCCGGCGGGCTACTTCGCCGATCGCCGCACCGGTGAGCTGACGTCGCGCCTCACCTCGGACATCACCATCCTGCAGGGCGTGCTGGGCCACCAGATCGCCGAGTTCTCGCGTCAGGTGATTGCGCTGGTCGGTGGCGTGGTCATCCTCACCATCATGCAGCCCGAGCTGACCCTGACCGCGCTGGCCGTGGTGCCGGTGGTCATCCTGACCGGCATGGCCTTCGGGCGCCGGGTACGCCGGGCCACCACCGGGGTGCAGGAGCGCGTCGGCGAGGCCACCGCCATGGCCGAGGAGGCCTTCTCGCATATCCGGGTGGTGCAGGGCTTTGCCCAGGAGCACCAGGAAGTGGCTCGCTACGGTCAGCGGATCGACCAGGTGATCGGCAGCGCCATGCACCGGGCCCGGGTCCGCGCGTTGTTCTTCGGGGTGCTGACCTTCGCCGTGTTCGGCGCGGTGACGGCAGTCCTCTGGCAGGGCAGCCGACTGGTTATTCAGGGCGAAATCGCCTCGTCCGACCTGTTCACCTTCTTCCTGTACACCGTCACCATTGCCGCCTCGATCGGCGCGCTGGCCTCCTTTTTCACGGCAGTGCAGGAGGGACTCGGCGCGGCGGAGCGGGTCTTCGAGATCCTCGACACTGACTCGCCCCTGCGGGACCCGCCCGAACCGGTGACGCTCCAGCAGCCGGTGCGGGGCGAGGTGGTCTTCGACCGGGTCTGCTTCAGCTACCGCAGCGACATCGACGCCACCACGTTGGAGGATGTCTCGCTGCGGATCGCTCCCGGCGAGATCGTGGCGCTGATCGGCCCGTCGGGTGCAGGCAAGACCACCATCGCCTCGCTGCTGCCCCGGTTCTGGGATGTGGACAGCGGCAGCATCTCGCTGGATGGGCACGATATCCGCACCCTGCGTCTGCGGGAGCTGCGCGGCGCCATCGGCATGGTCCCGCAGGACCCGGCGCTGTTCAGCGGCACCATCCGCGAGAACATTGCCTATGCCCGCCCCGAGGCCACGCCGGACGAGGTGGAGCATGCCGCCCAGGTTGCCAATGCCCACGAGTTCATCACCGGACTGCCCGAGGGCTACGAGACCCTGGTGGGGCAGCGGGGCATCAAGCTGTCCGGCGGCCAGCGCCAGCGGATCGCCATTGCCCGGGCCGTGCTCAAGAACCCCACGGTCCTGATCCTCGACGAGGCCACCTCGGCGCTCGACACCGAGAGTGAACGGCTGGTTGAGTCGGCGCTGGAGCGGTTGCTGGTGGGGCGGACCACCCTGATCATCGCGCATCGGCTCAGCACCATCCAGCGGGCGGACCGGCTGGTGGTGCTGGACAGCGGCCGGATTGTGGAACAGGGCGTCCACGCAGAACTGCTGCGCCAGGGCGGGGTGTACGCCAAGCTGTTCCAGATGCAGTGGCGGGACGGCACCGATCCGTGGGTGGGCCCGGAGCTGGTGCGGGGGTAGGGGTATTCGGGCGACCGCCGGTCGCCCCTACGCCGCGGGTCGTGCAGGCATCGTCGCGATGAGGTCCGTATGTCGTCGATTGCGTAGGCACCATCACCATGACGCCGTGGTTGGCACGGGCGACCGCCGGTCGCCCCTACGTCGCGGGTCGTGCGGGCATCATCGCGATGAGGTCCCCGCGTCGTCGATCGTGCGGGCACCATTTCCATGACGCCGTAGGTGGCACGGGCGACCGCCGGTCGCCCCTACGTCGCGGGTCGTGCGGGCATCATCGCGATGAGGTCCCCGCGTCGTCGATCGTGCGGGCACCATTTCCATGACGCCGTAGGTGGCACGGGCGACCGCCGGTCGCCCCCACGCCCCGGATTGCGTAGGCACCGTCGCGAGGACGTCCGTACGTTGTCGATCGCGTAGGCACCATCACCATGACATCGTGGTTGGTACGGGCGACCGCCGGTCGCCCCTACGTCCCGGGTTGCGTAGGCACCATCGTGATGATGTCCCCGCATGGTCGATTGCGTAGGCACCATCGTGATGATGTCCCTACGTCCCGTACGCCACACAACAACGCCCCGCATGGATTGTCCATGCGGGGCGTTGTTGTCACATCCCGGGGGGCATCCCCTGGATGTGCAGGGGCGACCAGTCGGCCGCCCCTACGATCGTATTACCGGAACGTCAGCTGCAGCGCGGTCCACTGATCCTCTGGCGCGATGCCCGGCGTGTAGAGCACCACCGCGATGTACTGCGACGTGGCCGAAGCGAAGGTCTGACCGCCCACCGCGTTGCTGAAGATACCGGTGCTGGTCGCAGCGGCCGGGGCGCGGGCAGCGCCGAGTGCCGTGGAGGGAGCCTCGGAGAGCAGATACACGCCGATGCTGGCGCTCATGCCCTTCTTCCAGAAGACCGACCAGTTGACCACACGACCCGTCTCGAGCCCGAGCTTGTAGATCTTGCAGCCCTGGACGACGAAGGTTGCGTTACCACCGTAGGTCAGCCCGCAATCCGCACCCGTCTGGAAGGGCGTGGCGTCCGTCACCATGATGCCCCGGATGGACTGGGCCGTCGAGGGGAACGGGCTGATGATCGGCAACTGGGGCGCAGTGGCGCGCGAGTTGGTCCCGGCATAGTTGGTTGCCGTGATGGCACTCTGGGTTCCGGCCAGCTCACCGATCTTGACCTGGGCGATGGTGCCCGGCTGACCAGCGGCAGCAGTGGTTGCAGCCACCGTGCTGTTGGCGAACAGGAAGGTCGGGTCGAAGGCCAGCGCCGTGTTCACCAGGGTGACCGGCACATGGGTCTTGCCGGCCGGCGGGCTGACGCCCGGCGGAACGATGATCTGCACCGTGCCGGAGTCGGCCGAGATGGCGGCGGTGGACGGATCCGACCCAGTGTGGACGATACCGGCCTCAACGCCGCCGACGAAGATCCGAGTCTTCGCCAGGAATGCCAGGGGATTCGCCCCGGGCGCGCTGCCGCTGCTGCCGAGCAGGCCGCCCAGGTTGACCGAGACCACCTGCGCAGCCGGGTTGGTCACATCGACCCCACCGACCTTGAAGGTCGCGCCGGTGCCGACGATGGTGTCGGTGGCGAGACCATTGGTGTAGTCAACCACGCGAGGGGAGCCGTACCCGGACACCTGGAAGGTGTCGGTGGTGAGCAGCGAGCGCGGCGTCATGACCACACCCGGGTGGGTGGGCATGGTGTTGGTGACGGTCAGGATGCCGTGCACGTCGGGCGAGGCGCGGAAGGTCAGCGTCGACCCATCAGCCGCCACATTGACCACGGTACCGGCCCGGGTCACCGTACCGGCGCGAGCAGCCTGGCCGGGATCGGGGAAGTTGGCCGGACGGGCGCCACGCGGATACGTGAGCTGCGACTGTTCCGTGAACTTCTGGAACGGCGGAGCCTGCAGGGTCACATTCTGGCCGGGGGCCAGCATCCCGAGGCCCAGGTTGCCGAGGTTCTTCGCTTCGATGCGGACCTTGACCACCTGGGTGACGCCATTGGAGGCGGTCACCCGGAAGGAGCCCTCACCCGGGATCGGGGTGTGGACGAAGAACCGCTGCAGGTGGCCGTCGATGTACGGCACCGGGATCGAGTCCGTCGGGTCGCCGCTCTCGTAGTAGCGACGGAACAGGGTGTCATGCTTGACCGTGATCGGTCCCGACACCTCACTCAGGGTGAGGCGGGTCGGTGTGCCGTAGCCGCGATCGTTGACCAGCCGGAAGTACACCGGGGTGGAATCCCCGCTGTAGATCCAGGCGACCTCCGGGTACGACCTGAGGGTCTTGTAGTCGTCGTTGTTCACCTTCTCCAGCGGGTCGTCAACGCAGGCACTGATTGCCAGCATCGCCAGCATTGCCAAAGCCCCACGAGCCATCTGCTTCATACCTGTACTCCTCAGGTAGAGTTCCGGGTGCCAGGTCGGCACCCCTCCGGTGTTCACTTCCTGCTCTCTCCAACTCCCGTCGGCGGTACTGCCGGATGCGGGAGGATACTGAATCACTGCAACGACACGGTTCGGGTGAGGCTACTCAACCACCACCACCACCACCGGTCGGGTCCCGGTCCCGAACGAACTGCTGCCCCACGAAGGGCTCGACCTGCGACTGCACCGTGGCCGGGGACACCAGGTCCAACCAGTCCACCCGTCCCGGCTCCTCATCCCGGCTGAACTTGACCAGGAGGAAGGTCTTGACGGCCGGGCTGGGCTGAATGAACACAGCCCAGTTCGGGGCTCCCTTGACCCACTTCCACATCAGGATGGGCTTACCCTGCCCACCGCTGAAGTAGACGGAGTCGTCGGGGAAGCCGTACTTGAGGGCCAGGCGGCCGCGGTCCGTCTTCCAGCCGACGAGCGTGGGCTCAGTGAACATGGTATTCACCACCCGGACCGTCTCGTAGAACCGGATCCGTTCGGGATTCTCGGCGCCGACGGCCTGGTTGGGATTGTACCGCGCCCAGTAGTTGACCAGGAAGCGCTGCTTCCCCTCGATGCTGAGGTCCTTACTCCAGGCCCGCAGTTCATCACTGTTGCGGGTCCGGACACTGAGGACGTCGAAGGCCGCATCCAGGGCGCTGTCCGAGTCCATATCCGTGAAATAGCCCTCATCGGTCCGCATGGCGATCCGACGCTGCTCGACCCACCGCCGCAGGGCGACATCCGGGTCGGAGACGGTGAAGGTGGCCTCGCGGCGCGTCTTCTTGCCGTCCATGGTAAGCTGGGCTTCGAGCATGTATCGCCCCTGGGGGATCCCATCCAGCGGAATCTCCTGGGCGATGACCCGTCCACCGACCGGGATATCGTACTCCCGGGGCGAGATGCCGACAACGTCGTCGCCAGCGATGGTGGTCAGGGTGAGTTCCAGTTTGGCCTTGGTCGCGGTCCGGGCATAGGCTTCCATGAGGAAGGCGATGCTGGGCCGGGTCAGGTCGATCCGGGTTTCCGGGTTGGCGATCAGTCGCAGTCCACCCCGGGCAAATTCACCGGCGCCGAGTGCGGTATCCTGACGGGACTCTGCCGCCCGGATGCTGCTGGCGATCAGCAGATCGGACGTCAGCGGGGCCTCGGCAAAGCCTTCAAACGACACCGAGTCCCGAGTGGTCCGGCCGGAGACCGAATCCAGCACCGTGGCGACCAGATAGTACCGCCCCGGCTTGACGGTGAACTCCAACTGCTCCTGGGCCATGGCCCCGGGCTGCCGGAGGTTGGCCGGAATCCGGTAGCGGACGGTGTCCGCCACCAGCGTCAGACCGGTGTTGTCCGTGATGCGGAGTTGAAGATCCAGCGCCACCCGCCCGGAGGCCCCGGTGCCGGTTGGCGACCCGAGGCTGTAGGGCACACTGACCATGGCCAGGATCTCGGTCTCCGAGATCGATTGGACCCAGAACCGGGTGGCGCGGAGTTCCAGTGTGGCATCATCCGCCCGACTGACGCCACGATCCAACCCTCCCGTCCCGACGGCCAGGGCCATCGAACCGAGAAGCACCGGGCCGCTGCTGCGGACCAGCCATTGGGGCAGGAGGGAGATCATGACCGTCGCTCCGGATAGGTGTGGGTTACCAGCCGACCGAGATCGACACGGTGTTGGCATTGCCCAGGAGGCCGAGGCTCTTCCAGGCGTAGTCGACCCCGAGGCTGAACCCGCTGCGGGTGGCGTAGGTCACGCCGAAGCCCGCGGCGAGGCCGGCATTCTTGTCCTTCGAATCGGACACATACCCGAGACCGTCGGTGTAATCCAGCGACGGCTTGGCAGCGTACGAACCGCGGACGGCCAGACCGAAGGGGGTACCGCCCACCCGCTCGGTGGCGAATTCAGCCGCGCCGCCGTAGGAGGACTTGTCCGACCGCATCTGGTTGAACTCCGCGCCCAGGGTCAGGCGGGTGTTCTGGGTTGCGATGAAGTCATGGGCAGCCGACACCTGGAACTTGACCGGCAGTGCCCAGGCCGAGGACGTCATTTCGACGCCGATCGGGAGCTTCGGCAGGTTGCCGTCGCCCGGCAGGGAGTCCGGGTACACACTGCGCGGCAGCAGCTTGCGCAGCGGCTGGCCGTGGTACGACAGGGCGGTGCCCAGGTTGCTCAGGGTGAAGGCGAACCGCGTGGGGCGGCCACCGACCTGAGAGTGGTAGTGGGTACCGAAGTCGATGGCATAGGCGCTGCCGCTGACATCGCCCAACTGATCGAAGACACCCTTGGCCGTGAGCCCCACCGAGAACTTATCGGAGAAGTTCCGGGCCATGGTGGCCGCGATGAAGGTCTGGGACACCGAGTAGGACTGGGCCGTCTCCGGCTGTCCCGGCGTGGTGACCGGCTGATCCTTGAAGCCGTAGGTGCCGAACTGGAGCCCCAGCGCGCCGGCACCGCCGCCCGTCGGCGTGGCGATGCCACCCCAACTGAAGTCGGTGTCGACCACGTAGGAGGTCCGGGCGAAGGATGCCCCGGGTCGCCGCATCAGGGCCAGCGCGCCGGGATTGCCGTTCAGCCCGCCCAGCTCGGTGGACATGGCTCCGTAGACGCCGCCCAGGGCGACACCCCGCGCGGTCGGAGCCAGCAGCAGGAACTCGGCCGCCGAAGTGCCATAGGACGTATTGTCCTGGCCTTGTGCCGCAGCCGCACCTGGCGCCAGCATGACCGCTGCCGCCAGAACGGAGAGACACGTGGAATGCTTGGTCATCGAAGGTCCTCTGGTTCCGGCCTGATGGCGGCGTGACCGCCACCAGGCCTGGGGGAACGTGATCAGGTTAGTTGAAGTTGGACGCATTGTTGACGATGAGCATGCGGCCCTGCTGGACCACCCCATCCGCCTCAACCACCCAGAGGTACGGCCCGGTGGCGACGAACTGGTTGGACCGGTTACGGACGTTCCACTGCACCGTCCCGTCACGGGCCATCTCGTTGTCGTTCCGCAGCTCCGTCACCAGAATCCCGCTGATGGTGTAGATACGGATCTTCGCGCCGTGGGGCACATTCAGGAACTTGATGACCTTGGAGGTCACCCCGGCGTCGAACGCGCTGGTCACGTAGTACGGGTCAGGCACGGTCTTGATCTTGGCCAGCATGGCCGCCGTGGGCTTGACCACATCGTTGTTGACCTTGTAGTGGAACTCCATGGTCGCTCCGACCGCCGTGAACGGCAGGCCGACCGGATAGAACCGGTAGGGACCAAGGTCACCGGCGTCGCCCTGCCCGCCGGAGATGACGCCCGCGTAGTCACGAACCGTCCAGGCGGTACCCTTGGCGGGCACCTGGCCACCGGCCAGCTCGAACATGTACACGCGACCCTTCAGGTACAGCATGAAGCCGTCGTTGGCTGCCCGCGGCACGATGGCCGCGTCCTTGGCCCGATGCGGGCTCCCCGTGACGAAGCCGATGGGACCCGGCACCGCGCGGTTCTCGAGCGGAATCGCCATGGCCCGGTTCGGCCGTTCGGCCACCGGCGTCTGGCAGGGATAGCCCAGCACCTCACCGCGACCGGTGCCGGCGGCGGCGAAGTCGAAGCTGTCGACATTCACACCGATGGTCCGGTGAATGTTGATCGCCGGTGCGTTCTTCAGCGGCCACACACAGGAGATATCCGTGACCGTCAGGATGTCACGCTGCGAGTAACGCTTGGCCTGCGGCACGCTGGAGGGATTCAACACGCCCCAGGACGACGCCATGTCGGTCTGGAAGGGAATCACCAGGTCGTGCGTGAGGTCGATCACCGAGTCGATGGTACCGGCATCACCCCAGTAGACGCGATAGTCCGCGGCCGTGATGTAGTGCCCCAGCACCAGTTCCGTCTTCCACCAGGACCCGCCGGCAATCATGCCGTAGGAGCTGGGGAAGTGAGCGGTAACCACTCCGTCCAGCGCGCCAGCGTTGTTGAAGCGGCGCTGACCGTCGGGGCGGGCATTGATGGTATCGAACACCCAGGGGGTGGCACCGGTCGGATGGTCCATGGTCTCGTTGGAGCCCGAGAACCACCGCGGCCCGTTGTAGTAGCACTTCTGGGTGATGTTCCAGAAGAAGCCAGCCACCGCCGTCGCCGAGGTGGCGTTGGCGCAGCCACGACCCCAGGAGGCCGTGTAGTAGGCGCGCTGGCGCCGCAGCGTCCAGGTGGCCTGCACGCCGTAGCCGTCGGTGACCCCGCCGTAGACCGCGGCCAGGGCCGGGTCAAAGGTCATGGCCGTGAACGGGCCGGTGCTGCTGACGGAGTCCTGCACCGTTGCGGCCGTGGTGGCCGTGGGCAGCATGGTGACAACCGGAGCCACCCGGAAGCTCTCCGAGCCAGCCGGCGAGACTGTCATGTAGTAAGTCGCCGTGGCGTTGGTACCCGCCGCGACCACCGTCGCCGGACCGATCGAGTCGAGACGGATCCCGATCGACCCCTCACCCTTCAGCAGTTCCGGGATGAAGGCAGCCAGCTTGACCGAGACAGAGTTGCTCGGCGGGAAGGCCTTGTTGAAACGCCCCGTGGTGGGGTTCAGGGTCGGCATCAGGTCGTCGGTCCGGACACTGCGACCGACGACGCGGGGCTGACCGATCCCCTGGTTGTCGAAGCTGGCCGAGGTCGAGCCAACCGTGACCGGCTTGCTCGCCCGGCCGGACTCCAGCGAGGCCGGACCCGACACCAGCGAGTTCACGTCGAAGGCCGTGACGGTGTAGAAGTAGTTGACCCCATTGGTGACGCCGCAGAGGGCGCAGTTCCCCGCCTTGTCCTCGAACACCCAGGGCACGCCGGTGTTGCTCAGCGTCGGGTAGCCGACGCCGCCGGAGGCGCTGCGCATCTGGATGTAGTAGGCACCCGTCATCAGGGTGTCGGCCGAGGTATAGACCAGGGCATTGATGTCCTCGCGGAGGAACCGCGAACCGATCTTCGGCACCTGGATGAGCTGGCCCGAGAGGTCGAAGGTCTCGCTGACCGTAGCCTCAACATCGCCGATGACGCCAGGCCAGGCCTGGGCGCAGCCGACCATGCGGCCGATTTCCGGCGCGCACTCGTTCAGCGAAGTCATGATGACGCCGCCGTGGTCCTTGATGGACGTCCCGGCATAGTCGAACTGGGCCAGCAGTTGGAGCGCCGCCGGGTTGTCGCTGCGACCGCGGTAGATGCGGTAGCCCTCGACGTCGAACTGGCGGAAGTTGGGGTTGTACAGGCCGTTGAGCGACCCGTCCGCATTGCGGTAGGGCGACGACACGGCGTAGAAGGCGTCACCAGCGGTCTCGGTGGACGACGGCTTCCACAGCACGGTCACCTGACGGTCGCCCGGGATCAGGAAGAACTCCGGATTCTCGGGGGCGAACGGCAGCAGGAACCGGTTGTCGAAAATCTGCTGGGCCACGAGGGCCTTGGACAGCAGCGAGCCAGGCACCACCTCGAACTCATACTGGGTGGGGAGGTGACCCACCGAGTCGGGCACGCCGGTGTCGTTCACGAAGTAGTCGAAGTAGGGACCGGTGTAGCGACGGAACCCAGTGAGCGAGTCGACCCGGTGCACCCCGCCGTTACGCACCCGCATGGAGTCCGCGCGGGCGATGTTGAGGACCCGGCCAGCCGGCCGGTGGTTCTGTTCGGCATAGCAGGTGGAGCAGGGCGTGTAACCATCCAGCGCCACCGGGGCGGCGTGGATGTAGGCCACCACCACCGACGACGAGTTGCCCGGCTCCAGACGGGCCCCGGGGGCCGACTGGAACATGCGCAGATCGCGCGGGTTGCCGCTGGCATTACCCTGGTCGATCTGGCAGATGTGGTTGGTTGCGGGATCGTTGACGGTACAGCCGCCGGCCGGGTTGCCGTTCATCCAGCGGAAGAGGCTGGAGGCAGGCGACGGGTCACCACCGTTGATGGTGGTCGAGAACAGGTTGATCTCACCCGGGCCCAGCGGCGAACGCAGGTACTTGGCGCCGAAGATGCCCGGCCCCGCGAAGAACGGCGGGCCGAAGATGTCCGGCGGGAAGACCCAGCCGGCCGGCCGCATGAAGTTGGCCTGGTACATGTAGCCCAGCGCGAACGGCAGGTTCACCGAGGACCAGTTGCCGCCGGTACCAACGTCCGGGTCGGCCGCCCACGCCATGTAGAACGGGTCGATGGCGTAGCCGTCGGTCGGCAGCGTGATGCCGAAGTGAGCGTTGTTCAGCTCCTGGAACTCCGCGGCCTTCTGCAGCAGGATCTCCCGCAGAGCAGGACGGACGCCTTCGTAGCGCTCAGGATTGGTGGAGGTGATGTTGTACGCCGTCGCGACGTAGTAGATCACGTCTTCGTTGCCCACCGGGTAGTTCCAGGCCATGACCCGGTGCTCAATCACGATGCCCAGCGGATGGGGACGCCCGGTGATGAAGTTCGGGCTGCCATCCCAGGAGATCATGTAGGCATCACCCTGCGAGGCGGCCATCTGACCGCGGAGCAGCGGATGGAACATGTCCTCGGTCACGTCGCCCTCGGGCACCAGCGCAACCTCCGGCCACTCGGGCACGTCCACCGGGTCCCAGGACCGGAACACGCCGCGATCGCCGGGGGCAGGCCAGGCCTGCTCGGCATGCTGCTGTGAGCCGATCGGGTCGAAGAACTTGGCCGAAGAGGTGTCACCGCCCCAGGGGTTGGTGGCGCTCTTCTCGCCCTCGATGATCCCCGACACCTGGATCCCCGAGTTGTACATGTACTCGTTCTCGGTACCGCGCGGCCAGAAGCCGCCGCCGAGGTTGCCTCGACCGAATTCGTCCGGCCCGATCTCACCCTTCGAGGTGATACCGTAGTTGACCCGGTTGACGTTCATGGCCGAGACCGCTCGCGCCATGAGGCGGAACGGCTCCCGGGCCTTCGTCGTCACTCCCGGGCGCGCCTCGGCCAGATTCGGAATCGCTCCGATCATCAGGGCCGCCAATCCTGCGCTGCCCGCCAGTTGCCGCATACCCCGCAGTACGTGCATTGAATCCTCGCGTCTGAAATGCGTTCGCGGTTCCGGGGCGGACGGTTGGACCGCCCCGGAGCCGGAGAGTGAACCAGTGATCAGAGGTTGATCCGGAGGCCGAACCGCATGGTGCGGGCCCCGGTCAGGAAGTTGGCCTTGGTACGCGACGGGCCGCGGACCAGGTCCGACACCCGCGCCCACTCATCCAGAGTGTAGACCCCATCGCCGTTCCCGAACCGCTGCTCCGAACGAATCCAGGCGAAGCAGGAGAGCACCAGCGAGTTGGTGGAACTGCCCACCTTGGCGCAGGCCGCCGTGCTGGCCGGGAGCACCATGGAGCTGCCGCCGCCGAGGAAGCCGTGGTTGATCGCGGCCGTCACGAAGGCCAGCGAGTCCGTGGCCCAATCGGTGGTACGCAGCACCGGGCTGGTGGTGGTGCCGGTGGTGGCATACACCCGGTACACGTTCGTCCAGTTGAACGGGTTGTTGATGTCCAGGTAGGCCGACATGGTCCGGCGGCCGACCTGGAACTGCTTCTGGAACCGGGTCGTCATGGTCTTGCTCATCGGGAGCCGCGAGGCCATGAAGCCCTGGACACCTTCGAGCAGATCGCACGGCGAAGCAGCGTCGCTGAGCACTTCCATGTTGGTCTGGTAGCGCGCATCGCAACGGGTGTACGGCGTACCCGACTGGATGCCCAGGCTGGCATTGACGCTCAGGCCGCCGGCGACCTTGCCGAACAGCGTGCCGCGCTTGAAGGTTGCTGGCAGGGAGAGCTGGGCCACCGCGTTCAGCTTGTGCGGCACCGACGTGGTGGTGGGCAGCGGCTGCAGGGGCGGCTCGACCCGGCCTTCGCCGATCGACTCGAAGAAGTTGTAGAACCCGCCCGTGGTCGACCCGGTGTTCCGGATGTCGGCGTACGAGTAGGACAGACGGCCGTTCATGTACTGGCCGATCCGGCGGTTGAGCGAGGCCTCGACACCCCGGGCATTCCCGAAGTCGGTGTTCACCAGCAGGTTGAGCTGGGCCAGCTCATTGATGAGCGGGTCGATGCGCCAACCGTACTTGTAGCCGATGTTCGCCAGGTTGTCCTTGTTGTAGAAGGACAGGTCCAGCGTCATGTCGTCGTTGAAGGCGTGCGCCACACCGAACTCGAACGACACCGTGCGCGCGTAGCTCACGTCGTCGCCGAAGGCCGACCGCGAATTGATGCCGCTGCGGTCGATGTCGTACTTGTGGTTGGTGGCCACCGAGCTGAAGCTCGGCGCCTGCGCCGTCTGGCCGTAGTTCAGGAAGAAGTTGGTCTTCTGGGTCACCGGGAAGGACACACCGATGCGCGGCTGCAGCGCCCCGTGCACCCGGTCCTCCTTCATCACCAGATCCGGATTCTCCCGGTCGAAGCCGGGCATGGTCGAGATCCGGGGGAAGTTGTCCCAGCGCTTCAGGTTGTAGTCGAACTCATCGTAGCGCAGCGAGAAGTTGATCAGCACGTCGTTGAGATCGATGTCGTTGTTGATGTAGGCGTTCCAGAGCACCGGACGGTACCAGTTCGCGCCGGACACCGAGCCACCGAAGTTCTTGATGTCGCCTTCGGTGCGGCCGTAGCCGAAGCGCATGCGGTTCCACTGGTTGAGCTGCGCGTCCAGGGAGACCGACATGACCTTGCGGCTCTCAGCGCCCCAGCCGTAGCCGGTAACGTCGCTGGCGCCGCCCGCATTGGCCGACAGCAGGCCCACGCCGTCATTCGGCATGTTGCTGCTGACCGTTGCACCCGTCACGGCGCCGGTGTTGGCGTCAACGGCGGGCAGGAAGCCGGTGCGGTACTGGGCCTGCGTGAGCCAGGCCTTGATGATGGTCGAGTCGACCTGGAAGTCGTCCCGGCTGTAGACCAGGTCCATCTTGCGGAACAGGAAGCCGCCGGTCGGATGACGGGTGGCCTTTTCGGACTCCACCGTCATCGGGCTGCTGGTGTTGCTGTTGCCCTGGATGGAATAGGAGGCCGCGATCGAGAGGCTCCGGGTGCCCCGCTGGAAGAGCTGCTGGTTCCAGTTGAGGGTGGCAATGGTGGCGTTCTCGACGGTGCCGAGCTGGCGGCCGTCCGTCAGGCCACGGGCCCGGCGCTGGACACCGCTCCAGTTGTAGGTCAGGGCGATGTTGGAACCGCGACCGAAGGAGTAGTCCAGACGAGTGGTCGTCTGGTAGTTGCTCCGCGGTGCGGAGAACGCCCGGTTCTTGCCGCAGTCCACGCCGTAGTTGTCGCGCATGCCGGCCAGCGAGGCCTGCTTGATGAACCAGTAGTTGTCGCAGTCCCCGGAGTGCACGGCCATGTTGAAAATGGTCAACGTGGTCGAGTCAGCCCGGGAGTTGTTGAACGAGCTGGTCGTGGTGCTGTTGCGGTAGGGCACCGTGAAGGTGGTGTCGACACCCACCGCCGAGTAGGCCGGCCACAGCCACCCCTCGTACCCGCGATTCGTCCAGGCAGTCCCTTCGAGACGCCCGGTCAGCGAGAAGGCCAGGTTCTTGATGAACGTCGGCCCGCTCAGGGAGGCCTGCAGCGTGTTGGTACCGGTGGCGTAGGCGCCACCCAGCATGCCGGTATCCCAGGAGAGCTGGCCCCGCAGGGACGGACCACCGCTCCGGGTGGTGATGACCAGGTTGCCGCCGAGCGCGTTGCCGTACTCGCCACTGGCAGCGCCAGTGATCATGGCCGCGTCTTCGAAGGCGCCGATGCCGGCCTCGAACTCGATGCCCTGGCCGGTGAAGCGCTGGACCGGGACGCCGTCGACGTACATGTTGTTCTC
Organism: uncultured Gemmatimonadaceae bacterium; assembly: GCA_964421625.1. Lineage (GTDB taxonomy): Bacteria > Gemmatimonadota > Gemmatimonadetes > Gemmatimonadales > GWC2-71-9 > Palsa-1233. The sequence continues at coordinate 29,904 of CAYQXR010000015.1, read as the reverse complement.
GTTGTAGCGCGAGCCGCGCACCGAGAGCGACATGGAGTCGTTGGGGTTCACATTTCGCGTGATGCCCGGCATCAGCGACAGCATCGTGTTGATGCGGGTCTCGGCCACGTTCTCGACGTACCCCGGGTCGATGCTCTGCCGGGTCTGCTGCTTGTTCCGGTCGATGAGCGGCGCCGCGGCGCTGGTCACCTGAATGTCCGCGACCAGGACGTTCCCGGCCGCCTCGAGGACGATGTCCTGGGCCGCGTAGGTCTGACCCGTGGTGACGCGGACGCCCTGCATGCTCTGCGACCGGTACCCAACGGCCGTGACCCGGATCTCTACCTGACCGGGCGGGACGTTGTTGAAGAAGTAGTACCCATCCTTGTTGGTCTGGGTCTGGTAGACCGTGCCGACCACCTGGACCGTGGCTTCAGCCACCGGCCCGCCACTGGCGGTCTTCACGTTCCCCGTGATCTTGCCGGTCTGCGCGCTGAGCGCTCCGGCCCCGAACAACGCCAACGCCAGCACCATCATGGTGCGGACGAAGGCTCCCACACGATTCTGCATCATTGACCTGTCCTCCGAAGGCGTAAACACGGGAGATGCCGCTCCTTCGTTCAGAAGTGAAACCACTCGACTTCACCCCTCATTCCGCGCCGCCCCGGGGTGGGGTGGCGGTGAAACCGGTGCGTGGCTGCCCGCAGGCGGCCATTCGCCGGAACCGTATGGGTCCTGATCACCCGCAGTGATCGGGGACCCTGACCACGCAGCCATGGCGGGCTGCGTCTCGCTCGACACGCGATGACTGTCTGAAAACCCCCAGCGGTGAGCCGGGTCACAGGGCAATATGCCCACCCCCCCACGGTCGTGTCAAGGAAGGGTCACCAGGTCGACCTGGGGCCGGGTGGGGGTCACCAGGATCCCCGTCCCGGGCGCCCAGTACAGATTGACCTCGCTGCGCACCCCGAAGTCACCTGGCAGGTAGATGCCCGGCTCGACCGAGCACCCGGAGCCCGGCAGCAGCACCCGGTCGTCATGGGTCTCGTAGTCGTCGAGGTGGGGCCCGGAGCCGTGCAGGTCGCGGTCGATGCTGTGACCGGTCCGGTGCACGAAGTACTCGCCGTACCCGGCCGCCTCGATCACGCCGCGCGCCGCCCGATCGCCCAGATAGCCGAACACCGGCTCGCCCCGCGCCGCCGTGCCCTGCAACGTGGTGATGGCGGCATCGCGCGCGTCGCGCACCACCTGCCATACCTCGGCCACCCGCGACGGCACCGCACTGCCCGAGAAGCCCATCCAGGTCTGATCCGCAAACACCGCCCCGGCCCGCACACCCGCCCACAGATCCAGCAGCACCACCTCGTCGGCGGCCAGGGTCCGGTCGGCCCCGGCATGCGGCTCGTAGTGCGGATTGGCCGCATTGGGCCCGAACCCGACAATGGGGTGGGTGGTGAGGTACAGCCCGGCCCGCTCCAGCTTGCCGACCACCTCCTGCTGCAGGGCATGTTCGGTCAGGCCCTGCCCGGCCCGGCGGATGGCGCTGGCCAGTGACTCCAGCGCCACCTCCTGCAGGATCTCGGCGGCGTGCTGATGCTCGGCCAGTTCGGCCGCGCTCCAGGTCGACGCGAACCGGGTGACCAGTTCCGCGCTCGGCACCACGGTCACGTCGAGCGACTGGAGCAGATCGATCACGCCCCAGGGAATCCGGTCCAGATAGGGCACCGCATCGCCGGGCGAAATCTCCATGGCGGCGCGGCGGCCGCCCACCACCTCGCGCAGCGCCGCGTGCAGCTCGGCATGCCGCGAGAAGGGAATGATCCGCCCGTCGAAGCCCTCGAAGGGCTGCAGTTCAATGCGGTGTACGATGGCGGTGATCGGCCCTTCGCGCGGCACCCAGACGAACAGTCGACGCGAACCCATGCCGCTGGGCAGCAGTTGAGCGGCGACCGGATTGCAGCCGTGGAAGTCGAAAAGCAGCCAGCCGTCGGCACCGAGGCGGTCGAGGGCGTCGCGCAGTACGGCGCGGTCCAGAGTGGCCAGTGAGGTCATCCGTCCAATCCTTCCACGGGGGTTGCCCGCCAGCGGCAGGACCGGTCACCCCGGCCCCGGCAGGCATCGTGAATGAGTGCTCCTTCAAACCCGGCGACCAGCCGGAGCAGTTCCGCCAGCGCCGCCGTGTAGAAGCGGCAGGCGATGCCATCCTCGCGGGCCTGCAGAGCGGGGGTGTCGGTCATCTCGCAGCGGGCCATGCCTTCGACGATCCGCAGATCGACCTGCAACCAGCGTCGGCCGAGTCCGGCGGCCGACCGCAGCGCCGCGCCGCGGCCGAGCCGTCCGGGCAGCAGGGCCCGCAGGGCGCGTGCGCCGGTGCCCTGCCGACGGGCAGCATACCGCGCCGCCCGACGCCCGGCATCGGCAAACACCAGTTCGGCGTCGGGGCGTCGACCGACCAGCCGGAAGACGGCCAGTCCTTCAGTGGCGGGGACATCCCCGCCCTGCTCGACTGCGGCGCGGTAGCGGGCGACCTGGGCCGCCACCGTGGACGACAGGCCGAGGCGCTTGGTCGCCAGTTCGAGGTCCAGTGCGCCCAGACCGTCGTCCACCGGAGTATCGATGTTCTGAACGGCCTCGAGCAGGGCGAGGGGGAGCAGGGCTGGCAGCATGCGTGGGGGCAACGTAATCGGCTCGACGGGGTCGGAAAAGCATCCGGAGACGCGAGTACCTTTGGGGCATGATCGACGCCGACCGTTCCAGCGCCTTCGCCACCGAGGCCCTGCCCCACCTCGATACCCTCTTCCGCGTGGCGCTCCGCCTGACCGGCGAGCGTGCGGCGGCGGAGGATCTGGTGCAGGACACCATGCTGCGGGCGCTGCGGGCCTGGCACACCTTCCAGCCCGGGTCCAACGCCCGCGCCTGGCTGGTGACCATCCTGCGCAACCAGTTCATCAATGGCTGGCGGGCCCACCGGCGGCGGCCGCAGGCGGTCGATGTCGACACGATTCCCGAACTGCCCGACCGCAGCAATCCCGACCCGGAAGGGCGCTTTTTCCGCGACCTGGTCGACGACGAGGTGCTGGCCGCCGTCGATGCCCTGCCCGAAGACTTCCGGGAGGTCGTGGTGCTGAGCGACATGGAAGGACTCCCCTACGGCGAGATTGCCGCAGCCCTCGACATCCCCGTCGGCACGGTGAAGTCGCGGCTGTTCCGGGCGCGACGGATCCTGCAGGGCCAGCTCCGTCGCTATGCTGAAGACACCGGCCTCGTGCCCCGACCCCAGGAGGAGGCATGACCATGCCCCCGACCGACTGCGATTGTGCTGCCGCCAAAACCCGCCTCGATGCGCTGCGCTGCGGGGAATTGACCCCCGACGAGGCACTGGCCCTGCGGGAGCATCTGGATCACTGCCGCGACTGCCAGTGCCTGCAGCACTTCGAGGCCGCCTTTCTCGACTGCCTGCGCCGCGCCGGACAGCAGGGCGGCTGCTGCCCCGATGCGCTGCGCGCACGGATCGGTGCCCTGCTGGTGCCACCGCCGAGCTGACCGTGGATCCGTTTGCGTTCCGTCAGCTCTGCGGCCGATTCACCACCGGCATCGTGGTCCTCACCGCGCGTGACGCGCACGGTGCCCCGCTGGGGATGACCATGAATTCGTTCACCTCGGTGTCGCTGGATCCGCCCCTGATTGCGCTGGCCGTGGGCCACGATGCCCTGATGCACGACCTGCTGCTCACCACCACCCACCTGGCGGTGAACATCCTTGGTACCGAGCAGGAGGCGCTCGCACGGCGCTTCGCCGCGGGACTGCCCGACCGCTTCGATGGCGTGGGCTGGCACCCGGGCCCAGCCGACGAGGTGTTGCTGGAAGGCGCCCTGGCGCACCTCTACTGCACCCGATGGGAGACGCACCCGGTGGGTGATCACACCCTGCTGATCGCCCGGGTGACGGGCGGCGTGGCCGCCCCGACCGGCGGGCCGCTGCTCTACTACCGCGGCGGCTACGCCGACCCCGACGGGCTCTGAGTCCCGGCGGGCCGCACTATACTTGGCGGTCCCCGGACGAGCCGTCCCCTGCTGCACCTCACCCCCTCACGGACGAAGCATGCACACACTGACGCAACGCGCCCTGGCCGAGGCCCTGGGTACTCTGACGCTGGTCCTCTTCGGGGCCACTGCGGTCTATATGGGCTCCTTCCCCGGCGGCTCCTGGGGCACGCTGGGCGTGGCCCTGGCCCATGCCATCCTGCTGGCCGTGGCGGTCAGTGCCACCATGCGGATCTCGGGAGGCCACCTCAACCCGGCAGTCACGGCGGGCCTGCTGGTGATCCGCCGGATTACGCCGCGCGATGCCGCGGTGTACGTCGCGGCGCAACTGGCGGGGGCGGCGCTGGCCGGCTGGCTGGCGGTCACGCTCATCGCCCCGCATGTGGGGCATCTGTCGGCCTACGGGGCCCCGATGCTCGGCGTCGGCATCACGCCGACCCGTGGCATCCTGCTGGAAGCGCTGTGGACGTTCTTCCTGATGTCGGCGGTGATGGGCACGGCGGTGCTGCGGTCCGCCCCGCAGATCGGCGGCTTCGGCATCGGCCTGATCCTGCTGCCGTTGATCATGGTGGGCGCGCCGCTGACGGGGGCCGCCCTGAACCCGGCCCGCGCCTTCGGGCCCGCGCTGGCGGCCGGCATGTTCACCCATCACGCCGTCTACTGGATCGGGCCGATCCTGGGGGCCATCGCCGCCGCCGTGGTGTGGCAGTTCCTGGAGCGCCCGGCGGACTGATCCGCTATGACCGGTCCTCGGGGGGAGCGCCCCGCCGCCAGAGATTGACGGCGTACCCGAGGACCACCACGGCGGTCACCACATAGGCGGCAATGAGGTAGTTCCCGGTCTCAGGCATCGGACACCTCCGCCAGCGCCTGCCGCACCCCGATGCCGTAGCGCTGCATCAGCAACCCCACGTAGAGCACCGTGAAAATCAGAAACCCGGCCAGGAAGGTCACCAGCATCTCCGGCGGGAGCGAGGGCTTCTCCGGCTTCATGGTGATGGGAATGGGATGCTGGCTGGGGAACAGGTACACCGTCATGTGGTTGAAGGGCACCAGCACCAGCGCCATGATGGCCACCACGGCGCCGTAGCGGCCCCGTTCGGCCGGATCCGGCAGAGCGGCCCGCAGCGCGAAGTATCCGGCGAACACCAGGACCTCGATCAAGGTGAAGGTGAGCCGCGGCTCCCAGGCCCACCAGACGCCCCAGGCCGGCTTGCCCCAGATGGGGCCGGTGATCAGCACGATGATCGAGAGCACCAGGCCGACTTCGGCGGAGGCCTCGCCCACCAGGTCGAGACGCGGGTCGCGCATCAGCAGGTAGAGCACCCCGGCAATCCCGGCGACCACAAAGGCCATCTGCATGGCGTAGGCCGCCGGCGGATGGATGTAGTAGATCTTCTGGACCAGCCCCTGGGCCCGTTCGGTGGGCGTGAAGAGCAGCGCCCGAACATAGAGGCCGGCCAGGGCGACGATCCCCAGCAGCATTACGAGACGGCCGCGCCGGATGTGGCGCGCTGCGGCATGCGGATCAAGCATCATTCATCCACCACCATGGGAAAGAGCAACAGCGCGAGGATCAGCACCCCCGCATCGTAGAGAACCAGGTTCAGCACACCGGACTGCAGTTCCGACCACGGACGACCGGCCAGGGCGCGCACCGCCGTCTGCGCCGCAAGCGCAATCGGCGGCAGCAGCGCCGGCAGCAACAGCACCGGCAGGAGATACTCGGCGGCACGGGTCCGCACCACGATGGCGGAGAGCAGCGTGCCGACGGCACTCATGCCGGGAACCACCAGCAGCATCAGCACCAGGACGGCGGCGGTGCCGCGGTCGACCGCCACGTTGAAGAAGAGCAGCCAGACCGGAAAGGCCACCAGCCCGACGGCCCCCAGCAGACAGACACCGCTCAGCCACTTGCCCAGGAAGAGGGCTTCGCGCGGAATGGGCGTGAGCCGGATGGCATCGAAGGCGTCGTCGTCGCGTTCCAGCAGAAAGGTGCGGTTGAGCACCAGCAGGGCGGCGAGCGCGAGCGCAACCCAGAGCACCCCGGGGGCAAGCGCATCGAGGCCCACCCGTCCGGAGTCGCGTGCAAAGACGATGGTCATCTGCACCAGCACCACCAGCAGCAGCGCGGTGACCAGACTGGTCCGGCTGCGTGCTTCGATGCGCAGATCCTTGGCAACGACAGCGCGCACCACGGACCAGGACCTCATGCCGCACCCGCCGGAACCGGGGAGGGTGCTGTCACCGTGACTCCGGGAGCGTGGGCATCCTCGCGAAGCGTCCCGTCGGCCAGCACCAGCCTGCGGGTGGCCAGCCGGTCGAGTTCGGCGGCATCATGGGTGGCGCAGAACACGGCGGCACCTTGGCGCACGGACTCCGCGAGGAGATCGCGGAGCATGTCTGCGCCGGCGGTGTCGAGCGCGGCGAAGGGTTCGTCGAGCAGCAGCAGCGAGGGGGTATGGAGGACGAGCCGGGCGATGGCCAGACGCTGCACCATGCCGCGCGAGAAGGTGCCCACCCGCTGCTGCGCATGCGGCGTCAGCCCGACCCGTTCAAGCAGGAATGCAATCCGCCCGGCCGCCTGGGAGAGGCCGTGCAGATCCGCCAGGAAGGCGAGGTTCTCCCGGGCGGTCAGATCCCGGTAGCCACCGGCGCCGTGCCCCAGGTAGCCGACCAGCCCTCCGAGCGTGCGATCCTGAAACGGATCACCGCCGGCAATGCGGATGGATCCGCTGGTCGGGCGCATCAACCCGGCGCAGGTGCGCAACAGGGTGGTTTTGCCGACCCCGTTGGCCCCGGCCAGCAGCACCACCTCGCCCGGCTGGAGCGCACACGACACGTCGCGCCACAGAATCCGTCGTCCGTGACGTCGTGTTGCCGCCTGCACCGCCAGCAGCGGCTGGTGTGCAGAGACTGGAGGGTCGATCATGGCGGAAGTATATCGCGCCCTGCCGCACTCCTCCGTACTTCGCCTGAGGAAATCAGCCTGCGGCGGCCGGGCGCTCGAACTGGAAGAGATCGTCGAGCCGGGTGAGTACCAGCAGGTACTCGAACTCCTGTCCCAGGCCGCGCAGCACCACGGGCAGTCGACGTTCGGCAGCCTGCCGCTGGATCAGCACCAGCACACCCAGGCCCGAGGAGTCGACGGCGGTGGTCCCGGAAAAGTCGATGACCAGTGGCCCCTCGCCGATCGACGGATCGGTCAGCAGCGCCTCAGCGGCGGTACGGAATGCCTCACGCGTCGCGAGCCCCAGGGCAGGCGGGGCCGTCAATACGGGAGGGGGGGACACCAGCGACACAGCAGCTCCTTCGCAATCCGGGCGGCAGACCACTCCCCTCAGGGAGATCGGCCCGCCATGGGCACGGTTCAGGAGTGCAAGAGCTCTGCCATACGATATCTGGTCACCTCTGACCAGATATCCGACAGCCGGTTGGCCGGCCCGGAGCGGCGGCAGGAGCGCCTGGCGGGCACCGGGCCGGGCCTGCCCCACCCCGGTGGGACCCGGTATAATGGAAGGATGACCGACCAACTCAGCAGCCACTTGCAGGAGGAGCGGCGCTTCCCGCCCTCCGCCGCTTTTGCGGCCACCGCCGTCGCCACCTCGGCGACCTACCAGGACGCCGCCACCGACCGCCTGGCCTTCTGGGCCGAGCAGGCCGCCCAGCTCGAATGGTCCCGCCCCTGGGATCGCGTCCTCGACTGGGAACCGCCCCACGCCCGCTGGTTCAGCGGCGGCCAACTGAATGCCGCAGTGAACTGTGTCGACCGCCACATCCGCGGTGCCGGACGGAACCGGGCCGCGCTGATCTGGGAAGGTGAGCCGGGCGACCGCCGCACGCTGACCTACTGGGACCTGTACCGCGAGGTGGGCCGGGCCGCCAACGCGCTGCGCGCCCTCGGTGTCCAGCGCGGTGAGTGCGTGGCGATCTACCTGCCGCTGGTGCCGGAAGCGGTGATCGCGATGCTGGCCTGTGCCCGGATCGGTGCGGTGCACTCGGTGGTGTTCGGCGGTTTCTCCGCCGAGGCGCTGCGGGATCGCATCAACGATGCGAAGGCGGTCTGCTGCATCACAGCCGACGGCGGGTATCGCCGCGGTCAGGTGATCCCGCTCAAGCGGATGACCGACGAGGCCCTGCGCGAGTGCCCCACCATCCGGCACTGCCTGGTGGTACACCGTGGCGCCGGCGTCGACCCGACCGCCACGCCGCTGCAGGAAGGCCGCGACACCTGGTGGCACCGGGCGCTGGAGGCGCAGTCGGCCGATGCGCCGGCCGAGGCCATGGACGCCGAAGATGTCCTGTACATCCTGTACACCTCAGGCACTACGGGGAAGCCGAAGGGGATCGTACACACCACCGGCGGCTATCTCACGCAGGTGCTCGCCACCACCCGGATGGTCTTCGACCTCAAGCCCGACGATGTGTACTGGTGTACCGCGGATGTCGGCTGGGTCACCGGCCACTCGTACACCGTGTACGGCCCGCTGGCGGCCGGTGCCACCGTGATGCTGTACGAGGGCGCGCCCGACTGGCCCGCCCAGGACCGCTTCTGGGACATCTGCGAGCGGCACGGCGTCACCGTCCTCTACACGGCGCCCACGGCAATCCGCTCCTTCATGAAGTGGGGCGATGCCTGGCCGGCCGCGCATGATCTCTCCCGCCTCCGCCTCCTCGGCACGGTGGGCGAGCCAATCAATCCCGAGGCGTGGATCTGGTATCACGAGCGGATCGGCGGCGGACGCTGCCCGATCGTCGACACCTGGTGGCAGACGGAAACCGGCGGCATCATGATCACGCCGCTTCCCGGCGTGGTGACCACGCGCCCCGGCTCCGCGACGCTGCCCTTCCCCGGCATCGATGTGGAACTGGTCGACGCGGCGGGCACGCCCCTCATCGAGGGGGCTGGCTTCCTCACCATTCCCACGCCGTGGCCGGGCATGCTGCGGACCATCCACGGCGACGACGCTCGCTACGTCGAGACCTACTGGTCGCGCTTTCCGGGGCGCTACTTCGCCGGCGACGGTGCGCGCCGCGACGCGGATGGCAACTGGTGGATCCTCGGGCGGGTCGACGACGTGCTGAATGTGGCCGGTCACCGGATCGGGACGATGGAGCTGGAGAGCGCGCTGGTGGAACATCCCACCGTCGCTGAGGCGGCGGTGGTCGGCCGGTCGCACGACATCAAGGGTCAGGCGATTGCGGCCTTCGTGACCCTGCGTGACGGCGCCACGATGACCCCGGCGCTGCGTGACGAACTGCGCGATCTGGTGGCGCGGAAGATCTCGCCGATTGCCCGGCCCGACGACGTCATCTTCACGGCCGACCTGCCCAAGACCCGCTCCGGCAAGATCATGCGGCGCCTGCTGCGGGATGTGGCCGAGGGACGCGCCATCGGCGATGTGACCACGCTGGCCGACCCCGGCGTGATGGCGCGCCTGAAGGAGACCTACGAGGGGGAGTAGGGGTGGGCGACCGGTCGCCCGTTCCTCTGACAACGGAATCTCCGCACGTAGGGGCGACCGGCGGTCGCCCGCCCCTCTACAATTGGGCCTGCGCGTCGAGTATCCCCTGCAGGGCTGCCACCGAACGTCCCAGACCAAGACGCGTCAGGTGTCCCAGGCCTGAGCACCGCACCGTATCGCTGCTGCAACAACGTGACGGTCCGCCCTGTCCGGCAGGTCGATCGCATCAAGCAGGGAATCGAACCTCTCAACCAATGCATCCGGAATGGCCCGGGCCATCAATCGCTCCGTGCGGGCGAGCTGTCCAGGAGTCAGGTCACTCCGATCTCGTAAAATGCTGTTGGTCATCTCCGCCAGGATGGGGGCTGACCATCTGGCACGAACGACTCCACTCCCGGCGATCCGGATCAGCAGGTCGCGCAGCGGGGCCGGATAGAGGACGCATGCATCGTAGACAACGGTAAAGGCAGCCAAGACAACTAGTACCCCAGCCCCAGCCGTTGTGCCTCACTCGCAAGTTCGTCAAGGACCTCCTGGCGCTTTGCCTCATCTGCACGTCGGTAGTGCATGAGATCGTCGACGCGGATTCGACGATGACTGCCGACGCGTTTACAGGGAATCCGGCCACCATCCAGCAGCGACACCAGGTGCGGACGAGAGACATTGAGAAGGTCCGCCGCCTGCTGGGTGGTCAGCTCGGCATGGATGGGCACGATCGTCACTGCGTTGCCGCTGGCCAGTTGGCTCAGCATCTCCATCAGCGGCGCCAGCATGCCCGGCGGCATCGTGATGTGTGCCTGCTCGTTCTCCGCCCGCAGTTGTACCGCCGTGTAGGGCGGCAGCCGCAGCTCACGGAGCAGTCTGAGCGCTTGGTGCGCTGACTCACGCTCCAACTGGCTCGGCAGATAGATCTCGGAGTGGTTCGTCATGCCGGAAGCTACCTGGAATCGTTCGTAAACGCAATAAACGAAACACTCCAATCCTCGTGCCCGCCGCGCGCACGTAGGGGCGACCGACCGGTCGCCCCTACAATTGAATCTGCGCCCCCAACTCCACCACCCGGTTGGGTGGCAGCGCGAAGAAGGCGGTGGGGTTCTGGGCATTGCGGTTCATGACCGCGAACAGCCGCACCCGCCAGGCAGGCAGTGCCTGCGCGGCCCGCGGCGCGCGGGCTGAACGGGGGCGCGGGATCAGCGTCTCCCGCCCGAGGTAGAAGGTGATGGCGTGCAGCGGGATGGGCGTGCCGGGTGTCCCCGTGGTGCGCGGCAGGTGGGGCGTGACGACGGCCATCAGCGCCGAGACATCCGGAGTCTCCATGAAGCCGTAGCGGGCTGTCACCTGGTGGAAGCCCTCCTGCCGCGGCACGATGGTCACCCGCTCCGCCTCCGGCACCTGCGGAATCTCGACGCTGGTGATGGTCATCAGCACCACCTGCTGATGCAGCACCTTGTTGTGCTTGAGATGGTGCAGCAGCACGGGCGGCGCCACATCGGGAATCGCTGTCATGAACACGGCCACGCCGGGCACACGGTGGGGCGGGTGGCGCGAGAGATCCGGCAGGAAGAGATCCAGCGGCAGTGACGACTCCTGCTGCACCGCACTGACCTGCTGCCGCCCGCGCTGCCAGGTAGACATCAGCAGGTAGATCACCACGGCGGAGGCCAGCGGGAACCATCCGCCGGCGGGGACCTTCAGGAGATTGGCCGAGAGGAAGGCCAGGTCCACGGTCAGGAAGAGCGCCGTCAGGGCCGCCACCCGCCACAGCGGCCACTGCCAGCGCTGGCGCAGCAGCACCGCGAACAGCAGCGAGGTGACCAGCATGGTGCCGGTCACCGCTACGCCATACGCCGCGGCCAGCGCGCCGGCGCTGCGGAACGAGAACACCAGCACCAGACAGCCCGCCCAGAGCGCCCAGTTGACACCGGGCAGGTAGATCTGCCCGATCGCTGCGCTGGAGGTGTGCCGGATGCGCATCCGTGGCGCGAAGCCCAGTTGCATGGCCTGGCGGGTGAGCGAGAACGCGCCGGAGATCAGCGCCTGGGAGGCGATGCAGGCCGCCAGGGTGGCCAATCCCACCATGGGGTAGATGGCCCAGGCAGGCACCAGCGCGTAGAACGGGTTGGCCGCCGCCGTGGGTGCGTGCAGCAGCATGGCCCCCTGCCCGAAATAGTTCAGGGACAACGCGGTGACCACCGCAATCCAGGCCAACTGAATGGGACGGCGTCCGAAGTGGCCCATGTCGGCATACAGGGCCTCACCACCCGTGATGACCAGCACCACCGCGCCGAGCACGGCGAAGGCCGCGACACCTTCGCGCCCGAAGAACTGGACGGCATGCCAGGGGTTGAGGGCGTGCAGCACGGCCGGTTCCAGCAGAATGCCGCGCACGCCCAACAGGGCAATGGCCACGAACCAGACTGCGGTCAGCGGCCCGAAGATGCGGCCGAGTCCACCGGTGCCGTGGCGCTGCATGGCGAAGATCCCGGTGATGATGAGCGCGGCCAGCGGCACGACCACCCGGTCGAAAGCCGGCGTGGCGACGGACAGCCCTTCCAGCGCGCCGAGCACCGAGATGGCCGGGGTGATGACGCCATCCCCATAGAGCAGCGCCGCGCCGAAGACGCCGGCCGCCAGCACCACCCGCCGTCCCGTGCCACCCAGGCGGATCAGCGCCAGCAGCGAGAGGATGCCGCCTTCGCCCCGGTTGTCGGCCCGGGTGACGAAGCGGATGTATTTGACGGAGATGACGAGGTGGAGCGACCAGAAGACCAGCGAGAGGACACCGAGGACATTGTCGTGCGTGAGGGGCACGCGGTTCACCCCGGCGAAGCATTCCTTCAGGGCGTAGAGCGGGGAGGTCCCGATGTCGCCGTACACCACCCCCAAGGCCGCGAGGGCGAGCCCGGCAACGGCCCGCCCTCGCGGGGGTGATGCATCGTCATCGCCCGCCGCGACGCTCACGGCTGCGTGGCGGCGGCCGACTGCAGGGTGATGAGCGAATCGACGACCGCGACGAGCTGGTCGGCGTTGCGGAACTGGAAGAGGCGCCCGTTCAGAAAGAAGGTTGGCGTGGAGTTCACGCCGATCGCGGTCCCCTCATCCAGCGAGGCCTGGATCCGGCCGGCGTAGCGGCCACTGCGCATGCACTCATCCCAGGCCTTCACATCGAGCGACAGATGCTCGGCGATGGCGCGGAAGCTCGGCACCGCGTCGGCCTTGCGGGCCCAGTCGCCCTGCTGCGCGAAGATCTCGTGCTGCATCTCCCAGTACTTGCCCTGATCGTTGCCACAGGCTGCCGCGTGTGCCGCCTCGCGCGGGTGCCGGTGGCCGGGCAGCGGGTAGTCCCGGTAGCGGAACCGGATCTTGCCGGTGGCGATCAGGCGCCGCTGCACGTCGGGGAACTGCATGGTGGCGAAGGTCTGGCAGTAGGAGCACTCCAGGTCGCCGTACTCGGTCACCTCGATGGGCGCGTCGGGGCTGCCGAGCACGTAGCCGCGGAAGCCGGAGGTGTCCTCGGGCATCACCGTCACATTGGCGGGAATCGAGATGATGCCGCCGCCGGTGAACCGGGACATGATGAAGTAGCCCCCGACGAGCAGCAGTCCGAGCAGGGCGAGGTAGAAGGTCTTCTGACTCTGGGCCATGCGTCCTCCGTGACGCCGGAACGGGGCGGAACAACCACACCGCCGCCGAGCGGCATCACCCGTGTAGTGAAGCAGATGGTCGACCGGACCGACCCCAAGCGGGGTCGCCTGACGGGGAGAATCTAACGCGCTGCGGGGGGAATTGCCCCGGAGGGGCTCCGTGACTATCTTTCCGGGGCTGGACCGGAAACGGGTACTTTGACGGGCGCAAGCCCACGACGATGAAGACAGGAAGGGCAATGGCACGGAAGAAGACGGCTCCCCGCCCCGCAGCAGCACCGACCACGTTCGACCAGGCGCGGGATGAGCTGTTCAGCCATATCCTCCGGTGCGGTGTGCTGGAGGCAGCGCCCGAGCACCAGCGGGAATGGATGGACGACACCATGCAGTACATCGCGGATCGCTACACCGAGCTGACCGACGAGGAGCGCACCCAGGTCCGCGTCCTCGGCGAGCGCTTCTGCCAGCCGGTGGTCCGCCGCGCACCGGTCGCCGCCGTCGCGGCGCCCGCGTTCGAGCGCGAGCCCACGGAGGCTGAGGCCGAGACGGCGGACGCCGCCGGCTGACCGCTCCCGCGATCTGCTGTACCGAGCGGCCGACTCCGATCCCGGAGTCGGCCGCTCGTCCGTTCGGGCTCAGGGCTCCTCGATGACGATCTCGGTGTGCACCGTGATGTCCGGGTTCAGCGACAGCATGACGGAGCAGTACTTCTGCACCGACAGATCGACGGCCTGGCGGGCCTTGGGCTCGGTCAGGCCATCGCCTGCCAGCCGGAAGACCAGGGTAAGCTCCTCATAGCGCCGCGGATGGTCCTCCCGCCGCCGTCCGGTGATGTCCATGCTGAAACGGCGCAGCACCACCTGCTTCTTGGCCAGGATGCTGACAATGTCGGCGCCGCTGCAGCCGCCGATGGCCAACAGCAGCACCACCACCGGCGAGGGCCCTTCGGCACTCCCGCCATCGGTCACCAGCGACAGACCCGCCGGGTCGCTGCCGCGGAAGGCCATACCGTGCAGCCACTCCAGGTGGCCATGTCGCAGATTCGAATCACTCATCGGGCTCGCAGCTTTCGAAAGAAGGGAAGCGCATAGTCCTGCAGCGCGTAGAGCGCCGCTGCGGCCGTGGCCCAGACCAGCGCATGGCGGATCGGTGCCGCCAGCAGGCACGCGATCAGAGTCAGGCCCTGCAGGGCCGTGACCAGTTTCCCACCCGCGCGGGCGGCCACTGCGGTCCGGCGCCCCGTGAGCAGGGTGAGAAAGAAGGCGATCGAGGCGATCAGATCGCGCAGCAGGACGGCGCCCATTTGGAGCGGGCTGAGCATGGCCTGCTGCCAGACCACAAGGAACGCCGCCAGCATGAAGAGTTTGTCGGTGACGGGATCGATCAGCGTGCCGGCCCGGGATCCGCCCCAACGGCGGGCCACCCAGCCATCCCCGAGATCGGACGCGGCGGCCAGCGCCAGCAGGCCGAAGCGGACGGCCAGATTGTCGATGACCAGAAAGGCCGCCGCCAGCGGGATCCGCAGCAGCGAGATCCCATCGGCCAGCGCCAGTCCCCGGTGGCGCGTCGCCACGGCAGGAGTCCCCGTCATGTCTCAAAGCTAGCCGGAACGCCGCATCGATCAGGAGTCGATCGGCACCACCTCGACGGCCCGCACGATCCCTTCCGCAGCCCCACCCGAATGGAGTGCGTCGGCCAGCACGGCCTGGACCTCTGCGCCGGACACCTGACGGTACCTGGCGCCCGGATCGGCCAGCCGGTCCAGTTCCTCGCCATGCTGCCAGGCATCGAACAGATCCGCCGCCACCGCACCGGCACTCTGCCGCGCGACCTCGGCCTGCCCCGCCAGGAGCTGGCGCGCCCGGTCAAGTGCCACCTCGGGCGGCGGCGCGGCGGCCATGGCGGTCAGTTCCTCCCGCATGGCGTCACGCGCCTCGGCCAGCCGCTCCGGTGCCGTGGCGATGTAGGTCAGCAGGCCACCCGCGGCGCGGCGCTGCCAGGAACTGGCCATCACGCTGTAGGCCAGTGACCGCTGGCTGCGCAGCGATTCGAACAGCACCCCGCCGAGCCCCCCGGCCATGGCGGCCCAGACCTCGGCGGCGGTCCGTCGCGGATCACGCCGGGATGGGCCCGGCAGCAGCATCGCCACCGCCGACTGTTCACGCACCCGCACGACCTCGCGCAGGCCCGACAGAACGGGCTGAACCGTCCACAACGGAGGCGTCGACGCCGACTCGGGCCAGGTGCCGATGGCGCCTGCCACCGTCTCTGCCAGCGCCACCGGATCGCCGGGACCCACGGCAATCAGCGTGCTGCGCCCGGCAGCCAACCAGGCGTCATGATGCTGCCGCAACCGTGCGCCATCGCATGCGATGAGACTGTCGGCTGTGCCGTACAGCGGCACGCCGTAGCCCTGATCGCCAAAGGCCTCCGCCAGCATCAACTGGACCGGGAAGCGCACCATATCGTCGGCGATGGCGCGGGCATCCTCCACCAGCAGCCCCCGCTCGACGGTCACCTCCGGCTCGGCGAAGCGCGGCGCCTGGATCACCTCGCGCAGCAGCGAGGCTGCCGCGGCCGTGTGCTCGGCCAGCGCGGTCAGGGACAGTCCCATGGTGTCGTGGGCCAGGAAGGGGGCGATGGTGCCACCCAACTCTTCGGCGGTGATGGCCAGGGCAGCGGTGTCCCGGATCAACGTGCCACGCAGCAGCGACCGCAGCAGCAGGGCGTGATGCCCGGCCGTCGCCGGGGTCGCCATGGCAGGCAGCGGACCGTACCAGGCCAGCACCGTCTGCGGCAGCGTGCCGTGGCGCGCCGCGAGAATATCCAACCCACCGAGTGGCAGGTGGGCCACCCCGGCATGCAGGGCCGCAGGCGCGGCGCGATGGACAGGTCGACCCGGCAAGGGCGGGGCGGTGACACCGTCCCAGCGCGATGGTTGTCCCAGGCCAGCCTGGAGGGAGGCCGCCGTGAACGGGACGGACGCCGCCGCTGGTACACAGAGCGCTCCGGCCACAGCGTCTGCGGGAAGCCATTGCCTGACGGCATCGCGCAGGTGCTCCGGTGTCACCTGCGCCCAGGCGGCGTCGCGCCGGTCGAGCCAGGTGATATCGCCGCGCAACTCGGCGTCGACCAGGGCCAACGCACGCGATTCGACCCGTTCCAGCGCCCGGTGCCACCTGGCCTGCAGCAGAGTGCGGGCGCGGGCAAGTTCGCCGACGGGGAGCGGCGACTCGTGCAGGGCGTGCAGCGCGCGCCCCACACCACCGAGGATGGCATCGAGATGCGCCGGATCGCCGTCGGCCGCCAGGGCCCAGACGCCGACATCCCCGGCACCGTAGTGCCCGGCCCCAATGCCGCCGACCAGGCCCCCGTCGCGGAGGGTGCGCTGCAACTGGCCTCCCCGCCCCACCGTCAGCACCGCACCGGCCAGTTCCAGGGCCGGGACCACCGCCGCCGAGCTGGCGGGGGCGCGCCACCCCAGCACCAGATCCGCGCGGGTGACATCCCGCTGCAACACGGCCACGTTGCCGACCGGGAAGGTCTGCTCGACCGGTCCTGGATCGATCGGGGCGCCGTCGGACCGACCGCGCCAGTCACTCCAGTCGGCCCGCAGATCATCGAGAGCCTCCTGGGGGTCCAATCCCCCGACCCGCGCCACGATGGTGCGCTCGGGGCGATAGCGCGAGTCGTAGTAGTCGCGGACCTGCGCAGCCGTGAGACACTCGAGATCGGCCTCCTCCCCGATCCGCCAGCGACGAATGCGGTGTTCGGCATGGAGGAGCTGATGCAGTGTCTCCCGCACCATCGCGCCGGGCGAGTCGCGCTTGCGGCGCACTTCCTGAACGATCACGCCGAGTTCGCGGCGCAGCTCGTCGGGATCGAGCAGCGGATGCTGCACCTGGTCGGCCTGCAACTGCCCGATGGCGCGGGCATGACCCGCCGGCATGGTGGCGTAGTAGAGGGTATGGTCGTAGCTGGTCCAGGCGTTGAGATCACCGCCCAGTGCTTTGGTGCGCTGCGCCAGCTCGCCGGGGGCCAGCGAGGGCGTGCCCTTGAACAGCATGTGTTCGAGCACGTGGGACACGCCGACCAGGTGATCGGGCTCGTCGAGAAATCCCGCGCGTACCAGCGTCACCTGCGCGGCCACACGGGCCTCGGGCACGGGCAGAACCAGGAGCGTCACCCCGTTGGGCAGCCGCTCGCGATGCAGGGTCGGTGAAGGCATCAAAGGGACGGGATGATGGTCCAGCGGGAACTGTTCACGCCAGGATCAGTACCCGGCCGGCCGCCGCAACCCCGCGCACAAAGGCCTCGGCCGAGGTGGTTGGCACGGACACGCCGTACTCGACCAGGCTCTCCCAGGCCCACTCGGTCATGAACCGGTCCTGGGTATTCGGGGCCCAGGCGGCGTCGAGGAACTGAAGCTGATCCACGAGTTCCTCCCAGGTACCGGCCAGGGTGTGCCCACTGAGCGTATCGACCATGTGGATGCCATCGGTGCCAGAAGGTGTCCACGACGACTCCACCGAACGGCCCGACTGACCAGTGAAGACGGGATCGACGACCGGCTGGGCGCCCTTGACCTTGAACTGCAGGGGATCATCCATACTGGCGAATTCGAGCATCAGGGCCCGGCACAGCCAAGGCAGGGACATGCGCTCCTTCTCGCGGGACCATTCCCCTCGACCCAACAGACCGAGGACCCGCGCCAGGCCGAGGCGGTTGGTGTGGTCCTCCGGACGGGTCCGGAGGAAATGCACGAGGGCCGCATCCCGTTCGTGCCGGTCGTAGAGCAGGTTGGCCAGGTCGATCCGCGCACGGAATTCCCACGGTACGATCGTCAGTGTGCGACGCAGCCAGTACAGCGCCTCGCCACTGCTGCCGTAGCGACAGGCCACGGTCCCGAGCCCGTGGGCGGCAGCGGCGCTGTCGGGGTAGGCCCGGTACGCGTGGGCCAGAAAGGGCTTCGCCTCAAGCAGGAGCCCGTTCTCCAGCAGGGTCGTCGCGGCCTCGATCATGACGAAATTGTCGTGGGTATGGCCGAGGTCCACGACCCGGTGCAAGGCCCGCAGAGCCTCCTCCCGATGACCCAGGAGGAGAAGGGTCTCCCCGTAGCCGAGAAGGGCATACTCGTGTTCGGGGTCCAGCAGCAGACACTGGTGAAATGCCTGGTGGGCCCAGGCAATCTCCCCACGGGTCATGCGGATGTTTCCCATCTCGGCGTAGAGTTCGAATGCATCCGGGAACCGACGGAGTCCCTCGGTCAGCAACTCGATGGCTGCATCGAACCGCCCGCAGAGGAAATGCTGCGCAGCCCGATCATGATAGGCCTCTGAATCAGAGAATGATTCCATCCGTGCGGCCGCCCCGGGGAGTAGATCCCGAAATGTCGTCCAGACGCGGGACCGCGGCAAGGGGGCCGCCTACTCCGTGCTCTCGGCATCAGCCCACGCCCCAAGGGTGGGTGTTCCGAGCGGCGGGCGGACCTGGTTCTCGTGCCAGCCGTAGAGCGCCCCGCAGGCCGGGCCACACACGGCTCCCTGACAGGCACCCATCCCGACGCGAGTCCACAGCTTGGCCTGGCGCTGCGTCCAGGCCGGGTCGATGGCACCGCAGGGGACATCTTCGCAGCGGCACAGCACCGTGTCGGCATCGGGCAGGGCCAGCAGTTCGGCGCGCGGCGCACAGGCCTGTGCCAGACTGACGCCGAAGCGGCGACCAGCATCCCGGGCGCGCTGCAAGGTGGCATTCCCTGCGGCACTGGCATCTCCCGCCGCGGCAGCCCCCGCCATGGTGCCCTCGGTGATGGCCGCCATCTCGCCTTTGACGCCGGTACACTCGCCGGCCGCCCACACCCCCTCGCAGGTGGTGCGCTGCTCGGCGTCGACGGCAATGCCCACACCCGCCAGTGCGCAGCCGAGAAGACGGGCCAGGTCGGTATTGGGGACCAGCCCCACCGAGTGGCCCAGCCATTCGCAGGGCTCGATCCAGCGGCGGTGGCCGTCGGTGAGTTCGACCTCGCTCAGGCGTTCGGTACCCAGTGCCCGCGTGACCCAGGTGCCCACGCGGTAGGGTGCCCTGAAAGCCGAGCGATAGCGGATGGCCTGCATCACCCGCGCGGGGGAACGGAAGGCAACCGCGGCAAAGGCCGCCAGTGTCTGCCATGGTGCCTGTTCCGCCACCAGGGCGAGGTGGCCACCGGCCTGTGCGACGGCTGCTGCCACCGGCAACAACAGGGGACCACTGCCAGCAAGCACCACTCGACTGCCGCGGATGGTGAGGCCGCTCTTGAGCAGGGCCTGCAACCCACCGATGCCGGTCACGCCGGGCAGCGTCCAGCCGGGAAAGGGCAGGAAGCGCTCGCGCGCGCCGGTGCAGAGCACGGTGGCTGCCGCCTCGCAGCGGATCATTTCGCCCTGCGATTCGACCAGCAGCGATCCGGGACCCTGCGCATCGACCACGCGGGCCTGCGCCAGAACCTGCACCCGATCGGTCTGGACCTGGGCCATCATCCGTCGGGCCAACGGCGGCAATTCCGCGACATCGCGATGCCGCCAGATCTGGCCACCCGCACGGATGCCCTGATCGACCAGCAGCACCCGCCGCCCGCGGGATGCCGCCGCCGCAGCCGCGGCCAACCCGGCCGGCCCCGCGCCGACGATCAGGACATCGGCTTCGCAGCGGCGCGTCATGGGGCCGTCTCCACGACCATGCCCTCGGCCACCGGCACCAGACAGGCGCGACTGCCAGCCACACCGTCAATGGTCACGCGACACTCGAAGCAGGTGCCCATGCCGCAGAGCGGTGCCCGCGGGTGCCCGGTGGCATCGCGGCGGAAGGTCATCTGACCAGTCTGCAGCAGCGCCACCGCCACCGTCACGTCCCCCTTCACGATCCGCGGCTGGCCGTCGATGGTGATCCGTACCGTGGCGCTCATGCGGCGTGCTCCAGAGACGGCATCGGGCGATCCGGCTGGTAAGGCGTCGGATCGAAGGGCGGAGTGGTCCCCAGGATGCCGGCCACAATCAGGTCGGCTGTCCCGAAGGACATGGTGATGCCGAGGCCCTCGTGCCCGGCTGCAATCCAGAGATTGTCCTGCGTGGGCCAGCGACCGATCAGCGGCAGCTTGTCGGCCGTGGCCGGACGAAAGCCGGTCCAGGTCCGCAGGGCCCGCGTGCCGCGCAATGCCGGAATGAAGTGCTCGGCGCGTTGCAGCATCCGGTGCAGCAGCGGGCGATTGACCCCACCGGCAAAGCCGACGAGTTCGCGCGACGAACCGATCAGCAGTTGCCCGTTCCGCCGCGGCTGCACATTGAACGCCACCGACGCCCCACCGAAGGAATGCGCCGAGGCCAGGTAGCCGAGTTCAACGAGCTGATGGCGCACCAGACCGGGATGACGATCGGTGATGACCAGATGCCCCCGGCGCGGCACGATCGGCAATCCTGGCACCAGGGTCGGCGATTGCACCCCCGCCGCGATCACCACCGCACCGGTGGCAATCACTTCGCCGGATTGCAGCCGCACGGCGCCGCTGTCGACCGACGCCACGGCCTCGTGCTGCCGGACGATACCGCCCTGCGCTGCCACCCGCTCCGCCAGAGCCCGCGCAATGGCCGGCGGATAGCAGACGCCATCCTGCGGCACCAGCAGCGCGCCGACCGGACCCGACCCCAGGTGCGGCTCCACCGCCCGGAGCCCGCGGGCATCCAGCAGTTCGGCCTCAATGCCCGCGGCCCGATAGCCCGCGACCCGCTCGGCACCATTGGCCATCTCGGCGTCGTTGACAGCGAGCCAGAGCGTGCCGCACCAATCCATCTCGCCTGCGGCCGGCAGGGTCTCCGCCATGGCGCGCCAGCGGGCAATGGAGTGGGCGCAGAAATCGAGCTGGGCCGGTGAGTCGTCCATGGCGACCACATGGCCCATGGCGGCACCGGTGCTGCCGCCACCGGCGAAATCGCCATCGATCAGGCAGACGCGGAGACCGGCATCCGCCAGGGCGAGCGCGGTCGCCGTGCCCACCATCCCCGCCCCCACGACGGTGACATCGGGATGCGGGGCCATGACGGTCACGCCAACCCGTGGCGGAAGGGGTCCTCGGCATCGAAACGGAGCGAAGCCTCCGACACGATCCACGCGCGACCCTGGATATGCGGAATCAGCGCCTCGCCGTCGGCGTCGAGCCAGCCGGTGAAGTGCGACCCCACGATGCTCTCCTGCCGCCACCGTTGCCCGATGGCCAGCGTGCCATGCGCATGCAGTGTGGCCAGCTTGGCCGAGGTCCCGGTACCGCAGGGCGACCGGTCATAGGCCGCACCGGGACAGAGCACGAAGTTGCGCGAGTCGTTGGCGGCGTCGGCCGGCGGGCCGAACAGTTCGATGTGATCGATCAGACCGCCATCGCGGCCGCGGATCCCGGCCGCATCGAGTGCATCCCGGATACGCGTGGTGACATCGAGCAGACGGGCGCGGTTGGCCAGCACCAGCGACTCTTCCGGCAAGGTAGTCAGGAAGAACCAGTTGCCGCCCCAGGCCACGTCGCCGACCACGGTCCCGACCCCAGGCACCTCGACCGACACCCCCGACTGATCGAGATACGACGGCACGTTGCGGATGGTCACTACGCCATCGGTGCCCAGCTCAGCGCTGACCGGCCCTACTGGCGTGTCGAGTTCGACGTGCCCGGGGCCGATCCGGCCGAGATAGGCCAGCGTCCGCACCACGCCGATGGTCCCGTGACCGCACATGCCCAGGTAGGACACGTCGTTGAAGAACACGACGCCGGCGGCTGCTTCAGGGCGATCGGGCGGCACCAGCAGAGCACCCACGATGGCGTCGTGCCCCCGGGGCTCCAGCACCACGGCCCGACGGAGATGATCCTGCGTGCGCCGCATGGTCTCCCGGCGCTCAGCGACCGTGGCCCCGGCGGGCTCGGGCCACCCGCTGATGACCACGCGGGTGGGCTCGCCCTCGGTGTGCGAGTCGATGATGGCGATCGGCCCGAGGCTCATCCGAAGATCGCCGCCCGCGTCGCCAGTGCCTGACGCGTGATGGCCAGCGCCTCCTCGCGCTCGGTGCCTACCAGCAGCAGCCGTGGCGCCCGCACCCGCTCATGACCCAGGTCGACCTCCTGCTGCACCAGCTTGATGAGCTGGACGAACTTGGGCACCGTATCGAGCCGGAGCAGCGGCAGGAACCACTCGTACATGCGCCGTGCAGTGGCCCGATCCCCCGCGACCGCAGCATCCCAGAGCTGCACGGACTCCGCCGGCAGGGCATTGATCAGTCCTGCCACCCAACCGTCGGCGCCGGCGGCGACGCCCTCGACGATGGCGTCATCGAGCCCGACGAACAGCGCCAGACGGTCGCCGACCAGCGCGCGGATGGCCGTGATGCGGCGGACATCGCCACTCGAGTCCTTGACCGCGTGCATGGTGGCGTGGCCCGCCGCGAGTTCGGCGATCTGGTGCGGCAGGAAGTCGGTGCCGTAGGCGGCCGGATTGTTGTAGAGCATGCAGGAAAGTCCGGTGGCCTGCATCACGGCGCTGACGTGGGCGCGCATCTCGTACCAGTCGCTCTTGTACACGTACGGCGGCAGCACCATCAGTCCGCCGCAGCCGACCCGCTCGGCCGCCTGGGCCAGCGCCACGGCCTCACCGGTGGACAGCGAGGCGATCCCCGCCACCACCGGGATCCGACCGGCGGCGGCGCGTACCAGCGTGTCGAGGATGGCAACCTTCTCGTCGAAGGAGAGCGTGGCGCCCTCGCCCAGCGAGCCGAGCGCCACGATGCCCCGACTGCCGGTGGCGATGAAGCGCTCGCAGTGCGACGCCAGGAAGGCATGATCGACGTCACCGGTGGCGGTGAACGGGGTGGTCACGGCGGGGAAGACTCCGCGCCACTGAGTGGGCTGCATGGTCGGCATGGAAACTCCTAGGCGTGGAACTGCATGGTACGGATTTCGGTGTAGAACTCGCGGGCGGCGCGCCCCTGCTCCCGCCCACCACTGCTCGATCCCTTCACGCCGCCGAATGGGGCATGGGGATCGACACCGGTGGTATCGCCATTGACGCGGACCAGTCCGACGTCGATGTGCTGCAGGTAGGTGAAGGCGGTGCGGATGTCGCGGGTGAAGAGCGAGGCGGAGAGCCCGTAGGGAATGGCGTTGGCGGTGGCCACGGCCTCGTCGATCCCGGCCACGCTGAGCACGCCGAGCACCGGGCCGAACAGTTCCTGCTGGGCCAGCGGATGCGCGGCATCGGGCAGGCGGATCACCCGGGGCGCCACCCAGTGTCCCTGGGCAAACCGCGGGTCGTCGCCCAATGGCGCGCTCATGATGGTCTCGACCGGATGCTCGGCGAGGGCCGCGGCAATGCGGGCCTGGGCCTGGGCGGTGATCACCGGGCCGATGGCGGCGGCCGCGTCGTCGACCGGCGCCAGTGACAGCGCGGCAATGGCTGCTCCGAGGCGATCGAGGAATGGTCCCTCCACCGTGCGATCCACGATCACCCGCGAGGTGGCGGTGCACTTCTGGCCGGCATAGCGCATCGCCCCGGCGGCCGTCAGCAGCGCGGCGCGATCCAGGTCGGCATCGGCCGCGACCAGCACGGCATTCTTGCCGCCCATCTCGGCCTGCACCCGGATGTTCCGCTCGGCGCCGATGGCCACCACCCGCGCGCCGACCCCGGCTGATCCGGTGAAGGAAGCAGCCCGGATGCCCGGGTGACGCAGCAGTGCCTCGCCGGTGGTGCCGTCGCCCGGGACCACGTTGAACACACCGGCCGGCAGCCCCGCCTGCTCGGCCGTCTCGGCCAGCAGCAGCGCCACGGCGCTGGACAGCT
This sequence comes from uncultured Gemmatimonadaceae bacterium, assembly GCA_964421625.1. Taxonomy (GTDB): domain Bacteria; phylum Gemmatimonadota; class Gemmatimonadetes; order Gemmatimonadales; family GWC2-71-9; genus Palsa-1233. The sequence goes on along the minus strand of CAYQXR010000015.1, from coordinate 5,929 downwards.
CCGACGGCTTGAGCACCACGGTGTTCCCGAAGGCGAGCGCAGGCGCCGCCTTCCAGAGCGGAATGGCCAGCGGGAAGTTCCACGGCGTGATCAGCGCCACCGGCCCGAGCGGGTCGCGGCGGGTGAACTGGAGGGTGTCGGGCGTCTGGGCGGGGATCACCTCACCCAGTTCGCGTACCGCCTCGCCGGCGTAGTAGCGGCAGATGACCGTGGCCCGCGCCACCTCGCCACGCGCTTCGCCGATGGGCTTGCCGACCTCCCGCGCAATGAGTTGGGCCAGTTCCTCAGCGCGGGCGGCGATGACCGTGCCCCACTGCTGCAACCGCTCGGCGCGGGCCGGGCCCGGCAGGGCACGCCAGGCCGGGAAGGCGGCGGCAGCGGCGGCAACCGCCTCGGACACTTCGGAGGCATCGGCCACGGGGACGCGCGCCACCACATCGGTGCGTTGCGAGGGATTGGTGTGCTCGCGGACGATGCCGCTCTGCGAGGGGCGCCGGGCGCCTCCGATGAACAGGGGTAGCGGCGTGCTCATGCCATCTGCTCCAGGTGACGGTGTTGTTCCAGTTCGGCCACCAGCATGGCGCCGGCCTGCAGAATGTGCTCGCGGATCAGCCGGGTCGTCCGGGTGGTGTCCCGGGCGCGCGCGGCGGCCAGAATGGCGCGGTGTTCCTGGATGGCGCGACGACTGCCCGGTGTGAGGGTCAACTGCATCCGCACGAAGCGGTCGGACTGCGCGTGCAGTCGGCCCACCAGTTCCAGCGTCCGGGCACGCCCGGCCCGCCGGTAGAGCGCCTCGTGGAAGCGCCGGTTGGACTCGCCGTAGGCTGCCACATCGCCGGCGGCGACGGCCCGTTCGAAGGCCGTGGCATGTTGGCGCATGGCCTGGATGTCGGTGACCGTGAGCTGCGGCACGGCACGCCGGGTGAGGTCGGCCTCCAGCAGAGCGCGCAGCTCGAAGATCTCGGACACGTCGGCGGCATCCAGCGGTGCGACCACGGCGCCGCGATGTGGCACCAGGGTGACCAGGCCCTCGACCTCCAGCCGCTGGAGGGCCTCGCGGAGCGGAATCCGGGACACGCCCAGTTCGGCGGCCAGGGCCTCCTGCCGCAGCGGCGTGCCGACGGGCCACTCGCCGGCGAGCAGGCGGGTGCGGAGGGCGTCGGTGACGGCTTCAGCGAGGGTGCGGCGGGCGACGGTCTGCATATTGGATACAATATACAGCAGAGGGGCCGAAAACGATACGGGCCGCTCCCCGACATCGGCAAGCGACCCGTACCACCCCGGACTGACCCCGATCAGCCCAAGTAGGGGTACCGCCAATGGGTCGGCGGATTCCCGACCTCCTTCACCGTCCGCGCCGAGACCCAGCGGTACAGGTTGAGGATGCTGCCCGCCTTGTCGTTGGTCCCGGAAGCGCGGCCGCCGCCGAAGGGCTGCTGTCCCACCACGGCCCCGGTACACTTGTCGTTCACGTAGTAGTTGCCGGCCGCATGGCGCAGATACTCGTCGGCCGTCCGCACCGCCCGGCGGTCCTGCGCGAACACCGCACCGGTCAGCGCGTAGGTCGAGGTGCGGTCGATCATCTCGAGGGTGGCTTCCCAGTCGGCGTCCTCGTACACGTAGGCCGACAGGATCGGCCCGAAGAACTCCTCGCGCAGGATGCGGTGGTTCGGGTCGGTGGTCACCAGCAGCGTCGGCTGCACGAACCAGCCCGTGCTCCCGTCGGTGGTGCCGCCCGCCAGCACCTCGACGGTCGGATCCTTCGCCACCTCGGCCAGCAGCGCGGTGTGCTTGTTGAAGGCCTTCTCGTCGATCACCGCGCCGACGAACACCGAGAAGTCGGCCGGATCACCGACCTTCAGGGTGGCGATCTCCTCCTGCAGCCGCTGGCGCACGCGGGGCCAGAGCGACCGGGGGATGTAGGTGCGGGAGCACGCCGAGCACTTCTGGCCCTGGTACTCGAAGGCGCCACGGATCAGCCCCGTGACCAGGGCCTCCACATCGGCGCTGGCGTGGGCGATGATGAAGTCCTTGCCGCCCGTCTCGCCGACCAGCCGCGGATAGCCGCGGTACTGGCCGAGCCGCTGGGCCACGCCCTGCCAGATCTGCTGGAACACCGGCGTCGACCCGGTGAAGTGGACACCGGCCAGCCGGGGATCGTCCAGCAGCACCTCGGTGGTGGCGGCGGCCGGGCCCGGAATCCACTGGATCACGCCGGGGGGCAGGCCCGCTTCGAGCAGGATCTGGTAGACGTACCAGTTGGACAGCGAGGCCGTCGCGGACGCCTTCCAGAGGGCCACGTTCCCCAGAATGGCCGGCGCCGTCGGCAGATTGCCGCCGATGGCCGTGAAGTTGAACGGCGTGATCGCGTAGATGAAGCCTTCCAGCGGGCGGTACTCGAGCCGGTTCCAGGTGCCGGGCACCGAGATTGGCTGCTCGTGGAGGAGCTGCTCGGCGTAGTGGACGTTGAAGCGCCAGAAATCGGCCAGTTCGCAGGCGGCGTCGATCTCGGCCTGGTGCGGCGTCTTGCCCTGGCCCAGCAGGGTGGCGGCATTCATCCGGTGGCGCCAGGGCCCGGCCAGCAGGTCTGCTGCCTTGAGGAAGATCGCGGCCCGATCGTGAAACGACCACCGCTCCCAGTCGCGCTGGGCTGCTACGGCCCCGTCGATGGCCTGTTGCAGCAGGGCGGGCGTGCTCTGGTGCACGGTCGCCAGGTGGTGCTGGTGCCGTTGGGGCGAGGTCAGCCGGTTGGTCGCGCCGGGTCGGTGTTCGACCCCGTTGATCACCACCGGGATGTCGGTCACCGTGGCGCCAACCTCGCGGATCGCCTGTTCGAGCCCCGCCCGTTCGGGCGAACCGGGGGCGTAGCCCAGCACGGGCTCGTTGATCGGGGTCGGGATGTTGCCAATCGCACTCATGCCACTCAGCTCCTGGGCAGAAGGAAATCAAGCCGGGAAGGGTAGGCCCGCCACGGCGCTGGAACAAGACGATGCCGCCGTGGCCTGTGGCCGATTAGCTTTCCCCGGTTCGGGGTCCGCCGCGCTGGCCCTGACCACATTCCGTCACCAGTTCCGGAGCCTGTCCCGATGCGCCGAGTTTTCCCTGTCCTGGCCCTCGCCATGCTGACCGCCTGCCCCACCTACGACGGCTACCGTGGCGTGGCCACCGAAGATGGCATGCTGGCCCCCGACGAGTTCGCCAAGTATGGCCCCCAGCAGGCGATCGCCGTGGCGATCGGGCGCGAGTTCGGCCACGCCCACGGCGGCAAGTCGGCCGAGGCACTGGCCCAGCAGAGCGAGGCGGCGGTCACCTATGCCCGCACCTTCCCGCAGGTCCGCCAGGTGGTGGCCGACACGCTGGGCCATCGGCTGGTGGTGACCTTCACCAACGGCTGGTCGGCTCAGGTCACGCCGATCACCGACGGGAAGCGCGGCAGCGAGACCCCGGGGCTCCCCGGCGGAGAATAGGCCCGGTTCCGTGCCTGATCTCGCCCCGCTCATTTCGCCGGAGCTGCTCTACCTCCTGAGCGGGGACCAGGACGACCTGCTGGCCGCGCTCGAGGATCTGCGCGCCGCCGACATTGCCGAGGCCCTCAATCCCCTGCCGCTCGACGCGGCCACCCGGGTGGTGGCCGCGTTGCCGTTTCAACTGGCCGTCCAACTGCTGGACGAACCCACCCTGGAGCGCCGGGGCGAGCTGGTCGAGGGGCTGGACGAGGGCGTGGTGGCCCCGCTGGTGGAGGCCCTGGCCGCCGACCAGCAGGTGGAGCTGTACCGCGAGCTGACCCTCGACGCCCGCGCCCGGCTGCTGCACCTCCTGCCACCAGCCACGCGCGAGACCATCCGCGCCCTGATGAGCTACCCGCCGACCTCGGCGGGGGGCCTGATGACGGTGGAGTTCGTCTCCATTCCGGCCACCTGGACCGCCGACGATGTCCGGCGTCACGTAGCCGAAGTCGGACACGTCAAGGAAACCGTCTACGCCATCTACATCACCGACCCCGTCACCAGCGCGCTCGAGCAGGTGGTCTCGCTCCGCGAAGTGATCGCGGTACCGCCGGACACGCCCGTGCGCGAGATCGGCGACGACCGCACCCCCGTGGCCGTCGACCCGCTGGTCGACCGCGAAGAGGTGGCCCGGCTGATCGCCAAGTACAATCTGCTGGCGGTGCCGGTGGTCGATGAGCGCCAGCGGATGGTCGGCATCGTGACGGTCGACGACGTGGTCGACGCCCTGATCAGCGAGCAGACCGAGGATGTCCAGAAGTTCGGCGGCATGGAGGGCATCGATGAGCCCTATCTGCAAATCGGCTTCGGCGAGATGCTGCGCAAGCGGGGCGGCTGGCTGGCGGTGCTCTTCGTGGGCGAAATGCTCACCGCCCAGGCCATGCAGGCCTTCCATGCCGAGATTGATCGGGCCACAGTGCTGGCAATGTTCATCCCGCTGGTCATCTCGTCGGGCGGCAACTCGGGCTCCCAGGCCACCTCGCTGATCGTCCGGGCCATGGCGCTCCAGGAGGTGCGGCTGCGCGACTGGTGGCGGGTGGTTCGGCGCGAGCTGCCGACCGGGCTGGTCCTGGGGCTGATGCTGGGCGGCATCGGCCTGCTGCGGATCGTCCTGTGGCAGTACATGGCCGACCACGACTGGTCATTCTACGGCATGGCCCTGGGCCACGACTACGGCCCGCACATGCTGATGCTCGGCCTGGCGGTGTCGCTGGCGCTGGTGGGTGTGGTGGTGTTCGGCACCTTCGCCGGGGCCATGCTCCCGTTCCTGCTGCGGCGGCTCGGCCTCGACCCCGCCTCCGCCTCCGCCCCGCTCGTGGCCACGCTGGTCGACGTAACCGGCCTGGTGATCTACTTCTCCGTGGCGCTGCTGCTCCTGCATCGCACGCTGCTCGCCCCCTGAGGTCTCATGCGATCCCGCTCGCTGCTCCTGCTGGCTGCCATCGTCGGCTTTGTCCTCTTCCTGCTCTGGTCCACCTTGTCCGGCCAGCAGGTCGCCTGTGAGGTCTGCGTGTCCTTCAACGGTGCGGAGCAGTGTGCCACCGCTTCCCACGTCACCGAGGCAGATGCGCGCCGTGCCGCGCAGACCACGGCCTGCGGGCCGCTGACGGCCGGCATGGACGAGATCATTGCCTGTGAGAACCGCCTCCCGGTGAGCAGTCAGTGTCGCAGCCGGTGACCACCATGCTCCTGCTGCTCCACCAGGTGGCCCGCGGCCTGGCCCTGCTCGGCTTCGCCACCAGCGTGGTGATTGCCATGACCGCCTGGGGCGTCCGGCGTGGCACGCTGCCACCGTTCGGTGCCTGGGCCCGCGGCGTCCGGCGCCTGGGGGACCCGCTGCTGCAACCCATCGAACGGCGCCTGCATCGGGGCGGTGGCAATCCGCAGGATGCCCCGACCTGGCTCATCGGCGTGGCTGTGATCGGTGGGCTGCTGTTGATCAGTCTGACCGACTGGATCATCCAGGTGATTGCCCGGATCGTTCTGGCCTTCACCAATCCGGCCGTCGGGGCCACGCTGATTCTGGAGACGGCCTTCTCGCTGCTGACCGGGGCCATCCTGATCCGGGTGATCGGCTCCTTCTTCGGGATCTCGCGCTACACGCCCTGGATGCGGCCGGTCTTCTGGCTGACCGACTGGCTGCTGATCCCGATCCAGCGGGTCCTGCCGTCCATGGGAGGCCTCGACTTCTCCCCGATGGTCGCCTGGTTCCTGCTCTCGTTTCTGCGCAGCGTGCTGCTGCGCTGAGGCCGCCGCAGCCGGTGTTATCTTTCCGGCGCTGGGGATCGGGTGACAGGCTGCCCGATCCCGTCATATCGAAGGAACGTGGCGATTTCCGCGACTTGCGGCCACGGTAAACAACCGCTAAGAACGCCGCCCGGGGGTCGGCTGAGCAGCCTGCCCCCGGGTTCGTCGTTTGGAGA
>CAYQXR010000014.1:10269-45179 GCA_964421625.1 uncultured Gemmatimonadaceae bacterium | reverse complement strand
GTGATCGAGAAGGCCAAGCGTCTGGTCGAGCATGGTCGCGACGTGGTCATCCTGCTCGATTCGATCACCCGTCTGGCCCGCGCACACAACGTGGTGGTGCCGCACTCGGGCAAGATCCTCTCCGGCGGCGTCGACGCCTCGGCCCTGCAGAAGCCCAAGCGCTTCTTCGGCGCTGCCCGGAACATCGAGGGCGGTGGCTCGCTCACCATCATCGCGACGGCGCTGATCGACACCGGCTCCCGGATGGACGAGGTCATCTTCGAAGAGTTCAAGGGCACCGGCAACGCGGAGTTGGTCCTCGACCGGCGCCTGGCGGACCGTCGCGTGTACCCGGCGATCGACATCAACAAGTCCGGCACCCGCAAGGAAGAACTGCTCCTCGACAAGGACACCCTCAACCGGATGTACCTGCTCCGGAACTTCCTGGCCGACATGCCCGCCCCCGAGGCCATGGAGTTCCTCATGGAGCGGATGCGGCGGACCAAGACCAACAAGGAGTTCTTCGCGTCCATGGCCCAGTAGCGATCGATGCCCATCGATCGTGACGGGCCCGCTGTCCCGGATGCACCGCGCACCACCTCCGCCCCGCTGTTTCCTGCAACGGGGCGGGTGATGGCGCTCGACTGGGGCGCCCGACGAATCGGCGTCGCCATGTCCGACGCCACCCGCCTGCTGGCCACCCCGCTCACCGTGCTCACCTATCGCGCCTCCAAACGCCTGCCCCTCGGGCCCTTCCTCACCCTGGTTGAAGCCGAGGAGCCGGTGGGTCTGGTGATCGGCCTGGCACTGGACGACGCCGGCCAGGAAGGTGTCTCGGCGGCGGCCGCCCGCACCATGGCGGCAACCTTCGCCACCCGTGCGGCGCTGCCCGTGGCCTGGGTCGACGAGAGCTACTCCACCATCACCGCGGCGGATCTGCTGGCGGCCGTGTCACCCCGTCGCCCGCAGCGGGACCGGATCGACGCCGCCGCTGCCGCCGTACTGCTCCAGTCATGGCTCGATCAACAGCGGCGCTGATCGGGAGCCTGCTGCTCCTGGCTGCCTGCGGCACGCCCACCGCCGAGGGCTCCGTGGATCTTCGCGTGCCGCCCGGGGCATCGGTGCGGCAGGTCGGCGACTCGCTCGCGGCGCACGGGCTGATCACCTCGCAGCGCATGTTCCGGATCCGCGCCCGACTCACCCGGGTCGACCGGTCCCTGAAGCCCGGCATCTACCGGATTCCTGCGGGAACGGGCATCGGCGGCATCCTCGACATGCTCACCCGGGGTGAGGCCCTGGCCTTCCGCCTGACGCTGCCCGAGGGAGCCACCATCTTCGATCTGGCGCGCACCACTGAGGCGCGGCTGGGCATCCCGGCAGAGTCGCTGCTGGCGGCGGCACGGGATCCGGCGCTGCTGCAACGCGCGGGCATATCGGGCCCGTCCGTCGAGGGCTGGCTGCTGCCGGAGAGCTTCGACTTCGGTGCCTACAGCAGTGCCCGGGAAGTGGTGCAGCGCTTTCTGGATGGCCGACAGCAGCGCTGGGACGCCACCTGGGACGACCGGGCCGCCTCGGCCGGTCTCGATCGGGTCGGTCTCCTGACGCTGGCGAGCATCGTCCAGGCGGAGGCCCGTCACGACGACGAACTGCCGCGCATTGCCGCGGTGTACCGCAACCGACTGCAGATCCGGATGGCGTTGCAGGCCGACCCGACCATTCAGTACGGCTATCTGGTGCGCGACGGCGCCCGCAAATCGCGTCTCTTCTATCGGGACTACGAGGACAACTCGCCCTGGAATACCTACCGGTACGCCGGGCTGCCGCCGGGTCCGATCGGCAACCCGGGCCAAGCGGCGATCGAGGCCACGCTGAGCCCGGCACCGGTCCGCTATCTCTTTTTCGTGGCACGGACCGACGGCTACCACACCTTCAGCACCACGTACGCCGAGCACCAGCGCGCCGTCAACGCGTCGCGGATCGCCCGCCGCGCCGATAGCGGGCCGCAGCACGCTCCGGATCTGGGTCCGCCAGAATCCCGCTGACCACCGCGACTCCGTTGGCCCCGCTGGCCAACACCGCCTCGACATCACCGGGCTGAACGCCGCCGATCACCACCGTGGGCCTTCCCGCGGCCAGGGCAACCAACCGTGCCACCTCCGACAGTCCCAGCGCGTCACCGGCATCGGCCTTGGTGACGGTGGCGTGCAGCGGCCCGATGCCCCAGTAGTCGGCCGGGGCACCGCGCAGCGCTTCGGCGTCGTCGCCCACGGTGGCGCCGACAAGGAAGCCCGGCGGGGCGATGGCGCGCGCCAGGGTCGGCGGCACATCGTCGGCGCCGAGATGGACGCCGGCCGCCCCGGCGATCAGCGCCACGTCGAGCCGGTCATTCACCAGCACCGGCACCGGCAGGTTAGCCACCGCGCGACGGGTCAGCGCAACCAGGTCCCGCGGCGGCAGATGCTTGCAGCGGAGCTGCACCGCGGTGACCCCACCGCGAACCGTGGCGGCAAGCAGCGGCAGCGGATCGCCGTCGGCCAGCCAGCGGTCATCGGTGACCAGCATCAGGCGCAGGGCTGCGGCTAGATTCGGGACCATGCGACAAGATACCCGAGCGCCGGAATCCGCCACCCACGCTGTGGTCTCCGCCCGGGGGGCGGCGCGTTTGAGTCGAGGGCATCCCTGGGTCTTCCGGAGCGACACGCAGGCGCACCCTGCCGCACCCGGCATCGTCCCGGTCACCGACCCGCAGGGCGGCGCACTGGGTCAGGCCATGCTCTCGCCCGCCTCCGAAATCCGTCTGCGATTGCTGACCCGCGACACCGCCCCCATCGATCAGGCCTGGTGGGAGGCTCGCTTCCGCGAGGCGGCCGCCCGGCGTGGCACCATCGACGCCAACGCGTGGCGGCTGATCCACGGCGAAGGCGACGGCCTGCCCGCGCTCATTGTCGACCGGTACGACCAGTGGCTGGTGGTGCAACTGCTCTCCGCTGGCCTGGAGACGCGCCGTGAGGAGGTCCTCGCCGCGCTGCGGGCCGTGTACCAGCCACAGGGCATACTGCTGCGCCACGACACGCCCACGCGGACCAGGGAAGGGCTGTCCAACGACGTGACCCTCGCCTGGGGCGAGGTGCCCGAGCAGATCGAAGTCCGGGAGGGGACCATCCGCTGGTACGCCGCCCCCTGGACCGGACAGAAGACCGGCGCCTTCCTCGATCAGCGCGAGAACCGCCTGCTCGCGGGCTCGCTGGTACCTCCCGGGGGGACCGCGCTCGACTGCTTTGCCTACCATGGCTCGTTCGCGCTGCACCTGGCGGGTCGTGCCAGTGCGGTCACGGCGTTGGACGTCAGCGAGGCCGCCCTGGCCCGCGGTCGCGAGCATGCGGCGCTCAACGGCATCGACCGGATCGACTTTCTGGCCGGTGATGCCTTCGATGTGCTGCCAACCTGGGACCGCGCCGGTCGACGCTTCGACGTGGTCGTGGTCGACCCGCCGGCCTTCGCCAAACGGCGCGAGCACCTCAGCCGGGCCCTGCGCGGCTACCACGAGATCAACCGTCGGGCCATGCGCCTGCTCGCCCCCGGTGGCTGGCTGCTGACCGCCTCCTGTTCCTTCCATGTGGGGCGTGACCAGTTCCAGGAGATGCTCGGCCGGGCCGCCGCGGAAAGCGGCCGCCGCCTGACCCTGCATCGGCTTCTGGGGCAGCCGCTCGACCACCCGGAAGTGCTGACCATCCCGGAAACCGGCTACCTCAAGGGGGCCCTGCTCCGGGCGGATTGACGCCGGGCCCTGACGGGGTGATGTTGAACCATGCTCACGCCCCAACAACTCCTCGCCGCCACCCCCAAGCGGCGTCCGCTCCGCTCGTTGCGGCAGCAGTATGAGTTGTACATCATGGACCGGATCGACCACTACAAGGAGTCGCTGCCCCGCGGTGAGCTGATGCGCCTCGCCGATGCCGCCATGGTCGAACTGCGCGGCCCCGAAGAGAGTCAGTTCATCCTGACCGAGGTGCTGGCCCAGGAAGCCGTCGACGAACTCGTCAAGCGTCGTCTCGGCATCCGCTCCTTCGAGAGCTGGCGGAAGTCCTATCCCAAGCGCCGTGCGGCGCAGCGGAATCCCGCCCACTGGGGCCTCGACGAAGACCACCTGATGGGTGCGCTGGTGCCCCGGGTCGAGCCGGACGATGCCGCGCTGGTGGTGGGCCGCGGCGCGGAGGCATGCGCCTACCTGCTCGCCGCGCACGATGCCATCGTCACCTTCCTGGACCAGAATGTCGGCGTGGTCGAGCGCGCCGAACAGCGGGTAGCCGACGAGGCACTGTCGTCCACCTGCTTCGAGGCGATCTGCCTGCAGTTCGGGGCCTGGCTGCCGGACACCCCGCGCAGCTACGCGCTGGTGGTGATCGACACGGGAACGCTGACGGCGCTCTCCCCCGGGGCGCGGCGGGTGCTGATTGCCGACCTGCAGCGGCTCACCCAGCCGGGTGGTTTGCACGCCCTGGTGCCGGACGGCCAGGGCAGCGGCCCCGAAGGACTGGCCGGGCACTATGCCGCCTGGCATCGGGAGCCGCTGCCGGGGCGCCGGTCCCGCAGCGCCCGTGGCGCCCTGTTCCTGCGTTCCGCCGAGGCGGAGTGCGCCCGCGACGAGGAACACGCCAGCGCCTGACCCGCCGGGTGAGACGGACTGAAAACACCGAGGGCCGACATCACTGTCGGCCCTCGTGTTGTATCTCCCCGCTCCAGTGAGCGAGGCCCGCCTGAATATCAGGACGCGGCGGGAGCCGGCGCGGCCTTCTTGGCAGGAGCGCGCTTGGCCGCCTTCCGGGCGGGCTTCTTCTTGGCGACCTTCTTGGTGGCCTTCTTGGCCGCCTTCTTCGCAGGCCGCTTGGCGACCTTCTTCTTGGCGGCCTTCTTGGTGGCCTTCTTGGCCGCCTTCTTCGCGGGCCGCTTGGCGACCTTCTTCTTGGCGGCCTTCTTGGTGGCCTTCTTCGCGACCTTCTTCTTGGCGGCCTTCTTGGCCGGCTTCTTCGCGGCCTTCTTGACCGTCTTCTTTGCGGCCTTCTTGGCCGGCTTCTTCGCGACCTTCTTCTTCGCCTTCTTGACTGCCATGGAGCCTCCCTGAGGAGTGAATGGTTCGTGGGCTGCGGCATACGTGTGCACACCCGCGGCGACGACTCGTTCCGGTGAACGGAGTAGCGTCGGCCCCTACAAGATCAGAAAAAGTTTCACCAGACGCAATACCCCCCGGGGTGCGGCGGCGCGAGGAGGTCGGCCCGGAAGCGGGCGCGCCCCGGGGTCTTGCGCGGTCATCCGACGCGGTCGCGGTGGTTCGACGCCCGCATGCTGCGCCACACACTCGGTGTGTGCATCGCGCATGCATCACGCGCAAACCCTTGTGACATAAGGCTTGCACGGCGATGATCACCTCGTGACCACGCGACAGCACCGCAGTGCTGGTCGTCGAACACCACCGGTCGCACCACTCGATTTTCCGGTGCGGCGCGGTCGCCGGGGTGGCACCAACCGCCACCGCCCGACCGGAGCCGAAACGGTCACGAACGGCGACGAACGCCTCACGAACGGTCGGGCGGCTCACACCGGCTCCCCTTGGGTTCGTCCCCCCGCGTGGCGATATTGGAAGCTGACTCTCGCCCTGGTGGACCTGCATGCGCGCCCTCATCAAACCTGCTCCCGGCATCGGCATGGAACTCGTCGAGCGTCCCATCCCAGCCATCGGTGCCCGCGACGTGCTCATTCGTGTGCATCATGCCGGTGTCTGCGGCACCGACCTCCACATCTGGGAGTGGGACGCCTGGGCCGCTGGTCGACTGCGTCCGCCGGTGGTGATCGGCCACGAGTTCGCTGGCGAGGTTGCAGCACTGGGCCCCGAAGCCGAGCGTGACGGGCATCTCACCGTGGGCGACCTGGTCACCGCCGAGGGCCACATCGTCTGCGGCGACTGCATCCCCTGCCGGACCGGCAATGGGCATCTCTGCGTGCGGACCCGGATCATCGGCGTCGACCGGGACGGTGCCTTCGCCGACTACATCGCCATGCCGGCCGCCAACGTGATGCGGCTGGACGGCATCCCGACCGAGATCGGCGCCATCATGGACCCGATCGGCAACGGGGTCCACACGGCCTTTGAAGGCGGCAACGTGCCCGGCTCCACCGTCCTGGTGCTCGGCTGCGGCCCGATCGGCTGTTTTGCCGTCGGGGTGCTGCGCGCGGCGGGGGCCTCGCTGATCCTCGCCTCGGACTTCAACCCCTTCCGCCGCGACCTGGCCCGTCAGATGGGCGCCCACCACACCTTCGATCCGGCTGCGGACGATGTGGTCGCACGGGTGCGCGAACTGACCGGCGGCATCGGGGTGGATCGGGTCTGCGAAATGAGCGGTCACCCGGCAGGGCATGCCCAGGCCTTTGCGGCGGCCCGCCCCGGCGGCCGCGTCAACATGCTGGGCACGCCCACCCGACCGACCGAGGTGGAGTTCGCCCGCGACATCATCTTCAAGGGGCTCACGCTCTACGGCGTGACCGGTCGCCGGATGTACGACACCTGGCTCGACATGTTCCGCCTGCTCCGCTCCGGCCAGTTCGATCCCCGCCCTGTCGTCACTCACCGCTTCCCGCTCGACCGCATCGCCGATGCGATTGCCGCCATCAAGGACGGTGGCGCCGGGAAGGTCATCCTGGACATCGCCTCATGAGCTGCACCAACCCACTCGACGACCACCTCCGCCAGCACCTCGACACCTTCCGCGCCGAGGGGGTGTACAAGCACTTCAACCACCTGGAGTCGCCGCAGGCCGCCCGGGTCCGGATGGAGGGCCGGGGCGAGGTGATCATCCTCTCCTCGAACAACTACCTGGGACTGAGCAACCATCCGCAGGTGGTGGCGGCCGGGCAGCGGGGCCTGACCGACTTCGGGGCGGGCACGGCGTCGGTCCGCTTCATCTGCGGGACGTTCACGGTCCATCGCGAACTGGAGGCGGCCTGCGCCGACCTGGTGGGCACCGAGGCGGCACTGTCCTTCGTCTCCTGCTGGAATGCCAACGAGGCGCTGCCGGCCACGGTGCTGACCGAGCAGGACCTGATCCTCTCCGACCAGCTCAACCACGCCTCGATCATCGACGGACTCCGCCTGGCCAAGTCCATCACCAAGTGTCAGACCGGCGTCTACCCGCACGGCGATCTTGCAGCCCTCGATGCCAAACTCGCCGCAGCCACCGACCGGCGGATCAAGATGGTGGTGAGCGATGGCGTGTTCTCGATGGAGGGAACCATCGCCAATCTCCCCGGCCTGCTCGAGGTCTGCCGTCGGCATGACGCCGTCCTCTGGATCGACGACTCGCATGCCACCGGCGTCCTCGGCGCCACCGGCCGGGGCACCGCCGAGCATTTCGGTCTGCATGGCGAGGTGGACATCATCACGTCTACCTTGGGGAAGGCGCTGGGCGGAGCGGCCGGCGGGTTCGTGGCAGGATCGGCCGTGCTCTGCGACTATCTCGCCCAGCGGGCGCGCCCGCAGCTCTTTACCAATGCCGTGCCCGCCACCGTCGCCGCCTCGGCGCGTGAGGCCATCCGGGTGCTGGTGTCGGAGCCGGACCGGGTCACCCGGCTGCGGGACAATGCCCGCTACTTCCGGGAGCAGTTGAGTGCCCTGGGCTTCACGCCGCTGGCGGGTGAGACACCCATCGTGCCGGTCATCCTGGGCGAGACGGCCGCGGCCATCCGGATGAGTGAGCGGCTGCTGGAACGGGGCGTCTTCGTGACCGGGTTCGGCTTCCCCGTGGTGCCCCAGGGGCAGGCACGGGTCCGTTGCCAGCTCTCGGCGGACCACACCCGGGCCGACCTGGACCAGGCCCTGGCGGCGTTCGAAGGGGCCGGGAAGGACCTCGGACTGATCTGACCGGGCGCGTTTGGCACGGTTTCCGCAACGTCAGCACACTGGTGCCCCTGACCTGTCAGGGGCGTGTCATCTCATACCACCGAGCGAAAGACCAGAACATGCGCTTTCCGACCCTTCCGTGCGGCGCCGCTTTCCTGGCGGTCCTGGCCCTCAGCACTGCCCCCTTGGCGGCGCAGAGCCGGGGTGATGCCCAGACCTGGCGCCTGGGCCTGAATGGCGGGGTGCTCTCCGTCCGGACCCAGACCCAGGACGCCACCATGCTCCCCATGGCTGGCGCACATCTCCATATCATGGCAAATCGCACGGCACTGATGCTGGGTGTCGACGAGGCGTTCGGAGCCGACGAGGAAGTCGGCCTGGTCCGCTTCAACGATATCCGCCGCTATCAGGCCGTGCTGTTGGCCCACCCCTTCGACCGTCGGCTGGAGCCCTATTTCGGCGTCGGCATCGGCATCCACCAGGTGGTCCGGCCCCGGGTGGCCGATATCGTGACCGACCCGACCACCCGCGCCAACCTCCTGGACGCGGCTGACCGGGCCAGTACGGCGGCATACCTGACCGCGCTGGGTGGCATCCAGGGCCGCTGGGGCCGGTTCACCGCCTTCGGCCAGTACCAGATCGGCAGCGCCCCGACCAGCGACAAGCTGCTGCGCGGCGTCACCCATTCGATCGTGGGTGGCATCCGGATCGGCCTGGGTTCGTCGCAGGACGACCTGCGGCGCTCGAAGCCGTAAGGGAGGGGGCCACCGGCCCTCGGTAACACGCCCCGACCACCATACGGTGGTCGGGGCGTCGTGTATTGGGGGGGGCGGCGATCGCGGTGTGGGGCGACGCCGGTTGCCCGTAGGGGATTGGCGCTTTGCGGCGGAAGGGCGACCGGCCGGTCGCCCCTACACCGCCATTCTACTTCGCGCTCTTCGCCCGCTTCGCCTGCTTGGCACCCTGCCCGGCGGGCTTGGTTGCTGCCGCAGGCTCCGCTGCCTTCGCAGCGGCCTTGGTCCCCTTAGCGGCGGCCTTGGTGCCCTTGGCCGCGGCCTTCTTGGCCTTGGGAGCCGCTGCCGGTGCGGGAGTGGCCTTGGCCGCCGCCTTGGCTGGAGCGGCCTTGGCCCGCTTCGCGGCCGGACGCGCGGCGGCCTTGCGCGAGGTCTTCTCGGGCGCTGGGGCAGCGGGTGCTGCCGGGGCAGTGGTCACCGTGGCGGTGGCTTCAGCCACCGGCGGGGCCACCGGCTGCAGTTCGATGACACCGACCATCGGTGGCGGGACCTGACGCGACGTCGGTGACGTGTTGCGGGTGCCGCCACGGAAGCGGACGACACTGGGGCGCAGCACCGTGCCGCCTGCATTCGAGGTCGGCTGGGCTGGCGTGGTGTCACTGGAGGCCGACGTCGGTCCCGAGTGCTGTGCCTGGGCTGTCCGGCGTGCGGTCATCTGGAGGGCCAGATCCGACTTGTGGGGCGACACCTCGAAGTGATCCTCGTCGAGCTGGCGGACATCAGCGATTTCGGCATCGTTGGCCTGGCGCAGCAGCCGCGGGAAGCGGGCGGCATCGAGCAGCACATCCTCGCGGCCATGCAGCGCGGCCATGCGTCCCCGCAACGTCTCATGCGCCACCGGCGTCGGCAGCTCGCCCAGAGCGCGGCTCAGCAGTTGGAAGGCTTCGGCGAGCGTCAGCCCGGTCGGACCGGTGACCGCACCACCGGCGGACGGCGGCGTGACGGACTCATCGCTGCCTTCGCGACCCCGGCCACGACCGCGGCCACCCCGGCGACGGCGACCACTGCGCTCCTCGCGCGGTTCGCCGGCCTCGGCCTTGTCGGACTTTTCGGACTTGTCGGACTTGCCTGCCTTGTCAGTCTTCTCGGTCTTCCCGGGCTTTTCGGTCTTGGGTGCCTGCCGTCGGCCGCCCGCGGCGGGGGGCGAGGAGGGCAGGCCGATCTCGTACTGACCGTTCTCCTGCTTGACGACCGTGATCAGCCCGCGTTCGGCGGCTTCGGAGACGAACTTGCTGAAGCGGTTCAGCCCGATGTTGCGTTCATCGAATCCGGGGTCGAGCTGCTGCATCACCTGCTTCAGTCGGTCGGAGCGCATCACGTCGCGCTGATCGATCATGCGCTGCACCGCTTCGACCACGACGGTCCACGGATCGCGCGGCACGGCCGGTTCGTCGGACTCCCGGCTCAGGCCGGCCAGGTCGCTGTAGGAGTAGTACTCGTCGCAGTTCTGGATCAGGATGTCGCTGGCCGACTCCTTCATGCCCACGCCGATGACGTACTTGCCGTACTCCTTCAGCTTCAGCACCATGGAGGAGAAGTCGGAGTCGCCGGACAGCAGAATGAAGGTGCCGATCTCGGGTCGGGTGAAGACCAGCTCGATGGCGTCGACGGCGAGGCGGATGTCGGTGGCGTTCTTCTTGGCGGTCCCGAAGGCCGGCGCGAAGATCAGGTCGATCGACGATTCGGAGAGCGAGACGATGTACTGCGGGTAGCGGCGCCAGTCGGCGTAGGCCCGCTGAACGGCGACCTTGCCCTTGATGATGTCGGAGTTGAGAAGGGTCCGGAGTTCCTTGCTGATGTCGGACCGGACGCCGACCGTGACGTTGTCGAAATCGATGAGGAGCGCCGCATTGGGCGCATGGGGAGTCGGCATCGCGAGATGCCGTCCTCCCCGGGTGGTAGCGAGGGCGTGCACGACAGTCCTGTCTGCTGGGCCATCCCGGTCCCGACGCCCCCGACGGTCACCCCCCAGTGGGGTCCGGGCAGATCCCGGGAGACGGTCGAGGCTGGACGAAGACCGAGACAGCGCGTCTCGGGGCGGGGCGCCGGGTCGGCGCATCCCGCTGCTGGTCGAGGGGCGCCCCAATGGCGCCCCACTTTCGACCAAGTGGGAAAGGTATCGGGGTGGGGGGCGTTCCGGAAGACGCCTGCCCGGGGTCAGCGACGGCTTGATTCGAGGAGATCGGCCGGGAATGTCTCTGGGAACCTGGCGTGGAGTGAGGCCGCAGCCGGGCCCAAACGCTCGCGGTCGGCGGGGTGACCAACCCACGGATAGGGGCCGAACCAGTGCGGCGCGATATCGCTGGTCCACGGGAGCCCACGCCGCGCTGACTCCTCGCGGAGCCAGGTGTTCAGCCGTTCCGTGGCCAGCGGGTAGCCAATGTGGGCCAGTGCCCAGGCGCGCGGCGTGCGCGTCTCGGCCTCGTCGACCAACCGCCCGATGTCGCGGCCAAGATGCGCCGGGTCGAGCGCGAGGCCGGTGGCGGCGCCGAGATAGGCGGTAGGACCAACGTGCGCCCCTCGCCGCAGCCCGAGCGACGCCCCCGCGAAAAGCGCCTCGACCGCCGCTATGCAGTGCCCCTCGCGACGCGAGAAGACCGCCGCAGCACGCGACCGCTCTTGCAGTCGGCGCACCTCCTGCGGCGGAATGCTGTCGCGGAAGTCTATTGCCTGCCGCACGCCGAAGAGCCGCGCCAGGTCCTTCACGTCCTCGAGCGTGTGCCCCGACTCCGGCTGCCCCACGCAGACGACCCGCAGCGCAGGCGGGAGGTGGCGCAGCGCACGGAAGAACTCCCAGTGGCGCTTGAACGGCGCCCAGTTCGAGACGACCAGCAAATCGACGTCGCGCTCGCCCACCGGCCGTGGCGCGAAACCCTCGGGGTCGAGGAATTCGCACGGGAGGGTGGGCGCCACCCGCACCCGCGGCCCGAGGAGACGGAGCCGTGCCGCCTCCCCCTGATTGGATGGGTGCACGAGGATCGGCGCGTCGGAGCGGGCGAGCGCGGCCACCAGCGGGAGGTAGGTGGTGTTCGACCACGACGCCTCCCAGATGATGTCGTACTCCCCCAGGAGTTCGGGGAGCCGGTCCCCCACGCCGTGGAGGATCCGCTCCCAGTTGTACTCGAAGAGCGAGAGGAGGACACCGCGCTCGCCGTCGGGGCCCGGCGCCTTCAGGATGGTGGTGCGGGTGACTGCGGGCGCGATCCCCCGCTCCGCATAGGCGGCCTCGGCTGCCGCCCGCACTGCGGCTGGGTCGCGATCGGCCAGGTCAGCGAGCTCGCGTCCGACGGCGGCGAGTCGTGCCCCGTTCGGAAGCCGGCGGATCGCGTTCGCGAGCAGCCGGACCCGTCGTGTCGGCGCCGCACTGCGGGCGCGGAGAAGCTCCGCCGTCCCGAGCAGCGAGGGCACCATCTGCCCGTAGCCGAGTGCGTCACGCAGCCAGATCGCCTGGCGGCGCAGCGGCGCGGGGAGTGCGGCGAAGTTCATGCCGGATCGGCTGCGGCAGCGAGGTGGGTCTGGAGCAGATCCTCAATCTTGCACGGCATCACCGTCACCCCAGCGCGTACGATCGCTTCGTGCCACTGCGCTGAGGCGAGGAGCCCAGGTTCCCTGGAAGTTCGGCGTTGGCGCCGAGAGTAGACCAGGTCCCTGGGCCCACGAAGCCGCGAGGCCACGGAGCTATACCGGGCAGCGTCCTGAAGTCGAGTGGAGAGACGGGCGATCGCATCAGCCATTGGATTGCTCCAATCGAATAAAATCAGCGGGACAAAGGACACGGCAGGGAGGAGCGGGGATACGGAGTTGCACCAAGCCTGGCATGAGCAGGTCACCTCCATTCTACCATCCCACCCGATGGGACGGAAGGGTCGCCAGCCCCGGGGCGGACCGAGTAAGTTGCTCCCATGAAGCTCCTCTGGGTCAAGACGGATTTCCTCCACCCCACCACCAAGGGCGGGCATATCCGGACGCTGGAGATGCTCAAGCGTCTGCACGCCCGCCATGAAGTCCACTACGTGGGGTTCACGGACCCCGCGCATCCCGACCAGGTCGACCGGGCAGCGGAGTATGCCTCCCGCGTCTACCCGATTGCCTATGCACCGCCACCCAAGCGCTCGCTCGCTTTCATGGCCTCACTGCTAGGTGGACTGGCCTCTCCCCTACCGGTGGCCTGCAGCCGGTGGCGCTCCTCGGTCATGCGGGCAGCCTTAACCGATCTGCTCGCAGCAGAGCACTACGACGCCATCATCTGCGACTTTCTGTTCCCCGCCACCAACTTTCCACGATTGGACGACGTCGTCCTCTTTCAGCACAACGTGGAGACGACCATCTGGCAGCGGCATCACGAACACGCGGGCGATCCCCTGCGCCGCTTCTACTTCGGCCTGCAGGCCCGGCGAATGCGGGCGTGGGAAGGCACTGTCTGCCGTGCGGTCCGCCGTGTGGTCGCGGTATCGGACATCGATGCCGCCCTGATGCGGGACTGGTTCGGAATAGAAAACGTATCCGCCGTGCCGACCGGCGTCGACACCGACTACTTCGAGCCGAAGCCCTCCGACCAGCGGAGCGACCTGGTGTTCGTCGGGTCCATGGACTGGCTCCCCAACATCGACGGCATGACCTGGTTCCTGCGCGAGGTCCTGCCCCTCATCCGTGCCGATCGACCGGAGACGTCGCTGACCATCGTCGGCCGGGAGCCGACGCCGGACATCATGTCCCTGGCCACCCAGGCTGGCGGTGTCACAGTGACGGGAACGGTACCAGATATCCGCCCCTATCTGTGGGGCGCATCCGTGTCCATTGTACCGCTGCGAATCGGCGGCGGTACTCGGCTGAAGATCTATGAAGCGATGGCTGCCGGAGTCCCGATCGTCTCGACCACCGTCGGCGCCGAAGGGCTGTCCATCAACCCTCCACGGGACATCCTGATCGCCGACTCGCCCGCAGCCACCGCCCGGGCATGCCTCGACCTGCTGGCGAACCCCGAGGCCCGCAAACGACAGGCGTCTGCGGCGCGGCAACTCGTGCTGGACCACTTCTCCTGGGACCGCGTGACCGACGCCTTCGAGGCAGCCGTCGTGGGCAACCCCGGCTGATGCGCACCCTGTTGATCTGTCATGAGGACGACATCCTCAATCGTGAGGGTCTCGCACGCTGGCTGGCCAGCTTCTCCACCCTGTCGGGAGTGGTCGTATTGCGCGAGCCACCGTCCCGCCTCAGACGCCGATGGCGCCGGGAGATTACCCGAGTAGGCGTCCTGCGTTTCCTCGACGTCGTTGCGTTCCGCCTCCACTACAGCCTGTTTCAGGCATCGGTCGACCGCCAGTGGACGGAACGGTGCATGGTCGGCCTGCGCGCACAGTTTCCAGCCTCCACAGCACCGGAATTGATCTCCGAGAGCCCCAACAGTGCAGAGGTGGAGAGGTTCATCCGTCAGTCGGCACCGGATCTCGTCATTGCACGCTGCAAGACACTGCTCGCCCCTCGAATCTTTACCATTCCCCCGCAAGGTACCTTTGTCATGCACCCCGGCATCTGCCCACAGTACCGGAACGCGCATGGGTGCTTCTGGGCACTGGCCCACGGAGATACCGGGAACGTCGGCATGACGCTGCTTCGCATCGACGAAGGCGTGGACACCGGCCCGGTCTATGGTTGGTTCCGCTACCAGGGCGACGAGGCACTCGACTCGCATATCGTGATCCAACACCGTGTGGTCTTCGACCACCTCGACGCCATTGCCGCCAGGCTTCGTGCAATCGTTGGTGGACAGGCCTCACCTGAGACCACAGCAGGACTTCCCAGCGCGACCTGGGGACAACCCTGGCTCACTGCCTATTGGCGCTGGAAGCGCCGAGCCAGCAGGTCCAAGGCGTGACGCACCCAGTCCTCCTCTACCACGATGTCGTCCTGCCCGGCGAAGAGACCTCAAGCGGATTCCAAGGTGGCGACGCCGACCGCTACAAGCTGGACACCCTCGGGTTCGCGAGCCATCTCGAGGCTATTGCTGCCCGTGGGGCAGCCACAGTCTTCTCCTTCGATGACGGCGGCATCGGTGCGATCCAGCACACCGCCCCGATGCTCGAAGCACATGGGTGGCGTGGCATCTTCTTCATCACCACGGATCGCATCGGGGAACCCGGCTTCCTTGGCGAGAGCGACATCCGGGCACTGCGGGATCGCGGCCATCGCATAGGGTCCCATTCCTGCTCGCACCCACCGAGGATGTCGGCCTGCTCACGCGAGCAACTACTGAACGAATGGTCTCACAGTCGTGCCCGCCTGGAGAGCATCCTCGGCGAGTCGGTGACCGTAGCCTCCATTCCCGGCGGCTACTACTCCCGTCTGGTCGCAGAGACTGCGGCCCAAGCCGGCATCCGTGAGCTGCATACTTCCGAGCCGGTGGCGACACGGTGGACGATCGGCTCCTGTACCCTGGTGGGCCGCTTCTCCATCACCTGTCTCACCCCACCCTCCCTGGCTGCGGCCTATGCCGCAGGTGATCGCTTGCCCCGGTGGCGGCTTGCGGCATTCTGGCAGACGAAGAAGGTCATCAAAGCGGTCGGAGGTACTTACTGGCTCCGGCTGCGCCGCGCTCTCCTGCGGCACCGTAACCCATCCTGAGTCACCGGCCCGGGTACGGCTCTTGCACTTTCCCTGGTCGTTTCGTCCTCCGAGGGTAGCCTAGTGGAACAGATCAGCGTATTTGGACTCGGGTATGTCGGCTGCGTAAGCGCCGCCTGCCTCGCCCGCGATGGGCACCGGGTCATCGGGATGGATGTCAGCCAGACCAAGGTTGACCGGATCAATCAGGCGCACGCGACCATCCTCGAGGATGGGATTGAGGAACTGGTCGGCGAGGTTGTCCGCCAGGGAAGGCTCCGGGCAACCACCGACGCCGCCGAGGCCATCGCCGCCAGCGACATCTCGCTGGTGGCTGTCGGGACGCCCAGTCGACGGAACGGCAACATCGACCTGACCTACATCCGCCGTGTCTGCCAGGAGATCGGGACAGCCCTTCGCGCCAAGACCGGCTGGCATGCGGTGGTGATCCGCAGCACCGTACTCCCCGGGACCATCCACGATGTGGTGATCCCGGAACTGGAGGCGGCCTCCGGCAAGCGCGCCGGCATCGACTTCGGGGTGGCCAGCAATCCCGAGTTCCTGCGCGAAGGCACCTCCATCAAGGACTACGACGATCCGCCCTTCACCATCGTCGGCGCAACGGACGAGGAGACGGCCCGTCGGGTATCGGCGATCTATCTGGCCAAGGCGCCCGTGCGCACCGTGGAGATCCGCGTCGCCGAGGCCATGAAGTACGCCTGCAACGCCTTCCATGCTCTCAAGGTCGGGTTCGCCAACGAGATCGGCAGCATCTGCAAGAGCCTGGAGATCGACTCCCACCAGGTGATGTCACTGCTCTGCGAGGACACCAAACTCAACATCTCCCCCCGGTATCTCCGCCCCGGCTTTGCCTTCGGCGGCTCCTGCCTCCCCAAGGACGTCCGGGCCCTGGCCTATCGGGCCCGCGAACGGGACGTGGCCGCCCCGCTGTTGGGCGGACTGCTTGAGTCCAACCGCAGTCAGATCGACCGCGCCTTTCAGATGATCCAGGCTGCCCGGGTCCGTCGCGTCGCCATTCTGGGCCTGGCCTTCAAGGCGGGCACCGACGACCTGCGGGAGTCACCCCTGGTGACGCTGGTCGAGATGCTGGTCGGCCGCGGCTACACGCTGCGGATCCACGACCGGGATGTGCGCGAGGCCAACATCACTGGCGCCAATCGGGAGTATGTGGAGCAGGAGATCCCGCATCTGTGGGAGTTGATGGCGTCTTCGCTGGACGAAGCCATTACCGGTGCGGAACTGGTGGTCATCGGAAACGCTACCGCCGAGTTGCAGGATCTCGACAGCCGCCTCACTCCTGGCCAGCGCATCCTTGACCTCACCCGTTTCCAGCCAGGCAGAGTGAGCGACAGTCAGCGGTATGAAGGGTTCAGTTGGTAGGATGACCAGCGCACCTGATCCCGATCAGGTGCGCTGACTGGCCAGCGGCGAGTCGCCCACCAAGGGCGCGTCCAGCCGGAAACAGAAGGTGGTCCCCTGCCCCGGCGCTGTCTCGACATCCAGCGTGGCGCCCATGGCCTCAACCAGCTTGCGGCAGATGGAGAGCCCCAGCCCCGACCCGGAGAAGGCATAGTCGCCGGCCTGCTGGCGACGGCGGAAGGGCTCGAACAGAGTAGCCATCGCGGCGGTCGGAATGCCGCGGCCGGTGTCCCGCACACGGTACTCCAACACGCCCCCGCCCACGTCGCGCGCGGTGACATCCACGCGCCCTTCGGCGCTGAACTTGAGCGCATTGGTGGTCAGGTTGAGCAGCACCCGGTTGAGCGCCCCGGGGTAGCCCAGCCGCATGTCCTCGGCCGGCCCCTCCATCTGGAGAGTCAGCCCCTTCTCCTCGGCGATGGGCTGGACGATATCGCGCACCGACTCCAGCACCTCGCCCACCGAGAAGGGCTGCATTTGCCGACCCACCAGGCGATCGCCGCCGCGGACCAGCTCGATCACGTCGCTGGCCACTGCGTTCAGCCCGAAGGCGGCCGAATACACCAGCCCCAGTTGCCGTTCCTGCAGCGGTGTCAGTGCGCCGCTGCGCCCGCGCATCATGGTCTCGGCGAGAAACAGGATGGAGGTGAGCGGCGACCGGAGGTCGTGCGCCACCTCGACGATCAGATCGAGGCCGCTGGGGCCGGTCATCCGGTCCTGGAACCGGTCGGACCAGCGTGGCTCCAGTCGCTCGGCCACCTGCTCGATGGCTTGCAGCAGGCGCTGGAACTCGAGGGTGGGCAACCGGTCGGGATGGGCAATGATCCGCCGCCGCAGATGATTCAGGACCCGTCGATGGAGCGGTGGTGCCGGGTCACTCTCTGCGTCGGATTCGCTGACCGCTGCTGCCGTATCCGGCACCGACATGACCTCGGCGATCACCACGTGCAGCGCCTCGCGCACCTCGTCGGGAGACACGGCATCTACCGAGAAGATCCGCCAGTCATCAACCAGTTCGGCAACGAGGTCGTCGAGTACCTGCTGGACGACCGGGCATGACGCCGAGTCAGTCACTCCGGTCCTCGCGCTGCATCCCGTGCTTTTCCATCAGGCGATAGAGCGTGGTCCGATCGATGTTGGCCTGCCGGGCCGCCCGCGACATGTTGCCGCCGGAACGGGACAGCAGCCGTCCGAGGTAGTCGCGCTCGAACTGGGTGATCACCTGCTCCTTCACATCGTGGAAGGGGCCATCGAGGCGGGCGGTGATGGTGGGCTCAGCGGCAGTATCGCCATCGTCGTAGATGGGGATGTCGCCGGGTTCGATCATCTGATCCGGCTCCACCAGCACGGCCACGTGTTCGATCACGTTCTGCAACTCGCGCACATTGCCGCGCCACGGATGTGAGCGCAGATAGTCCAGGCCAGCCTCGCTCAGCCGCGGCATCCGGTCGGCCATCCGCCGGTGGCGGTGCCAGAACACGCCGAGGAAGTGGTTGGCCAGCAGGGCGATATCTTCGGGGCGGGCGCGCAAGGGCGGCAGGGTGATCGGGACCACCCGCAGACGGTAGAAGAGGTCGCCCCGCAGAATACCCCGGTCCACTGCCTCCTGCGGATCGCGGTTGGTCGCCGAGATGAAGCGCACGTCGACCGGCTCGCCGGCTGTCTCGGCGCCGACCCGACGGATCACCCCGTCCTGGACCACGCGGAGCAGCTTGGCCTGGAGGGGCATCGACATTTCCGTCAGCTCGTCCAGGAAGAAGGTCCCGCCGTTGGCGGTCTCCAGCAGACCCGGCTTGTCGCGATCGGCGCCGGTGAAGGCACCCTTCCGATGACCGAACAGTTCCGATTCCAACAGCGGTTCGGGCAGGGCGGCGCAGTTCAGCGGCACCATGGGCTTCTTGGCCCGACGCGAATGGTGGTGAATGAACTGGGCGATGACTTCCTTGCCGGTGCCGCTCTCGCCATTGATGAACACGGAGGCGTCGGTGGGCGCCACCTTGCGGGCCAGCTCCACGGCTTTGCGGAAGGCCGCCGAGATGCCGATCAGGGCGTGGGTGTCGGAGTGCGAGTGCTGTTGCAGCACCTGCTGCCGCAGGTCGGCGGCCTCTCGCCCCTTGAGAATGGCGTGGGAGGCACGACCCACCAGTACGTGCAGGTGCGTGGCAGTGAAGGGCTTGGTGAGGTAGTCCCAGGCGCCCATCCGGAGCGCCTCGATGCTGGACTGGACGCTGGGGTTGCCGGTCATGACCACCACCAGGCAGTCGCGGTTCGCCTCCAGCGAGGCGTTGAGCAGGTCGAGCCCTGGCACCTGGGACATGAACAGATCGACCAGGACCAGGTCGAACTTGCGGCGGCGGATCAGATCGAGGGCTTCCTCGCCCCGACCGGCCAGGACTACGCTGTAGCCCTCGCCCTGCAGCACGGAGGCGCAACTCTCCCGGAGGGTGCGCTCGTCGTCGACGATCAGGATGCGGATCGACGCCTTCACCTCGGCCGGCAGGGCGAGATGATCCCGCCCGCCACCGTGTTCTGTCGATCCTGGTCCTGAGACGGCTGTCATCCGATCCTGCCCCTCCAAAGAGTCCCGTGGGATGCTTCCATCACCCCAAAGGGCGAAAAGCGTGCCGGACCTGTGGTGCGGGTCCATCGTCCCGGGGCCGTATATGGCCTTGACCGTTGCATGGACAATGCGCTTCTGTTGGCATTACGCAACAGCCTGGTTGCAGGTTGGCCACACTTAGCTGAAGAGCTGTGGGGCTGGGCCGCCAAGTTGCGGTATCGCCCTTGCATCTTGGCAGCGGCATGTTGCGCCTTGTCCCTGTGACCCAGACCTGACCAGGATCCCATGTCCACCAATCTTGCCCCGATCCCCGACCGCCACGCCATCGCCCAGCAGGGGATCGGCACCCTCGGAGTGGGTTCCCCGGTCCTGGGGGCCGGTTCCGGGCCGAAAACCAGCCCCATCGTCCGCTACCTGGGCGCCCTGCGGCGCTTCAAGTGGCTGATTCTGCTGCTGCTGGCCTGCGGCGTGGGCGGCGGGTACTTCATGAGCCGCCTCCTGCCGGAGTCCTTTGTGGTCCGAGGCTCCTTTCTGGTGGCCAACAGCTTCGACGCCGCCAACCAGCCGGGACAGGGCGGCTTCGTGACCACCAACGACCAGTGGCGCGAGTTCCTGGAGAGCTACCGACTGCTCACCCCGGTGGTGATCGGGCGGCAACTGTTCATCCTGGGCCCCGAACGGGTGGGTGGTCCGCCGCTCTCGCTGGGCCCCGTCGGCGACGACAAGGCAATCTTCAGGGGCATGACCATCGCCGATGAGCGGAGTTTCCGCGGCGGCGATTACAAGCTCAGCTTTTCGGCCGATGGCTCCACCTGGGAACTGATCGAAGCCAAGATGGGAGCACGCGAGCAGGGCAAGGTGGGCGTGGACAGCATCGGCAGGCGGGCCGGATTTCTCTGGTCGCCCCTGGTGGAGCCGCGCTGGTACGGCCGCACCTTCGCCTTCCGGGCCATCACCCCGCGTGAGGCGGCCGACCGGCTCCGCAAGGACCTGAAAATCCAGACCTCACCTCGGTCGCGCTATATCTATGTGGAGCTGGCCGGACAGGATAAGGAGGTCATTACCGCCA
The DNA here is from genome assembly GCA_964421625.1 of uncultured Gemmatimonadaceae bacterium. GTDB lineage: Bacteria > Gemmatimonadota > Gemmatimonadetes > Gemmatimonadales > GWC2-71-9 > Palsa-1233. The sequence continues at coordinate 24,846 of CAYQXR010000014.1, read as the reverse complement.
CGGTCAACGACCTGATGCTGGAGGCCGAAGTCCAAGCCCTGCAGCAGAAGCAGGCCATGGCTACCCGGAACCGGATCTCCCTGGACTCCATTACCTTGGCAGCCCGGGAGACCATGTACAACGACGCCGCAGCCCTGGCCGCCTACCAGACCCGCACGGCCACCACCGAACGCAAGGCGCTGTTGACCACCCCGGGCCTGGCAGCCACCACCTACCAGGGTGTGAGCGAGTTCAATCTGAAGCAGGCCCGGCTGCGGGAGTTGGACCGCTCGATCGCCGACCTGGACACGACGGCGGTGCTGCTGAGCCGCAACGCATTGACGGCGGACCGCTTCGCCTCGATTCCCGACGTGGCCAACAAGGCACAACTGATGGCCCGGGTGCGGGAACTGACCGACATGGAGGCCGAATACGAACGCCAGTTGAGCATGGACCGAACTCCCGACTATGTCGACTCCGTGACCAGCCTGCCGCGCATGCGGGCGCAGATCGGCCAATTGCGGGACAGCCAGATCCCTGCCGCCATCTCGGCCGTACGTGTCCGATTGATGGAACAGCGCAAGCAGGAGCAGGATGAGATTACCCTGGCGCGCACGCAGCTCGAAGCGGTCCCCGGCGTAACGGTCACCGAGCAGAAGCTGCAGAACCAGGTCGAGGTATCCACCAGGATCTACAACACCCATGCGGCGAACCTGGCAGGTGCCCAGACCACCGAAATGATGGCGGCCGCCGAGTTGGCCATCGGTGACCGGGCCCTGCCCCCGTTGGAGCCAACCAAGAACCGGCGCAAGGTGATTGTCGCGCTCGGTGCCATGCTCGGCCTGGCAGCCGGCCTCGGAGTTGCTTTCCTGCTGGACATGTTTGACTCGCGGGTCCGCTACGCCGACCAGATCACCGCCGGCCTGGGCCTGACCATTCTGGGCGTGGTCCCCGAGGTCCGCCGCATGAAGGGCGACGGCTCCTCCGTCGAGGAGGACGCCCAGGTCATTGAGGCCTTCCGGACCATCCGACTCAACCTGGCGCACGCCGCCCCCGAAGGGCGACTGGCCATCACCATCTCGTCGCCGGCGCCGAGCGAGGGCAAGTCCTTCATCTCGTCCAACCTGGCGCTGTCCTTTGCCGATGCAGGCTACCGCACCCTGCTGATCGACGGCGACACCCGCCGCGGCGAGTTGCATCGCAACTTCGGCGTGGACCGCCGCCCCGGCCTGATCGATCACCTGGCCGACGGCCACCCGCTGGAACCCATGCTCCGGCCCACCTCGCATCCCCTCTGTACCCTGCTCACCTCCGGCAGCCGCAAGCGCAACGCGCCCGAGCTGCTGGGGTCCGCCCGCATGCGCGAGGTCATTGCCTCGCAACGCGAGCACTTCGATGTCATCATCGTCGATTCGCCGCCGCTCGGCGCCGGCATTGACCCCTTCGTGCTCGCCACCCTGACCGGCAACCTGGCCCTGGTGGTACGCGCCGGGAACACCCAGAAGGATCTGGCTGAGGCCAAGCTGCAGGTGGTCGATCAGCTCCCCATCCGGCTGGTGGGCGCCATCCTGAACGATGTGCGCGCCTCGACCAACCTGTACCGCTACTACTCCTACAACTCGGGGTACGCGGCATTCGATGAGGCAACACCGCCGGGGCAATTGGTGGCCACCACCGGCGAAAAATCTGACGGGACGGAATCGTAGGGCGACCAGCCGTCGGGATGGTATGGGCGACCAGCCGGTCGCCCCTACAACCGCGGTGCGGCGGGTGGTCGGGATTGATCAATCGGGATGGTTCGGGCGACCAGCAGGTCGCCCCTACAACCGGGGCACGGCGGGTGGTCGGGATTAGTCAATCGGGATGGTTCGGGCGACCAGCCGGTCGCCCCTACAACCGCCGCGGCGGGCCGTCATGTTTATTCGATCAGGATCGTAGGGGCGACCGGCGGTCGCCCGTTCTGTCTCGCGCCGCGATGCCCTGCTCCATGCGGTTGAGCAAGGTTTCGCCATCGAGGGGCAGCGGCTCGGTCTCTTCCAGCACCAGCACCCGGGTGCGGATCTGATCCCGATCGCCACCGATGGTCTCGGCAATGCGCTCCTGCATGCGTTCCGCGAAGCGTTCCGCGCCAAGTGTGCCCGTGCCTGGGGCAATGGCGGCAAAGCGGGTGGTTTCCAGCCGACCGAAGGTGTCCGCCGCACGACCGTGCTGGCGAAACAGTGCGCCGGCTCGATCGGCGGAATGGCTGTCGATGGGATCGGCTAGATCCCAGACCACCACGGCCACCTGGCGCCCCGACCGACGCGCCTCGCCCAGCAGCTCCGTGGAGCGACGGGCCAGACCGCTGCGGGAATAGAGCCCCGTGGCAGCGTCGATCATGGCAACCCGCCGAAGCTGTCGCGCCTCGCGAGAGATGGCCTGGTACACAGTGAGCTTGTGGATCAGCGACTCGGCGTCCAGCGGCTGGCCGAAGAAGTCCCAGGCCCCAGCCTCGTAGGCGTTGAGGCGTTGCTGCCGACCGGAAGGACCAGCCGTGGTAATCAGCACCGGCAGGGTGGCGCCGAAGAGCGGATCGGCCCGGAGTTGACGGCAGACCTCGACCCCGCTGAAGTCCGGTAGCTGCTGATCGAGAATGACAATGTCGGGACAGGCCGAGCGGGCAACGTCCAGCGTCTCTCGGGCGGTATAGGTCCGCAACACCTGGTAGCCATCGGCGACGAGAATGCTCTCGATCGCACGGGCGGTCCATTCCTGGTCGTTGGCAATCAGGACCAGTGGTTGTTGCCCGCCGTCCAGCAGTTCAGTCGCCATCTCACCCCCGGGTGAGCATGCAGGGCGTCCAGTGTTGCCCTCATGCAACAGTTACGTCACACTGTTCCGACGTTGACCCGGGCATATCGCCCTGACCGCATCGGACAACGGCTACATAACCCATTGGCATATAAGCACTTGCCGATTTGGCCAGAGCTGAACACTCGCCGGGAGATGCGACCTCGGAGGGATTGCATTGCAATGTCTTTGCCGCAGGCTGCTGGTGAGCCTGTCAGCCCCCGAAGTGTGGCGTGACCCACACGGAAGCAGCAAAAAAGCAACACTGCGTTGCAGCGTGACGACATTCCGGCCTACCAGGCGCTGAGCCGACGCGACACCCATCGGGATAACCCATTGAACCACAATAGCTTACACCGCGATTTGCCGACGGGTCACCCTGAGCACGACTTGTGCTCTTCAGAGGGGCGACCTGTCGGGGCTCGTCCCGATGCAACTCCGGAGTGTGTCTGTGGGTAACCGTCTGTCCGTCCGCCATCTCCTCGCTGGAGCGCTGCTCCTGGGCCTCGGCACCGCCGACCTGGGAGCCCAGGAGTATCCAACTCAGGCGGAGATCGCCGTCAACTACCAGCGCGCCATGGTCACCCGCCAGGAACTGACCAGCGAGTTGGCCCGCCTGGATCGCGACATCGCCTCCACCGCCTACTCCCAGGCGCTGCGGGAGTCCCGTCGGGCCACCGCCGATGCTATCCGTGCCCGGCTGACGGAGGGCGATTTGCAGCCTGGTGACATGATCCGGGTCTCGGTGATCGGCCACGGCCCCTATTCGCGAGACTACCAGGTCTCGCCCCTGCGGACCATCACCCTGCCCTCGGGCGCCGAGGTCTCGGTGGCCCGGTGGCTGCGCAGCGAGCTGGACGACTCACTGGCCACAGTCCTGAGCGTGTACATCAACAAGCCGGTGGTCAACGCCACCGCCTCGATCCGCCTCCAGCTCTCCGGGGCCATCAACCGGAACGGCTTTTTCATTGCGCCGGCCACCCAACTCCTGTCCTCGCTGCTGATGGAGTCCGGTGGCGGGCCAGCCCGCAACGCCAACTACGCCAAGTCCCAGATCCGTCGGGGCACCGACATGGTGGTGGTCTCGGGCGAGGAGTTCGACGCGGCCCTCAAGGAGGGCCGCTCACTGGACGCACTCAATATCCAGGCGGGGGATGAGGTCCGCATTGCCGAGAAGCCGTCGGGCAACCTGTTCTACAAGGTGGTCGGCATCGCCTCGGCTCTCGGGAGCATTCTCTTCGTCGTCGACCGATTCTTCTGAGTTGCTGCGGCAATGATGACTTCAATGGCCCGCCTTGATCCGTCCACCGCCCAGTCGCATGCCACCTCCTCCCGGGAGGGGGTGGAACCAGTTGCCATGGCGCGCAACGCCCGGGCCATCCGGGTGCTGAACGTGATGGTGGCTGTGATCGGCTTGATCATCACGGCGCCACTCTGGCTGGTGATCGCGCTGCTGATCAAGCTCACTTCCCGCGGCCCCGTCTTCTACACCCAGGTGCGGGTGGGCCTGGATAAGCGGCAGCTTTTCCCGCCGCGCTCCGACAGTCGGCGACGCGAGGACCTGGGTGGTCGACCCTTCACCATCATCAAGTTCCGCACGATGACGGTTGACGCCGAAGTCGAGGGCCAGGCGGTCTGGGCCACGGCGGGCGACCAGCGAGTCACCCTCATTGGCGGCTTCCTCCGCTCCTGCCGCTTGGACGAGCTGCCGCAACTGCTCAATGTGATCCGCGGCGACATGAACCTGGTTGGCCCACGCCCCGAGCGGCCGCAGCTCTTCCGCGAGCTGCGCGAGCAGATCCCCAACTACCAGCAGCGCCAGCGGGTGCCGCCGGGGATTACCGGGAACGCCCAGGTCCACCTGCAGTACGACACCTCGGTCGACGATGTGCGCCAGAAGGTCCAGCACGACCTGGACTACATCCGCCGCCGCTCGGTCTGGGAAGACCTGCGGATCATGCTCAAGACCATCCCGGTGATGCTGTTCCGCAAGGGGGGCTGGTGACCAGCGCGGTGGCTCCCGCCACCGGCGAGCGGGTGGCCTGGCCGGCACCCTCCACCTGGCCGCGGCAGGCCATCGGGCCGGCGCTGCTGGTGCTGGTGGCTGCGGTAATTCTGTTCGCCTCGCCAGCCATCTCGCTGGGGCGACAATGGTGGTTTGACGACGATGCCGGCCACGGCCTGCTGTTGTTCCCGCTCTCGCTCTGGCTGATGTGGCGGGCCGGCCTGGACCGGACCCCGCAACCCAGTCGTCTGTTGGGCATAGTGGCGCTCTTCAGCGCCATCGTGTTCCGGGCCCTCGGTGGCCTCGCGGCCGAACTGTACACCCAGCGCATGGCCATGTGGCTGGCGCTGGTGGGTGTGATCCTGTTTGTCCGTGGTTGGGGCCTGATCCGGCTCTGGTGGCTGCCGCTCTCGCTGCTGGCGCTCTCCATTCCGCTGCCCGATGTGATCATGAACGCGCTGGCCATGCCGCTGCAACTGTTGGCCTCAGAGTGGGGCTCGGCGCTGATCGAGTGGCGGCACATCCCGGTGCACCGAGCCGGCAATGTGATGACCATCATCTCGCAGGACACCGGCGACCCCTTCCGGCTGTTCGTCGCCGAGGCATGCAGTGGGCTCCGCTCCCTGACGGCCCTGCTGGCCCTGGGTGTGGCTGTGGGCGGGCTCAACCTGCGCTCCGTGACGGGCAGAGTGCTGCTCGCCCTGCTGGCCATTCCGGTGGCCATTGCCCTCAACACGCTGCGGGTATTCCTGACCGCCTTCCTGATGTACTACGTCTCGCCGGCCTTCGGGGACGGCTTCATGCACTACAGTCAGGGGTGGGGGGTCTTCGCCGTGGCCATCCTGATCCTGGGTCTTATCGCGGCTGTGATCCGCCTGGGCGAAGTCCGCATCGCCCGCTGGCGGCAGCCCGCAGCAACTGGAGCAGAACCATGAGTGGCTGGCAACCGTGGGTTCCCGGGGCAATCCTGGTCGTGGGCATCGGCCTCAACACCTTCCTGTCCGACCGGAGCCAGACCGCCACGCCGCTGCGCGCGCCGATCGAGGGTGTGGCGCTCACGCTCAGTGGCTCGGAGGGAGTGGCCTCCCGCTTCACCGAGTCCGACGAGCAGGCGGTCGGGATGACCTCCTACATCTATCGGCGGTATGCGATTGGCGCAACCGCCGACTCCTTCTCGCTGTACGTGGGCTACTACGACGAGCAGCGGCAGGGCAAGACCATCCACTCCCCCAAGAACTGCCTGCCGGGCGGCGGCTGGGAGTCGGTGGAGAATCATCCCACCAGCTTCGAGACGGTGCTCGGTGAGGTCACCGTCAACCGCTACCGGGTGGTCCGCAAGAACGAGTCGGCGCTGGTGTACTACTGGTACCAAGGGCGGGGCCGGGTGGCCCACGACGAGTTCGCGGTCAAGTTCCAGCTTCTCCGGGATGCGGCACTGCGCGGCCGGACCGAAGAGGCGCTGGTCCGTATCATCGTGCCGGTACGCAACAACGACATCAGCGTAGCCGACCAGATCGCCCACGAGACCATCGCCGCCATCGTCGCCGACGTGCAGCAGGTGCTGCCCACCTTCTGAGTTGCCCATGCCGTCATGAGAAACCCCGCCTGTCGCGATGCGGCAGGCGGGGTTTCTCATGACGGGGTGGCGGCCAGTACTACCGGCCCACCACCAGGCCATCGCCCTTGCTGCGCGGGGCATTGGTATCGATCTGGGTGGCCTGGAGCCCGAGCCAGCCGACCCAGAGCAGCGGCAGGACGAACAGTGCGCCGAACAGACCGGTCTTCATGGCGCCACGATCGAAGATGCCCCGGTTGGGCACCTGCACCACCCGCCGCACTTCGACAAAGTCGAGCACGAAGGCCAGAGCCAGCGGGATGGCGATCACTCCCACGGCCAGCGCGAAGATGGCTGCCGTGCGGGCGGTGCGGCGCTGCCCGGCCATGCCGGCCAGCATCAGCAGCAGCACGATCTGGATGGTCAGCATGGGCATGCCACCCAGGAAGGTGCCAAAGCGCTCGAAGCGCCACCGGGCCACGCCGGATTCGATCGGGAAAAAGGTCACCATCTGATCGACCATTGTCGAGATGATCACCAGGATCATGGCGATGGCCGCGGCAGCGTAGAGCTTCTGACCCTTGGCGGACACCTGACCGGACGTGAACATGAGGGCTCCTCGGGAGCAGGAAGGAAGAGACGGGGGTCGGAGATTCCGACCGGGCGCAACACCATGCCAAGAGGCAAGTCCCGCGCCGGGACATTGAGGATCGGAGTGGAACATACCGCGCCAGTCCCCGCTCGTCCAGCGGGGAGGCGCCCCAGTGCACCCAAGGTCAAGGCGTCATTCTTGCATTGAACCCGACCATGAATCCGCCCCGCCCGCCCGAGGTGCTCCACTGCGTGCTCTCCCTCAATATGGGTGGCCTGGAGACCATGGTGCTCCAGCTCGCCGCCGCCACCGATCGGAGCCGCTACACCCCACGGGTGGTCTGCCTCCAGCAGGCCGGCGACCTGGCGCCCCGATTCCTTGAGGCGGGGATTCCGGTGGACCTGATCGATCGGCCCCAGTCGGGCGGGCGCGGCACTCTGGCCTCGCTGGTCCGCTACCTCCGGGCCAATCCGCCGGCAGTGCTGCACACCCACAACCGTGGCGCCCACCAGCATGGCGCCTTTGCCACCAGGCTGCTGGGGCTGCCCGCGCATCTGCACACCCGACACGACCGTACCGCAGCTCGGACCTGGAAGTCCCGTCTGCTGGAGCGGACCGCCACCCGGTGGACGGATGCCATCGTGGCGGTGTCGGCCGATGCCGCAGAGGTGGCCCGGACGGCGGACCTGGCGCGACCGGAGCAGTTGCATCTGATTCCCAACGGCGTGGACCTGGCCCGCTTTGTCCCAAACACTACCAGGGCGCCGGGTCACCGGGTGGTACACGTGGCGCGACTCGATCCGGTCAAAGACCAGGCAACTCTGCTGAACGCCGCCGCACTGGTGGCAGCAGTTGAGCCGCGTTTCCACTTGGACATTGTCGGCGACGGCCCCTCTCGTGAAGCCCTGCTCGCCCAGCGCGAGCAGCTCGGGCTCGGCCAGGTGGTCACCTGGCACGGCATGCAGGGCGATGTGACACAGTACCTGGCGCAGGCTGATGCCTTTGTGCTGTCCTCGCGCTCGGAGGGCCTCCCGATGACCGTGCTGGAAGCCATGGGTGCGGGCCTGCCGGTGGTGGCCACCGCTGTCGGCGGGAACTGCGAGGCCGTGGTTGCAGGCGAGACCGGCCTGCTGGTGCCGCCCGGCGACCCGCGCGCCCTGGCCGATGCCCTGTTGGCGCTGCTGGGTGACCCAGGCCGAAGCGCCGCGATGGCCACCGCGGCCCGGGAGCGGGCCATCACCACCTACTCACTGGATACCATGGCCCAGCGCTACATGGCGCTGTACGACGCGCTGCTCGGTGCGCGCTCCCGGGAGCGAGCCGCATGACCATGCCGCTGAACGCGCAACACCCGGACGATGTGGTCGGTGCAGTGCGCGCCGCCACCGAGGCAGCCAACACCAGACAACCCAGGGCAGCCGACTTCTCGCTGACCGATGCCAAGCCGGGCGAGATGATCACCGCCGTATTGTTCGGGCTCTACCTGGGCTACGCAGTGGGGCGCCTGCCCGAGGTCTTCGAGATCTTTGCGGTACCGCGCCTCCCGATGATCATGATGATCGTCTTCCTCGGCCTTCTGATGCTGACGGTGCCCTGGCTGATGTGGCGGGAACTCTGGCGGCGACTGATTCCGCTGCGCCTGGTCACCGCCCTGGGCACCTTGGCGGTGGTAACCGCGCCATTCGGCATCTGGATGGGAGGGTCGATCTACTTCTTCCGGACCAGGTACATCCTGTCGCTGGTGCTCTACGCCTGCTGTGTGGTGTTCCTGCGCGACCGCGCCAATCTGCGTCGAGCAGTCACCGTGTTTGTGCTGGCAATCGCGGCTGTGGCGATAGACACGCTGCACAAGTTCAACCAGGTGCAGTACGACGAGTACGGTAACCCGCTCACGGTGGCCGGGGTGTTCCTGGAAAGCCACCGAGTTACCGTCGGACTTTCGCTGGACCCCAACGACTTCGCTGCCATTCTGGTGGTTGCCTTCCCCCTGGCCCTCTGGCTGGGTTTCGGCAACCCCATCCGCCGGCTATTCTGGGGTGCCATCGCCCTGCTCTTGGTCGCGGCAATGGTTCCTACCGGTTCGCGGGGTGGCATGCTGGGCATGGCCTTCGTGGGGATCACCTTGATTGGTGTTGGGGCAACCGGCTGGCGGCGTTTCCTCACCATGATCATGGTGCTGGCAGGAGTAGGCCTGTTCATGTACTTCGCCACCAAGGGCGGCCAGGCTGACCGCTTCGGCGACCTGGGCACCGATGACTACAACTTCACCACCTCCCAGGGCCGCATCTCCCTCTGGCGGTTGGGCATGGTGTGGATGATCAAGCGGCCCTGGGGCTACGGCGTCAGCAACTTCCCACTCTACCAGGACTGGATCATGGGCGGCGGGCGGGCGGCCCACAGCTCCTGGGTACAATTCGGCATGGAATTGGGTGTGGCCGGTCTGGTGACTGCACTGGCCCTGGTGGCCTACCTGTTCAAAGGCCTGGTCGGGCTGCGCCGCCGGGCCGCCCGGTGGATTGCTCCCAATGGTCGGCCCCATTTCGAAGACGCCCTGGCCGGCCACATGACCGCCATGCTGGTGGGCTTCTGTGTGGTGGCCTCGTTTCTGTCGGTGGCCTACAACATGATCTTTTATATGGTGATGGGACTGGCCACCGCCACGCTGCTGGGCAGCAAGGTGCCGTCCGATCTGGATTCGAGCCGCATCCTGCCACCGCCGACCACTCCGCAGCGGCACCCTCGCGCCCGCGAGATTGTCAGCCCCCGGCACGGGTAACCCACCCGCCATGCAGCGGCTACTGTTTCTCTCCACAGTCTACCCGACGCCCTGGGACCCGCATCGGGGCCCCGCCAACCGCAGCACCGTCGAATCACTCCGGCAGATCGGCTGCGAGGTCGAGGTGGTGGCCCCCGTGCCCTGGCACCACAAGCTGAAGCCGCGTGCCCCCAACACGCCCGCGGCAGAGCAGCCAACCTTCTGGTACCCACCTGGGTTGGGTCGTCGGCACTACCACCGGATGATGTGGGCCACCGTCGCCCCCAGGCTCCGGGCCATGGCCACCGCTCGAAGATTCGACGCGGTGCTGGCCTTCTGGACCGACCCCGACGGCACCGTTGCACTCCGGTTCGCCCGTGAGATCGGGGTGCCCTGTGGCATCATTGCCGGAGGGTCCGACATTCTGCTGCTCACCGAGAATCAGGCCAGGCGTCGCGTCATCTCCGCAACGCTCCGGACAGCCGACCATATCTTCGCTGTGGGGTCCAGGCTGGTTGATCGTGCGGTCGAACTGGGCGCCAGTGCGGAGCGCACCACCAACTTTCTCTGCGGCGTCGATCTCACCCGTTTCGGTCCGGGGGATCAGATGGCGGCGCGCGCCACACTCGGACTCGACCCATCGGGCCCGCTGCTGCTCTGGGTCGGCAACATGCTGCCGGTCAAGGCGCCTGAACGGGCCATTGAGGCACTGGCGCTGCTGCGCAGCGAGTGGCCGGAACTGCGCCTGGCCATGCTGGGCCACGGGCCGCTGCGGCCGTCGCTGGAGGCGCTGGCCGCCGCGCGCGGACTCCGCGACAAGGTGCTCTTTCCCGGGCCCGTGACCCACGAGCGGCTGCCGTTGTGGTACCAGGCCTGTGATGCCTTTGTGCTGCCCTCACGCTCGGAGGGCGTCCCGAATGTGCTGCTGGAGGCCATGGCCACCGGACGGCCCTTCGTGGCCTCGGACGTGGGCGCCATCCGCGACCTGTTGCCCTTCGGCCCCTCCGCAGTGACCCCACCCGGCGATATTCCAGCCCTGGTCAGCGCAGTGGCTACGTTGCTGCGGGACCAAACCCGTGCGCTGGCACCGGTCCGCCACGACCGGCTGGATGGCGCCCGGCACCTGCTCGAGCATCTGGAGAAAGCGCGCACCCGATGAAACTCCCCCGCCACGCCGAGAAGTGGCTGCCCGGTCTGCTGGCCAGTTGGTGGCGCGACCGATCCTGGACGCCGCTGCCCGGTGATCCGCCCACCTGCTGGCTGCTGTTCACCGACCATTGGGAGCCCTTCGGAGGCGGTGTCTCCGCCGCCCAGGCCGCCGAGCGGGTGAGTTGGTGGGAACGTGGCTGGCCCGCCATTGCCAGCCGCCACCGGGACGACTTCGGGCGCCCACCGCGCTTCACCTTCTTCTATCCCGAAGAGGAATACCACCACGGCACCTTGGAGACGCTCGCGGCCATGACCCGCGACGGCATCGCCGACGTGGAAATCCACCTGCATCACGACCACGAACCGGAGGATGCCTTCGTCGCCCGACTGGGCGGGTTCGTGAACCGACTGCATCATGACCACGGGTTGCTCCGTACCGGCGCAGACGGCAACCCAGCCTGGTGCTTCATTCACGGCAACTGGGCGCTCGACAACTCGCACCCCGAAGGACGCTGGTGCGGTCTCAACAACGAACTCACCCTGCTCCGCGAACTCGGCTGCGTGGCCGACTTCACACTGCCGTCAGCACCGAGTGGTTGTCAGACCTCGCTGGTCAACGCCATCTACTGGGCCACCGATGACCCGCTCCGTCCCAAGTCGCATGACGGTGGGCCGCTGCTGAGGCCGGGTGTGGCGCCACCGCCGGATTCGCTGCTGATGGTTCAGGGCCCGCTCACCGTGCGTCGGCACCCGCGGTACCACATCGCGCCCAACCTCGAGGTGGGCGAAATGGCCGGCAATGCCCTCCCCTCGCCTGCGCGGGCCAACGCCTGGCTGCGCGCGGCACCTCGCGTCGGCAACCACCTCTTCGTCAAGCTGTTCGGGCACGGCGCGCAGGAGCGCAATGGCCCGCCGCTGCTGGAAGGCGGCGGACTGGACCGCTGCCTGACCCAACTGCGCGAGGCCTGTCACGAGCGCGGCTATCGCCTGGGCTTTCTCTCCGCCTGGGAAGCCAACCGGCTGCTGCGTGAGATCGCGGCAGACGCGAGCATGGCAGCGCGGGTGCCGGGGTGGGTGTAGGGGGGATCCGTTGGGGGGGCTCCGTTGGGGGGGGATCCGTAGGGGCGACCGGCGGTCGCCCGTGCAGGCCTGCAACGATTCGCGTGTAGGGGCTGGTCGCCCGTACAGGCCTGCAACAATTCGTGCGTAGGGGCGACCGGCTGGTCGCCCTTACGGCCAGCGACGATCCGTGTCTACGGGCGACCGGCCGGTCGCCCCTACCCCTGGATCCCCGCCTGCCTCCGGCAGGGTCATCAACTGCTGCATCATGGCCGGGGACACGGCCACACCGCCGCGGTCCACCCAGGCGAGGAAATCGCCGAGGTCGTAGCGGCCGTTGCGATTGCCCACCTGGTCGAGCAGGAGCTGCTGGTCGGTGTTGAGCCCAGTACCCTTGAGCAACTGCGTTACAGCCACCGTCGGAGTCGGCGCGCTGACCTGGGCAATGACCAGGGTGTCGACGAACCAGGCCTCGGATTCGTGACCAATCAGGCGGACCTTCACACTGTCGATGTGCGTGCCCACGGCGAGCAAAGTCGGCACGCGCTCCCACACCACCCGCGACCCGACCAGTCCAGTGGCCGTCACGATCTTGATGCGGGCGGTGCTCGTTGCTTCCCAGGTCATGGCAGCCATCTCCGACGAGCCGTCACCCTGCACCATGACCGAGTCGCGCACTGCATCGGCGCTGGCGAGAGAGAAGAAGCCGGTGGCGAAGACCATGCGCCAGGTCCGTCCGCGGGGCGAGATGGAAATCGCCTTGGGCGCCGGCGGTGGCGGCGGCGGGGATACGGGCGCCGGGAGAATCACCAGGGTGTCGATGACCCGGGTGGTGGCTGAGCCGGCAGTGATGGTGATGGTATCCACCCAGGTGCCGACGGCCAGTCCGCCGGTGTTGCGCTGCCACCGGATTCGGCCATTCCCAGTGCCGCTGGCCGTGGTCAGCGTGGTCCAGGTCTGCTGCTTCGTGGCGGTCCATGCGGCGCTCGCCGCCCCGTCGCCGGTGAGTGTCACCGTCGCCGAGTCCTGCGGAGCAGCGGTGTTGATCTGGGCCGACGTCGACCGGTTCATGGGCGAGACCGCGACGGTGATCGGCACCGGCGGGGCCGTGATGATCAGCGTGTCGATCAGGTGGGCGATGGCAGCGCCACTGGCAACCGTGATGGTATCCACATGCGTGCCGACCGCGAGGCCTGCCGAATTGCGGGTCCAGACCACCTGACCGTTGCCCGTACCACTGTTGGTGGTCAGGGTGGACCAGGGCTTCCGGTTCGTGGCGCCCCAGCCGGCGGCGGCGGCACCATCACCCGTCAGCGTGACGGTGGCGGTACCACCGGGAGCGGCGGTACCGAGCTGGACGGAGGTCCTGGCGCTGCCCGGCGAGATCGCCGCGACCAGTGGTACCGGTGCGGCGGTGATCACCAGTGTGTCGATCACCAGCTTCGGTCCGGCAATGCCGACGGCCGTCACGGTAATGGTATCGACCCAGGTGCCCACCGCGAGACCGGCCGTGTTGCGGGTCCAGGATACCTGACCATTGCCGACACCACTGCTGGTAGTCAGCGTGGTCCAGGCCTGCTTCTTCGTGGCCGTCCATACGGCGGTGGCAGCGCCTTCGCCTGTGATGGTGACGGCGGCCACATCACCGGGTGCGGCAGTCCCAATCTGGGCCAACGCCTTCCGGCTGGCTGGCGTCACGCCCATGGCCAGTGGCACCGGTGCCGCCGTGATGATCAGGGTGTCGATCACCTTGGTGGTGGCAGCGCCGGCCGTGATGGTGATGGTATCGACATAGGTGCCCACGGCCAGCCCGGTGCTGCTGCGGTTCCAGCGCACCTTGCCGCTGCCAGTGCCGCTACCCGTCGTGAGCGTGGTCCAGGCCTTCTTCTTGGTGGCGCTCCACGTAGCCGAGGCCGCACCGTCACCGGTCAGCGTCACTGTCGCCGAGTCCTTGGGGGCGGCCGTGTTGATCTGGGCGGAGGCTGACCGGCTCGCGGGCGACACACTGGCCGCGAGCGGCACCGGTGCCGCCGTGATGATCAGGGTGTCGATCACCTTGGTGGTGGCAGCGCCGGCCGTGATGGTGATGGTATCCACGTAGGTACCCACCGCGAGGCCCGTGCTGCTGCGGTTCCAGCGCACTTTGCCGTTGCCGGTGCCGCTGCCCGTCGTGAGCGTGGTCCACGCCTTCTTCTTAGTCGCACTCCACGTAGCCGAGGCCGCACCGTCACCCGTCAGCGTCACCGTCGCCGAGTCCTTGGGCGCGGCGGTGTTGATCTGTACCGAGGCTGACCGACTCGCGGGCGACACACTGGCCGCGAGCGGCACCGGTGCCGCCGTGATGACCAAGGTGTCGATCACCTTGGTGGTGGCGGCACCTGCCGTGATGGTGATGGTATCCACGTAGGTACCGACCGCGAGGCCCGTGCTGCTGCGGTTCCAGCGCACCTTGCCGTTGCCGGTGCCGCTGCCCGTGGTGAGCGTGGTCCACGCCTTCTTCTTGGTGGCACTCCAGGTCGCCGATGCCGCACCGTCACCGGTCAGCGTCACCGTCGCCGAGTCCTTGGGCGCGGCGGTGTTGATCTGGGCGGAGGCTGAGCGACTCGCGGGCGACACACTGGCCGCGAGCGGCACCGGTGCCGCCGTGATGACCA